>JADZDA010000184.1 GCA_020851255.1 Burkholderiales bacterium | reverse complement strand
CTGCTTCGTACCCGACGAGAACGTGCTGGGGCAGGAAGGGCGCGGCGTCAACATCCTGATGAGCGGCCTCGACTACGAGCGCGCGGTGCTCGCCGGCGGGCCGCTCGGCATCATGCAGGCGTGCATGGACGTCGTCGTGCCCTACGTCCACGAGCGCGTGCAGTTCGGCCAGCCGATCGGCGAGTTCCAGCTGATGCAGGGGAAGCTCGCCGACCTCTACACGACGATGCAGGCGTCGCGCGCGTACGTCTACGCGGTCGCGCAGGCCCTGGACCGCGGCCACGCGGGGACGGTGGCGCGCAAGGACGCCGCCGGTGCGATCCTCTGGGCCGCCGAGAAGGCGACGTGGATGGCCGGCGAGGCGATCCAGTGCCTCGGCGGCAACGGCTACATCAACGAGTACCCGACCGGGCGGCTGTGGCGCGACGCCAAGCTCTACGAGATCGGCGCCGGCACGAGCGAGATCCGCCGTATGCTCATCGGACGCGAGCTGTTCAACGAGACCCGATGACGGCCCCCGGATGAATGACCGCCGTTCGAATCGCGGCGGCGTGGCTACGGCCGCGAACGGGTGCCGGACGCAACGAACTTCGCGCAGGTATCACGATGCTCAATGATCCGATGGTTGTCGTGGGTGCCGCCCGGACGCCGATGGGCGGATTCCAGGGCGACTTCGCGTCGCTCGCCGCGAGCGACCTGGGTGCGGTCGCGGTGCGCGCGGCGGTCGAGAGGGCGCGCATCGCGCCCGACGACGTCGGCAAGGTGATCCTGGGCTGCGTGCTGCCCGCCGGACAGGGGCAGGCGCCGGCGCGCCAGGCCGCGCTGAAGGCGGGGTTGCCGCAGGCGGTGCCCTGCACGACCGTCAACAAGATGTGCGGCTCGGCGATGGAGGCGGCGATCCTCGCCCACGACATGCTCGCCGCCGGTTCGCACGACGTGATCGTCGCCGGCGGCATGGAGTCGATGTCCAACGCGCCGTACCTGCTGCCGAAGGCGCGCGCCGGCTACCGGATGGGCCACCAGACGGTCGTCGACCACATGTTCGTCGACGGGCTCGAGGACGCGTACGAGAAGGGCCGGCTGATGGGCACGTACGCGGAGGACTGCGCGGCGAAGTTCGGGTTCACGCGCGAGGAGCAGGACCGCTACGCGCTCGCCTCGCTCTCCCGCGCGCTCGACGCGAATCGCGACGGCACGTTCGGGTGGGAGATCGCGCCGGTGACCGTCGCCGGGCGCAAGGGCGAGGTCGTGATCGCGCAGGACGAGCAGCCGGCGAAGGCGGCGCCCGACAAGATCCCGACGCTCAAGCCCGCGTTCCGCAAGGACGGCACGGTGACCGCCGCGAATTCGAGCTCGATCTCCGACGGCGCCGCCGCGCTGGTGCTGATGCGCCGGTCGACCGCCGAGCGCCGCGGACTCGCGCCGCTCGCGGTGATCGTGGCCCACGCGGTGCATGCGGCGGCGCCGGGCGACTTCCCGACCGCGCCGGTCGGCGCGATCGCGAAGGTCTGCGCGAAGTCCGGCTGGACGCCGCGCGACGTCGACCTGTGGGAGGTCAACGAGGCGTTCGCCGTCGTGACGATGGCCGCGATGCGCGAGCACGCGATCGCGCACGAGCGGATGAACGTGCACGGCGGCGCGTGCGCCCTCGGCCATCCGATCGGGGCGTCCGGCGCGCGGATCGTCGTGACGCTGCTGGGCGCGCTGCGCAAGCACGGCAAGCGCCGCGGCGTCGCGGCGTTGTGCATCGGCGGCGGCGAGGCGACCGCGCTCGCCGTCGAGATCGTCTGACCGTCGGGACGGACGAGGACGCGGAGCGCGGATGATCGCGATCGATACCTGGCTGCTGTTCGTCGCCGCGTGCGTGGCTCTGGCGATCACGCCGGGACCGAATCTGGTCTACCTGGTCGCGCGCACGGTGTCGCAGGGACGGCGCGCGGGGATGGTCTCGCTCGCCGGGACGACCACCGGATTCGTCGGCCACGTGCTGGCCGCCGCGTTCGGGCTCGCGGCGCTGCTCGCGGCGGTGCCGGTCGCCTACGACGCGATCCGCTACGCCGGCGCCGCGTACCTCGCCTGGCTCGCGTGGACGACCTGGCGCGATGCGCGGCCGCTGCCCGGGGCGGCGCCCACGCGCCCGATCGGCGGCGGCGAGCTCTACCGGGCGGGCCTCGCGACGAGCCTGCTCAATCCCAAGGTGGCGCTGTTCCAGCTCGCGCTCTTCCCCCAGTTCGTCGATCCGACGCGCGGCGACGTGCTCGTCCAGTCGTTGCTGCTCGGCGCGACGCAGATCACCGTCGTCGCCGGCTTCGACTCGCTGTGCGTGCTGGCCGCGGCCGGCATCCGGCGGCGGATGTCCGGCGCGACGCGCTGGGCGGTCTGGTCGAAGCGCCTGCTCGCCGGCGTCTTCGGCGCGCTCGCCGTGCGGCTGGTCTTAGACGAACACCGATGATCGCCCGCGGCGGCCCGACATCGCGACGCGCGGGGCCGGGCGCCGTCGATCGCCCCGCGCCGCGGGACCAACCCTCCCCGAGGTAGCCCGATGCTGCTCGACGAAGAACACCGGCTGGTCCAGGACACGATGCGCGCGTTCGCGCAGGAACGGCTGGCACCGAACGCGGCGGCCCGGGACCGCGAGAGCCGCTTCCCGGCCGAAGAGATCCGGGCGCTCGGTGAGCTGGGCGCGCTCGGCATCGTCGTGCCCGAGCGCTGGGGCGGCGCCGGCCTCGACACGCTCGCCTCGGCGATCACGCTCGAGGAGATCGCGGCCGGCGACGGCGCGACCAGCACGATCCTCTCGGTGCAGAACCTCGATTGCGGCATTCTCAACGCGTTCGCGGACGACGAGCAGAAGGCGCGCTTCCTCGTGCCGCTCGCGCGCGGCGAGAAGCTCGGCTGCTTCTGCCTGACCGAACCCGCGGTCGGCTCCGACGCGGGTGCGATCACCACGCGCGCGGAGCGGCACGGTGACCGCTACCTCCTGTCCGGCGTCAAGCAGTTCATCACGTCCGGCAGGAACGCCGACCTCGCGATCGTCTTCGCGGTCACCGACAGGGCGGCCGGCAAGCGCGGCATCTCGGCGTTCGTCGTCGACACCAAGACGCCGGGATTCGTCGTCGCGCGCATCGAGGACAAGGTGGGCCAGCGCGCCTCCGACACCGCGCAGATCGTCTTCGAGCGCTGCGAGGTCCCGGCCGGGAACCGTCTGGGCGACGAGGGGCAGGGCTACCGGATCGCGCTCGCGAACCTCGAGGCCGGCCGGATCAACATCGGGGCCCAGGCGGTGGGCATGGCGCGCGCCGCGTTCGAGGCCGCGGTCGCCTACGCGCGCGAGCGCCAGGCGTTCGGCCAGCCGATCATCGAGCACCAGGCGGTCAACTTCCGGCTGGCCGACATGGCCGTGGAGATCGAGGCGGCGCGCCAGCTCGTCTGGCACGCGGCGGCGCTGCGCTCGGCCGGCGAGCCCTGCCTCAAGGAAGCGTCGATGGCGAAGCTCTTCGCCTCCGAGATGGCCGAGCGCGTCT
>JADZDA010000183.1 GCA_020851255.1 Burkholderiales bacterium | reverse complement strand
CGCGGACGTAGGTCCCCTTGCTGCAATCCACGACGAGTGTCGCGTCCGGCGGCGCCCAGTCGGCGAGTTCGAGGCGATGCACGACGATCTCCCGCGGCGTCCGCTCGATGTCGACGCCCTCGCGGGCCCATTCGTAGTAGGCGCGGCCGCGGTGCTTGAGCGCGGCGTACCGGGGCGGGACCTGGCGGATCGGCCCGGTCAGCGCCGGCAGGCAGCGGGCGACCGCTGCGCGGTCCGGCGGCACCGGCCCGCGCTCGACGACCTCGCCTTCGGCGTCGCCGGTGGATGTCGCCGTGCCGAAGCGCACGACGGCGACGTACGCCTTGCGCGCGTCGAGGAGCGGCTGGGCGAACTTGGTCGCCTCGCCGAAGGCGATCGGCAACAGGCCGGTGGCGAGCGGATCGAGCGTGCCGGTGTGGCCGGCCTTGAGCGCGCCGAGCGCGCGCTTCGCCCGCTGGAGCGCCGCGTTCGACGAGATCCCGGCCGGCTTGTCGAGCAGCAGGATGCCGTCGACGCGCCGGCGGTCCGCACGCCCGCTCACGAATCGCGCTTGCGATCCTGCGCGACCGCCTCGTCGATCAGCCGCGAGAGCGCCAGTCCGGACTCGATCGAATCGTCGTAGACGAACGAGAGCTGGGGCACGGTGTACAGCGAGAGCCGGTGCGCGAGTTCGCTGCGCAGGAATCCGGACGCGCGCCCCAGCGCGGCCACCGTCTCCGAGGCGTGTTCGCGCCCGGCCAGGTCGGTGACGTGGACGCGCGCGTGCGAGAGGTCCCCCGCCACGTCGACGCGCGTGATCGTGACCATGCCGACGCGCGGATCCTTCACCTCCTCGCGCAGCAGGCGCATCAGCTCGCGTTGCATCTCGTCGCCGACGCGGGCGGCGCGGGAGGAGTGCCGTTTGGCCATCGGGACCGGGCGCCTGCGGACGCCGCCTGCCGCCGGGCCGCCCGCGCGGCGGCGGGCGGGCGGCGGCCGGGCGTCACAGCGTGCGCGTCACCTCGACGATCTCGTAGACCTCGAGCTGGTCGCCCTGACTGATGTCGTTGAAGCCGCGCAGCGACAGGCCGCACTCGAACCCCGCCTTCACCTCGCGGACGTCGTCCTTGAAACGCTTGAGCGAATCGAGCTCGCCGTCGTGGACCACGACGTTGTCGCGCAGGACCCGGACCTTCGCGCCGCGGCGGACCAGCCCCTCGGTCACCATGCAGCCGGCGACGGTCCCGACCTTCGAGATCCGGAACACCTCGCGAACCTCGATCAGGCCCAGGCGGCTCTCCTTCTGCTCGGGCGTGAGCATGCCCGAAAGCGCCGCCTTCACGTCGTCGACGGCGTCGTAGATGACGTCGTAGTAGCGGATCTGGACGCCGGCGCCCTCGGCGAGCTTGCGCGCCTGCGCGTCGGCACGGACGTTGAATCCGACGATGACCGCCTTCGACGCGAGCGCGAGGTTGATGTCCGACTCGGTGATGCCGCCGACCGCCGCGTGGACGATGTTGACCTTGACCTCGTCGGTCGACAGCTTGGTGAGCGCCTGCGAGAGGCCCTCGTAGCTCCCCTGGACGTCGGCCTTGACGATGAGCACCAGCGTCTTGACCTCGCCGGCGCCCATCTGGTCGAACATGTTCTCGAGCTTGGCGGCCTGCTGCTTCGCGAGCTTGACGTCGCGGAACTTGCCCTGCCGGAACAGCGCGATCTCGCGCGCCTTGCGCTCGTCGCCCAGCACGAGCACTTCCTCGCCGGCGAGCGGCACGTCGGACAGGCCCTGGATCTCGACGGGAATCGCCGGTCCGGCCTGCTGGATCGCCTTGCCGTTCTCGTCGGACATCGCGCGGACCCGGCCGAACACGGCGCCGGCCAGCACGACATCGCCGCGCTTGAGCGTGCCCGCGTTGACCAGGACGGTCGCCACCGGGCCGCGGCCCTTGTCGAGCCGCGATTCGATCACGATCCCGCGCGCCGGAGCGTCGCGCGGGGCCTTGAGCTCGAGCACCTCGGCCTGCAGGAGGATCGAGTCGAGCAGGCTGTCGATGCCCTGGCCGGTGCGCGCGGAAACCGGGACGAACTGCGTCTCGCCGCCGAACTCCTCGGGCACGACGCCCTCGGCGACCAGTTCCTGGCGGACCCGTTCCGGATTGGCGTCGCCCTTGTCGATCTTGTTGATCGCGACCACGAGCGGCACGTTGCCGGCGCGCGCGTGCGCGATCGCCTCCTTGGTCTGCGGCATCACGCCGTCGTCGGCCGCCACGACCAGCACCACGATGTCGGTGACCTTCGCGCCCCGGGCCCGCATCGCGGTGAACGCCTCGTGGCCCGGCGTGTCCAGGAACGTGATGACGCCCTTCGGAGTATCGACGTGGTAGGCGCCGATGTGCTGGGTGATGCCGCCGGCCTCGCCGCTCGCCACGCGCGCGCGGCGGATCGAGTCGAGCAGCGAGGTCTTGCCGTGGTCGACGTGCCCCATGACGGTCACCACCGGCGGCCGGGGCCGCGCCTCGGCCGCGCCGCCGGCCTGCGACTCGGCGAGCAGCGCGTCGGGATCGTCCTGCTTCGCCGCGGTCGCCTTGTGGCCCATCTCGCTGGCCACGATGATCGCGGTCTCCTGGTCGAGGACCTGGTTGATCGTGACCATCATGCCCATCTTCATCAGGACCTTGATGAGCTCCGCGGCCTTGACCGACATCTTGTGCGCGAGATCGGCGACGGAGATCGTCTCGGGGACGACCACCTCGCGGATCACCGGTCCGGCGGGCGCCAGCGCGTCGCCGCCCTCCTCGTCGCGGTGGCGCGCGCCGACCTTCGGCTGGCGCCAGCCGGCCGTACCTGTCGTCGGCGCCGCCGCGTCGCCGCGCAGCTTGAGCGCGCGCTTGCGCGCCGCCTCCTCCGAGAACACCGGACCGGTGCTCTTCTTGGCCGGCTTGTCGCGGCGCTCGCCCGGCTTCGCAGCCGGACGGTGCAGCGTTCCCTCGGTCGTCTTGGCCGGGGCGGCCTTCGCGCGTTCGGCGTCGGCCGCGGCCTTCGCCGCCGCCTGGGCGGCGACCTTCGCGGCCTCCTCGGCGCGGAGCCTGCGGCGCTCGGCTTCGTCCTGCTTGCGCCGGATGTCCTCCTGCTGGCGCGCGAAGAGTTCCTGCTGCTTGCGCGTTTCCTCGGCACGCACGGCGATTTCCGCGGCGGACAGCACGCCGACATGGCCCGACGGCCGCGGCGCGTGTACGGGTGCCGGCGCCGGTGCGGGCGCGGGCGCCGCGACGACGGGAGCCTCGGCGACCGGCTCCGGCTCGACGACCGGCTCCGGCTCGACGACCGGTTCCGGCTCGACGACCGGCTCGGGCTCGGGGACCGCGAGCGATTCGGCCGGCGCTGCCGGCTCGACGACCGGCTCGACGAGCGGTTCGGCGACCGCTTCTTCCGGCGCCGGGGTCGCGTCGCCTTCGTCGCGACGGACCAGGACGCGCTTCTTGCGCACCTCGACCTGGATCGTGCGCGCCTTGCCCGAGGCGTCCGGGGCCTTGATTTCCGACGTCTGCTTGCGCGTGAGCGTGATGCGCTTCTTGGGCTCGGCCGCGGCGCCGTGCTGCTTGCGGAGGTAGTCGAGCAGCCGCGTCTTGTCCTGCTCGGTCAGCTTGTCGCCGGCCTTCTTCGCGGACACGCCGGCGGCGGAGAGCTGCTCCAGCAGGGCGCCGGCCGGCATCTTGAGCTCGGTCGCGAATTGTTCGATGGTCGTCTGGGCCATGGGGCCTCCGTTCGATGGGCGCGGCCGGCGTTCAATCCGCCGTCGCCGCGGGCGCCGCCTCGAACCAATGCGCGCGCGCCTTCATGATCAGGTCCTGCGCCTTCGTCGCGTCGATTCCGGTGATCTCGACCAGCTCGTCGCCGGCGAGGTCGGCGAGCCCGTCCCGGGTCGTGATGCCGGCCGAGGCGAGCTTGCTCGCGATCTCGGTGTCCATGCCTTCGAGCCCGAGCAGCGCCTCCTCGACGTTCTCCACGCTCTCCTCGCGCACGATCGCCTCGGTCAGCAGCGCGTTCCGGGCGCGGCTGCGCAGCTCGTTCACCGTGTCCTCGTCGAACGCGTCGATCTCCAGCATCTCGGCGAGCGGCACGTAAGCCACCTCCTCGAGCGAGGTGAAGCCCTCGGCGACCAGGATGTCGGCGACTTCCTCGTCGACGTCGAGCTTCTCCATGAACTGCGAGCGGACCCGGGAGGTCTCCTGCTCGCGCTTGCTCTGCGATTCCTCGACGCTCATCAGGTTCAGGTGCCAGCCGGTGAGCTCCGAGGCGAGCCTGACGTTCTGGCCGCTGCGGCCGATCGCCATCGCGAGGTTCTCCTCGTCGACGACGACGTCCATCGAGTGCTTCTCCTCGTCGACGACGATGCTCTGCACCTGCGCCGGCGCCCGCGCGTTGACGACGAGCTTCGCCGGGTCGTCGGACCACAGCACGATGTCGACGCGCTCGCCGGCGAGCTCGTTGGTCACCGCGGGGCCGCGCGCGCCGCGCATGCCGATGCAGGTGCCCTTCGGGTCGCGCCGCGGATCGTTGGACTTGACCGCGATCTTGGCGCGGATGCCGGGATCGCGGGCGGCGGCCTTGATCTCGATGAGGCCCTCCTCGATCTCGGGGACCTCGAGCTCGAACAGCCGCGCGAGGAACTCCGGCGCGACGCGCGACAGGATGAGCTGCGGCCCCTTCGCCGTGCGGTCGATCTTCATCACGTAGGCGCGAACCCGGTCGCCGACGCGCAGCATCTCCTTCTGGATCAGCTGGTCGCGCGGGATCACGCCCTCGATGCGGCCCGATTCCACGATGACGTTGCCGCGCTCGATGCGCTTGACCGTGCCGGTGAGCAGGTTGTCCTGGCGCTCGAGGAAGTCGTTGAGGATCTGCTCGCGCTCGGCGTCGCGGATCTTCTGCAGGATCACCTGCTTCGCGGCCTGCGCGCCGATGCGCCCGAATTCGGCGGGCTCGAGCGGCTCCTCGACGACGTCGCCCAGGACGAGGTTCTCGCCGCGGTCGGGCGCGTCGGTGATCGCGATCTGGCGGGACGGCTCCTCGTGCTCCTCGTCGAGCACGACCGTCCAGCGGCGGAACGCGTCGTAGTCTCCGCTCTCGCGGTCGATCGCCACGCGCACGTCGACGTCGTCGGCGAAACGCTTCTTGGTCGCCGACGCGAGCGCCATCTCGAGCGCGGTGAACACGATCTCCTTGGGCACGTTCTTCTCGCGCGAGAGCGCGTCCACCAGGAGCAAGAGTTCGCGGTTCATGACGGTTTTCTCCAATCGATCCTCGGCACGAGGCGCGCCCGCTCGATGGCGTCGAGCGGCACGCGGACCGTGCCCGCGGCGGTCTCGACCAGCGCGACGGCCCCATCGAGCCCGCGCAGCACGCCCTGGATCTTCCTCGTGTCGTCGAGCTTCTCCCGCAGCACGAGCTTCGCCTCGTGCCCGCGGAAGCGTTCGTAGTCGGCGGCCTTCCTGAGCGGCCGGTCCAATCCCGGCGAGCTCACCTCGAGCCGGTCGTAATCGACGTTCTCGGCGGCGAAGAGGCGGGACAGGTGCTGCGACAGCTTCGCGCAGTCCTCGACGTCGACCCCGCCGTCCTTGTCGATGAACACGCGCACGAGCCGCCCCCTGGGCGAGCTCTCCCAGTCGACGAGCTCGTACCCCAGCGGAGGCACGGTGCGGGCGAGCAGGTCGGCGAGCGGGGTCGTGGTCATCGGATCGAGCAAAAAAAAATGGGCTGTGCCCAGCCCATTCCCTCTGTACAGCCGAAAAATGATACCAGAAATCCGCCCCGAATTGTAGGGGCCCTCCCGGCGGGGCGGCGTTCGACGGCCCTGCGGCACCCCGGATGCCCCCGTGCCCGTGCCCGACCCGGGCGGCCGGGATCCGAAGGGCGCACGCCCCGGGCGCCGGGGTTGCTACACTCGGCGCCGGAAACCCAACGAGGACGCCATGGCCGACCCCTTGATCGTCGCCCGCCACGGGGACACCGAGCTCGCGGTGCTGCCCACGATGGCCAACCGCCACGGGCTCATCACCGGGGCGACCGGCACCGGCAAGACCGTTTCTCTGCAGGTGCTCGCGGAGCGCTTCTCGCGCATCGGCGTCCCGGTCTTCCTCGCGGACGTGAAGGGAGACCTGACCGGCATCGCCCGGGCCGGGGCCATGTCGCCCAAGCTCAAGGAGCGACTCGAGCGGCTCGGCCTGCCCGAACCCGGGTTCGCCGGTTGCCCGGTCACGCTCTGGGACGTCTGGGGCGAGCAGGGGCACCCGGTCCGTGCGACGGTCTCCGACATGGGACCGCTGCTGCTCGCGCGGCTCCTCAACCTGAACGAGACGCAGGAAGGCGTGCTCGCGCTGGTGTTCAAGGTCGCCGACGACAACGGGCTCGCGATCCTGGACCTCAAGGACCTGCGCGCCGTGCTCCAGCACGTCGGAGACAACGCCGCGCAGTTCAAGACGCAGTACGGCAACGTCTCGCCCGCGTCGATCGGCGCGATTCAACGGGGCCTGCTGCAGATCGAGGAGCAGGGCGGCGACCGGTTCTTCGGCGAACCGATGCTGAACATCGACGACCTGATCCAGACCGACGGCGACGGGCGGGGCGTCGTCAACGTGCTCGCCGCCGACAAGCTGCTGAACGCGCCGCGGCTCTACGCGGCGTTCCTGCTGTGGCTGCTGGCCGAGCTGTTCGAGAACCTGCCGGAGGTCGGCGACCGCGACAAACCCAGGCTCGTGTTCTTCTTCGACGAGGCGCACCTCCTGTTCAACGAAGCGCCGCCCGCGCTCGTCGACAAGGTCGAGCAGGTCGTGCGACTGATCCGCTCGAAGGGCGTCGGCGTCTACTTCGTCACCCAGAATCCGCTCGACGTGCCCGAGAAGATCCTGGGCCAGCTCGGCAACCGGATCCAGCACGCGCTCCGGGCGTTCACGCCGCGCGATCAGAAGGCGGTCAAGTCCGCGGCCGAGACGATGCGCCCCAATCCGAAGCTCGACGTGCAGAAGGCGATCCTGGAGCTCTCGGTCGGCGAGGCGCTGGTCTCGTTCCTCGACGCGAAGGGTGCGCCGGGCGTCACCGAGCGCGCCTGGATCTGTCCGCCCGGATCGCAGATGGGGCCGATCACGCCCGACGACCGCAGGAAGCTCCTCGCCGGATCGGTGGTCGCCGGACAGTACGAGAAGATGGTGGACCGCGATTCCGCCTACGAGAAGCTCCGCGCCCGGGCGGGCGCCACCGCGACCGCCGGCGGCGCCGGTCCCGCGGACGGCGGCGACGCCGCCGGCGCGAGCGCGCCGGCGTCCACCGGCGGCGGGCTGATGGGCGGGCTCTCGGACATCCTGTTCGGTTCCACCGGCCCGCGAGGCGGGCGCCGCGAGGGCGTCGTCGACGCGATGGCGAAGAGCGCGGCGCGGTCGGTCGGCTCGTCGCTCGCCCGCGAGCTGACGCGCGGGGTGCTGGGGTCGCTGCTCGGTGGCAAGCGCCGATGAGTCGAGCATCGCCGGTGAGGTTCAGCACCCGGGCTCGGGCGCGAGGCGACGACCCGGGCGGTCGCCCGCGGGGAGTTGCACGGGCCGCGATCGCCGTCATCGCGGCGATTCTCGCCGGCTGCGCGGCGCCCCCCCGGGAACCGGTGCCCATCACACCGCCGTCCGAGGTGGCCTCTGCGCCGGTCGCCCGGCTGCCGGTGGTGCCGGCCCCGTCGCGTCCGGCGATCGTTCCGGTTCCTGCACCGGCGACCCCGCCCGCGACCCCGGCCGCGCCAGCGGTCGCATCGTCGCGGATCGATCCGGCGAGCGTCCCCGCCGGCGCGATCTACGTCTGCGAGAACGGCTCGGGCGCGAACCGGCGGCTCACGGCCATCCAGTTCGACCCCAAGGTCGGCGACCTGTGCCGCCGCCATCCGGAGATGGGTCCCTGCCAGTACGAACGCAACCTGTGCCGGCAGAGCGGCGGTCGGGTCTACGCCGCCGACGGTCGCGAGATCACGATGGCGACCGAAGCCGAGTTCGACCGCAAGGTGATGCGGGTCCGGTTCAAGTCGAATTGACCCGGTTGCCGGCACCGAACGTGAACCGGCCGGCGACACGCGCACGCACCATGGTCCGGCGTCCGGCCGGCGCATCGTGATCCGCCGCCCCCCCAGGCACGCCGTCCATCGGCAGTGGGAGACGACGCTCGCTCCGCTGATCGCCGCGGGCGACCAGGCGCTGTGGCGCGCGCACAGCGACGCGACCAACGCGGAACTGTTCGAACGCTGGCTGCCCGAAGGCCGCTGCGACGACCTGCTCAAGACCGACTGCTACGACGAGGCGATGGGCGGGGGACTCGCCCCGCTGCTCGCCGCACGCGCAGCGCGCGTGACTTCGCTCGACATCGCCCACGGCGTGGCCCGGGCTGCGCGCGCTCGCCATCCCGCGCTGCGCGTGGTCGCCGCCGACGTGCGCCGGCTTCCGTTCCGCGACGAGTCGTTCGACGTGGTGCTCTCCAATTCCACGCTCGATCATTTCGAGCGCCGGGCCGACATCGCGCGCGCACTCGCCGACATCCACCGCACGCTCAAGCCGGGCGGAACGCTGCTCGTCACGCTCGACAACCTGCGCCATCCCGCCGTGGCGCTGCGCAACGCGCTCCCGTTCCGGTTGCTCCGCCTGTTGCGGCTCGCCGACTATCCGTCCGGCGCGACGCACGGTCCGAAGGGCCTCGCGCGCGCCCTCTCGTCCGCCGGGTTCGAGCTCCTCGAATCGGCGACGCTCCTGCACTGTCCGCGCGCCTGGGCGGTCGCGCGGGCGCGTCTCCTCGATCGATCGGGAACGCCCGACGCGCGCCTCCGGTTCCTCGCGCGCCTCGCGCGCTGGGAACGCCTCGGCGACAAGCCGACCCGCCATTGGACCGGCCACTACGTCGCCGTCCGGGCGCGCAAGCCGTCGAGACCCGCGTGAGGCATTACCGTCTGCGCGATCTCGGCTGGCTATGGCGCACGCCGGCCGGCCGCCACGCGGTCTACGAAGGGATCCGCTTCCGTTTGTGGCCGACGGCGTCCCGGCTCGCGCGGGCCTGGCGCCACGCCGCCGTGCGCGGCACCCGCGTCGTCGCGGTGGTGGGCTCGCTCGGCAAGTCGACGACCACGCGCGCGGTGCTCGCGGTGCTCGACCTGCCGGCGCCGGCGCGCGGGCCGGGCAACGCGTGGAGTTCACTCGCCTGGCTCATGCTCGGGATCCGCCCGGGCCAGCGTCACGCGGCGATCGAAGCCGGCATCTCCGCGCCCGGCATGATGGAAGGCTACGCGCGGATGATCCTGCCGAACCTGACGGTGGTGACGTCGATCGCCAGCGAGCACCATCGCAGTTTCGGAACGTTCGAAGTCACCCGCGACGAGAAGGCGTGGATGGTCCGGGTGCTGCCGGAAGCCGGCTGGGCGATCCTCAACGGCGACGACGCGAACGTGATGTGGATGCGCGGCCAGACCCGCGCGCGGATCATGACCTTCGGCGTCGGCGCGCAGTGCGACGTGCGCGGCAGCGACGTGGCCGTCGACTGGCCCCACGGGACCCGGTTCACCGTGCACGCCGGCGGAGACGCCCGGGAGGTCCGCGTCCGGTTCATCGGCCGACACCTGGTCTACCCCGCGCTCGCGGCGATCGCGGTCGCCCGTGCCGAAGGGATCGCCATCGATACGGCGATCGCCCGCCTCGCCCTCGCCGAGGCACCGCGCGGGCGGATGCAGCCGATCCCGCTCCCGGGCGGCGTGACGATCCTGCGCGACGAGGTCAAGTCGACGCTCGAGACCATCCACACGGCACTCGACGCGTTCGGCGAGATCCCCGCGAAGCGTCGCGTCGTCGTCATCGGCGCCATCTCCGAGCCGATGGGCAACCAGCATCGACTCTACCGTGACCTGGGACGACGCTGCGGCCAGGTCGCCCACACCGTGATCGTCGCCGGCAACAACCTCGACAAGATGCGACCGGGCGCGCTGGGCGCGGGACTGCCGCGTGAGCGACTGATCGATGGGGGACGCTCGCCGTCGGAAATCGCGGAGTTCCTGCGCGGATACCTGGAACCGGGTGACGCCGTCCTCGTCAAGGGACGCGATACCCAGCGGCTCGACCGCGTGCGGCTGATCCTCGAGGGCCGCGCGGTCCGCTGCGACCTGCGGATCTGCTCGATACGCCGGCTGGAGTGCGAGTTCTGCCCGATGCTCGAGCGCGGGTGGGCCGGCGAACGCACGCTCGATTGACCGGCGGCGTCCCGACCTCTCTCCGCCTGCCGCGGATCGTCACGACCTGCCGGACACCCGCCCACCGACGGCGCGGCGGGCGAGCGCGCACGAACGAACGTTCGCCGCGCTGTTGGCACCTTTCCGGGCGCCGGGGCGAACTGCGGCCAGCCCTGTCCCGATGGATGCCGCGCGCGCCGCCGACAACCCCTTGATCGACCATGGTTTGCGGTGAGGTCCCGCGCCCGGCACCCCGGGATGGGTACGCCGGGTGCCGGCCAACGCGGGCGACCGACGGCCGGTCATGACGATGGCATGGATGTCGCTTAGAGTGTGGGCCGCCTCCGGCTGGATTCCCCGTACGGGTCACTCATGATCGCCCAGCGTCTGCGCCTTTTCGGACTCGCCCTGCTCGCGTTCGCGACGCTGGGGTGGGCACACCATATCGACCGGGCCCCCGCGCCGGCGGAGGAGCCCGGCGCCCAGGCGCCCTCCGTCTCGATCGCCGGGGTCGTCGAGGAGTTGGTCGTCGAGGACGCGGTGCTGGGGTCGAGCCAACGCTTCCAGGTGCTCGTCGCCGAGGACGGTCGCCCCAGGCTCCTCAAGGGGCCGGCCGCGGTGCTGCTGGAAGCAGGCGCCTCGGTGGTCGTCGTCGGCAAGACCGCGGGCACCACGCTGTTCGCACGCGAGGCACGGAGCGTCGGACGCGCCGACGCGACCGCGCCGCGGGCCAAGTCCGCCGAGCGGATCAACCACGGGACGCTGCGGCTCGGCCATCGCGACAACTTCGACGGTCAGCCGAGCGAGTTCTTCTTCACGCTGTTCGCGGACGCGGGCGAGCCGCGCGATGTCGCGCTGGCCACCGACCTGGGGCTGCTGGACAACGGCATGCGGGTCACGGTCTCCGGCCGCCTCGATGCGAACGGCGAACTGCTCGCGACGCACATCGTCATCGACGGACCCGCACCCGCGGTGTCGGAGCCGCAGCAGAAGGCCACCGTAACCACCCAGGTGCTCGTCCTGCCGATCAAGTTCAAGGACGTGAACAACGTCTATCCCGCCGACCCGTTCACGATCACGTCGCTCTCGTCCGCGGTCTTCGGCGCCGCGCCGACCCAGAGCGTCGCCGAGTACTACAAGGAGGTTTCCTACGGCCAGCAACTCATCGCCGGCACGGTCGCGCAGGCCGCCGGGGGCGGCTGGCTGCTGTCGAGCATCGCCGCGCCGACGCCGGCCGCGTGCGACTACAACCTGATCGGAACCGAGGCGGAAGCCCGCGCCACCGCGGCCGGGTACAACCTCGCGAACTACCCGTTCCGGGTCTACGTGTTCGCCCAGTCCGGATTCAGTTGCGGCTGGGCGGGACTCGCCTACGTCTCCTGGGGCCGGTCGTGGATCAAGAACACGACCAGCCTGCTGGTGATCGGACACGAACTCGGCCACAACTTCGGATTGCTCCACGCCGGCAGCCGCGATTGCGGCGCGTCGGTGGTCGGCGGATCGTGCTCGGTGTCCGAGTACGGCGATCCGTTCGACATCATGGGCAACAACCGCGCGATGCACTTCAACGCGATGCAGAAGCGCATCCTCAACTGGATCCCCGACACGTCGACGCCGACGCACGCGACCGGCACGACGACCTATTCGCTGACGCCGATCGAGACCGCCGGCGGCGCGCGTTACGCCGTGCGGATCCCCGCCGCCACCAAGCGCACTTACTGGATCGAATTCCGCCAGCCGATCGGCTTCGACGCGGGCCTCTCCGCGTACCCGAACAACGGCGCGCAACTGCGGCTGGCCTATCCGTTCGAATCGACCAGCGGCAGCGACGATACCCAGTTCCTGGACGCGACGCCCGCCACGTCGGCGATGACCGACGGCGCGATCGTCGCCGGCCAGTCGTTCAGCGATCCGGCCTACGGCGTGACGATCAACGTCCTCTCGGCCTCCCCGACTTCGCTGAGCGTCCAGGTGACCAACAGCGGGCCGTTCGGATCGGACACGACGATGTCCGCGTCCCCGTATCCGTCGACGACCGGCGCGAACGCGACGCTTACCGCCTGGGTGAGCGGTCGCGCGCCGACCGGCGTCGTGGCCTTCAAGACCGGCTCGACGACGATCAGCGGTTGCGGGAGCGCCGCGCTTTCCGGAACCGGCGATCAGAAGACAGCGACCTGCACGACCAGCGCGCTGGCCGAGGGCGTTCATCCGCTGACGGCGACCTACGGCGGCGACGGCGCGAATACGGCGTCGACGAGTCCCACCGTCAACCACGTCGTCGTTCTGCCGGGACAGGCCCTGACCACGACGACGCTCGCGAGCTCGGTCAATCCGTCGGCCGTCGGGCAGAACGTGACATTCACCGCGACGGTCAACGGCTCGGCTCCGACCGGCAACGTCGCGTTCAAGAACGGTTCGTCGACGATCGCCACGTGCGCGGCGGTTCCGCTCGCCGGATCCGGCAACTCGCGGACCGCCGCCTGCGCGCTCGCCTCCCTGGGCCAGGGCACGCACTCGATCACCGCGAGCTACGCGGGCAACGCGACCAACGCGATGTCGAGCAGCGCCGCGGTCTCGCAGGTGGTAAAGCTGACGAGCACGACCGGGCTGTCGAGTTCGGTCAATCCGTCGGCGGTCGGCCAGAGCGTGACTTTCACGGCCACGGTGACCGGAAGCGGACCGACCGGGAACGTGGCGTTCCGGGACGGAGGCACCAACATCTCCGGATGCTCCGCAGTCGCGCTCGGCGGCGCCGGAAATACCCGGACCGCGACCTGCACCACCTCGGCGCTCGCTCAGGGCAACCGCTCGATCACGGCCGCCTACGCAGGGGACGGCGTCAACCTCGCGTCCACCAGCTCCGCCCTGACGCAGGTCGTCGGCTCCGGCCCGGTCCCGACGACCACCGCGCTCGCGAGCACGCTCAACCCGTCGACGGTCGGCGCATCGGTCACGTTCACCGCCACCGTCACCGGCGTCAACCCGACCGGCAACGTCGCGTTCAAGGACGGCGCCAACAACATCTCCGGCTGCT
>JADZDA010000182.1 GCA_020851255.1 Burkholderiales bacterium | reverse complement strand
GCGCGACCGCGTGCCGCGCACGCTTCCCCGAGGACACGACGATTGGATCCCCTCCGCCTCCGCCACGGCCGGCCGTTGAGACTCGCCCGGCGCGGAGGCGGGCCCGCCTCCTGGATCGGGCGCATGCACCAGAGCGCCGCCGAGCTGGACGGCTGGTGGCGAGTCGTCGGCGGCGTCTTCTCGTCGGACCCGGCGAGATCGCGCGAAGGCGGCAACGCGCTCGGATTCGCCGCCGACCGCTGCTACGGGTCCCTGCCCGAACTGCTGGACCGCGAGCGGGTCCGAAACGACCCGGTCGACGCGGTCGCGATCATGTCGCCCAACGACACGCACCATCCGCTCGCGGCCGCCGCGCTCGACGCCGGGCTCGACGTCGTCTGCGACAAACCGGTCGCACACGACGCGGCGCAGGCCCGCGACCTCGCGACGCGCGCGCGGCGCGGCGGACGGCTGTTCGCGATCGCGCACGGCTACTCCGCCTATCCGATGACACGCTACGCGCGCCACCTGGTGCGCTCCGGCGCGCTCGGCGACCTGCGCTACGTCCAGGTCGAGTACGTGCAGAGCGGGCTCGCCACGCGCGTCGAGGACGCTCCGTCGACCAACCGGCTGCGCTGGATGCTCGATCCCTCGCGCGGCGGACTGTCGCTGGTGCTGGGCGGCATAGGCTGCCACGCGCAGCACCTCGCGTGTTTCGTCGCCGGGCGCCGGATCGGGTCGGTCTGCGCCGACGCGGGCTCGGTCGTGCCCGGCCGTGCGTTCAGCGACACGGTCTCGGCGCTGCTGCGTTTCGAAGGCGGCCTGCGCGGGACGTTCTGCGCGCTCTACGCGGCCGCCGGCAGCGAGAACGACATCCGGCTGCGCGTCATCGGCGAAAAGGGCCTGGTCGAGTGGTCGCACCGCGACGCCTCGCGCCTGTCGGTCGCGATGCTGAACCAGGGCCCCCGCATCGCCACGCGCGGTGACGCCGACCTGCCGCCGGAGATCCTCGCGCTGGGCCGCACGCCGCGCGGCCATCCCGAAGGCCTGCGCGAAGCGTTCGCGAACCTGTACGGCGAAGTGGCGCGGGAGCGCATGTCGATCGCGCTCGGCGCGACGCCGCCCGAGCTGCCCTACCCGCGCATCGACGACGGCGTGCACACGATGGCGTTCATCGAGGCGTGCGTCGCCTCGAACGGTCGCTGGGTCGACGTCGAGCGCTGACGCGGCCCGCGATCGCCCCCCCCGGAACCCGGGCCTAGAGCGAGAACCGCGCGAGCGACGTGCGCAGCGCCTGCGCGAGCGAGGCGAGCTGCGCGGCCGCGTCGACCGTGGTGCGCGCCGTCGCCGAGATGTTCTCGGACTTGATCGCGATCCGGTCGATCGACTCGGCGATCCCGCGCACCGCGGCGTCCTGCTCGCGGGCGGCACCGGCGATTTCCGTGACGTCGCGCAGGCTGCGCTCGGTCTGATCGCGGATCGCCACCATCGCCCGGTGGCCGGTCTCCGCGTGCTCGCGCCCGCGCGCCACGTCGGCGCGACTCGACTCGAGGCTCTCGCCGGTGCGCCGCGTCTCTTCGAGGACCGCCTGCATCACCTCCTGGATCTCGACCGTCGCATGGGACGTGCGCTCGGCCAGCCGCCGCACTTCCTCGGCGACCACGGCGAACCCCCGCCCCTGCTCGCCGGCCCGGGCCGCCTCGATCGACGCGTTCAGCGCGAGCAGGTTCGTCTGTCCGGCGATCGCGCCTATCGACCCGACGATCGCCGCGATCCGGTCCGAGCGCTGCGCGAGCCCGTCGACCAGCGTCGCGACGCCGTCGACCGACTCCGAGACCTTCCTCGCCGCCCCGGCCGACGCCTCGACCATATCCAGCCCCTCGGCGGTCGCGCGAGCCGTGCCGCCGAACGAGCGCTCGACCTGGGAGGTGAGGTCGCTCACCTGCGTGATCGAGCGCGACACCTCCTCGACGCTCGCGGCGACCGACGCCGCCGATTCGCTCTGCGCGCCGGTATGCGAGCTCACTTCGCGAGCCGTCGCATCGAGCGTCTGCGCGTGGCGCGCGAGTTCGGAGGCCTCGCGCGCGAGTTCGCCGACCAGCGACCGGAGCTGCACCTGGAACGCCGTGAACGCCTCGCAGGCGCGGCCGATCTCGTCCGACGAGCGGGCCGCGACCCGGACGCCGAGATCGCCGCGCGCGCAGGCCCCCAGCGCCGCGGTCAAGGCCAGGATCGGCGCCGTGATCCGGCGGCCGAAGAAGACCGCGACGACGATCGACACCAGGATCGCCGTGGCGAGTGCCGTCAGCGTCGCCGCCAGCGACCACCGGTGGGCGGCCACGGCGTCCTGCGCATGCGACTCCATGTCGCCGGTGCGCAACGCGATCGCCTCCTTCAGGCGCTCGACCGCCGCGAGGTAGCGGGCATCCGCGGTCTGCATCGCCATCGCACCCATGTTGATGTCGACCTCGGTCATGTCGATCGCGCCGCGCGCGTCGGTGCGATAGGCGCCCACCGCCACCGCCGCGCGGGCGAGAACGGCCTGCTCCTCGGCGGGCAGCGCGCGGTCGCGGGAGATCGACACGAGCCGGTCGTGCACCGCCGCCAGCGCCGCGGAAGGTTCGCCCAGGACCGTCTGGATGCGCTCGGCGGACGCGTTGACCCGCATGAGGGCGAGCGCACGATACGCGGCCGAATGCGCGTCGGCGAGCGCGAAGGCGGCGCCGTGCGCCACGCCGAGCTGCTCGACGTCCTCGTCGACCAGCGTCACGATGAGCGCGTTCTGGCGGACCATCGCCAGCACCGCTATCGCGACGACGCCGACGAACAGGACGAGCGCCGCCAGTGGCGCGACCAGCAGCTTCGCGCCGATCGGAAGGTCGGCCAGGCGGCCCGGCTTCCGGCCGGTCCCGCGCGCCCCGACCTCCGGCTCAGGACTTGTAGACGCCGCCGCAGACCAGGACATCGCCGAGCGCCTCGCAGTACATCTGCTTGGGCAGGACCGCCTTGGTGAGCGGATCCGTGAACGTGTAGTCCTGCCAGAACTTGCCCCTGGCCTTGCCCAGTTCGACGCGCTCGCGCACGAACGGCTTGCCGTCGGGGTCCTTGAGTTCGATCAGGTCCTTGCCGACCTGCTTCGCGTTCTGGCCGTGCGCGAGGCAGCGACCGTTCATGTCGTAGACGACGAGGTAGAGATCGCGATCGACGTAGGTCCGCGATGGCGCGGTCATGTCGACGTACGCCTTGTCGCGCTCCTTCTTCACCGCCTCCACGCCCCGTTTCACCATCGACTCGGCTTCGGCGCGCGTCGCCCGGGACTCGCCGGCGAACGCGGGAACGGTCGCGCCCGATACGAACGCCGCCGCCAGCACGGCTACCATCCACCTGTCCATGTCCACCTCCCGACCGGACCCCGGCCACCCGGGGTACAGGACGCCTATCGGCAGGACCGGTGGCCGACTTGAACGTGGAATACCCCTGATTCGGAGGGGGCGATGGGGCTTCAGGTCCGCGGCCGGGCGCCGAGTTTCGTCGCGAGCTTCGCGTCGAAACGCTCGCGCACGATCACCGTCCGCTCGTGGGTGCCGCGCGCGATGATGTCGACACCGTCGTGCGCCTCGACACGGAAGACCAGCCTGCGTCCGGCGACCTCGGCCAGGTGCGCGCGCGCGGTCACGACGAATCCCGCCGGGGTCGCCGCCTCGTGGGTGACGTCGATGCGCGTGCCGACCGTCTGCTCGGCCGGCCAGTCGAGGTGGGGCTTCGACAGCAGCAGGCAGGCCCACTCGAGGACCCCGACGAGGAATCCGGTGGCGAACACCGGCGGCATCGCGAGGAAGTCCGGCGACTCCGGATAGAGGGCGGGGACGAGCTTCGCCTCCGACACGACGAAATTGAGCTCGTGGGTGAGCCCGGCGACGAGCGTGGCCTTCAAGGGATCTCCTCGGCTTACGGAACTGTCAGCGCGGCGCGGACCGCGCGCGCTCGAGGGTGATGCGTCCGGTCGCGGACGGCCGGGCCGTCGTCCCGGCCTCCGGCGGCGGTGCCGGCGGCGACGGACGATACCAGTCGTGGAACAGGCCGACCAGGCGCAGGTATTCACGGGTCTCCGGGTACGGCGGGACGCCGCGCATCCGGTCGACGACGCCCTCGCCGGCGTTGTACGCGGCGAGCGCGAGCGAGAGATCGCCGGCGTAGCGTTCGAGCAGGTCCTTGAGGTAGCGGGTGCCGACGCGCACGTTGATCGCCGGCTCCTTCAGCTTGTCGGCGGTCGAGCGCCGCGCGTCGCCGGCGACGCCGTAGCGCGCGCCGGTGTCGGGCATCACCTGCATCAGCCCCACGGCGCCCTTTTCCGACACGGCCGCGGGGTCGTACGCGGACTCGACGGCGATCACCGCCTTGACGAGCGCGGGATCGAGTCCGTTGCGCCCGGCGTGGTCGGCGACCAGCGGCTCGTAGCGCACGACGTTCGGGTGTCCGTCGACGCGCCTGCGGATCGGATGGTCGCGCAGCGCCTCGGACGCGGCGACCGAAGGATCCGGCGGCGCGGGCGGCGGCGCGGGCGCGGGCGGCGGCGGATCGAGGCTCGTGCGGCCCTTGTAGAAAAGCGTGTAACGCGCATCGACCTGCGCGGGTGCGAAGTGCGACCTGCCACTCTCGTCGACCCACACCCACAGGTCGGCGCGGGCCGGCGTCGCCGTCGTGGCCAGCAGGGCCGCGAGAGCCAGGCACCGCGCGCCGGTCGGGATCTTCGCGGGCATGGGCGCCGATTGTCGCCGCGCGCGGTGGCGGGGGGCAACCGGAGCGGCGTACGGCGGGCGGGCCGCAGGCCAACCCGCGAATCGGGCGGATGCTTGACGCCGGCCGACAACCGCCTATAATGACGGTACCGAACGTTTATACGGCTACGACTTTTCCTCTCGACGGCTCCTCCGCTCCTCCTGTTTCCGATTCCATGTCCCTCCGCCGCCCGTTCGCGCACCTCGCCGAACCCGACGCCCCTGCCGAGGCGCCGAGGCTGACGCCGCGCCAGCAGCAGATCCTCGACTGGATCCGCATGCACATCGAGACCGCCGGCATGCCGCCCACGCGCGCCGAGATCGCCGCGGGCCTGGGCTTCTCCACCGCCTCGTCGGCCGAGGACCATCTGCAGGCGCTCGCGAAAAAGGGCGCGATCGAGTTGAAGCCCGGCGCGTCGCGGGGCTTGAGGCTGCGCGATCGTCCGGGCATGCCGGTGCAAGGCACGCTGCCGCTCGTCGGCCGCGTGGCCGCCGGCAGTCCGATCCTCGCCGCCGAGCACATCGAGGGTCGCTACCGCGTCGATCCCGCGCTCTTCACGCCGCGCGCCGACTTCCTCCTGCGCGTGCACGGCGCGAGCATGCAGGACGCCGGCATCCTCGACGGTGACCTCCTCGCCGTCCACAAGGCCGCCGAGGCGCGCTCCGGGCAGGTCGTCGTCGCGCGGATCGCCGACGAGGTCACGGTCAAGCGGTTCAGGCGGCGCGGCGGCACGATCGTGCTCATGCCCGAGAACCCGGCGTTCGCGCCGATCGAGGTCGATCCGTCGAGGACGCCGTTCGCGATCGAAGGCGTCGGCGTCGGTCTCGTGCGCGCGGGCCGCGCGTTCTGATCGCATGCCCACCCTGTCCGCGCCGAAGGCGCCGCGCACTCTCCTCTCCCGCGCGCGGGAGAGAAGCGGGGACGCGGCTTCCACGCCATCCCCGGCCGCCCCGGCCAAGCCCGCGCGCGCGCTGCCCGACCGGCTCGAAGACCTGCCCAACGTCGGCCCGGCGGTCGCCGCCGACTTCCGGCGGCTCGGCATCGGCACGCCCGACGAGATCCGCGGCCGGGACCCGTACATGCTCTACCACGACCTGTGCCGCGCGACGCGCTCGCTGCACGACCCGTGCCTGCTCGACACGTTCATCGCGGTGGTCCGCCATGTCGACGGCGGACCGGCGAAACCGTGGTGGCACTACACGGCCGAGCGCAAGCGCGTACTGCCGGCGATGCCGGCGTGCGCGCGCGGCCCGTCGCCCCGACGCGACCGACGACGATCCTGCTGAGGCTCGGACGGGGGCGCCGCGCCACGGCGTGGCGTCCCCCCGCTTTTCCGAGTCCGCTCCGGTGCCGTTCCACCGGCACCTCCTTCCACCGCTCCGATCACGGAGGCCCGATGAGCGTTCCGTTCCAGCCGCCCGGCTACCACAGCGTCACCCCCTACCTCGTCGTCCGCGGCGCCGCGCAGGCGCTCGATTTCTACGCGCGCGCGTTCGGCGCGGTCGAGGTGCTGCGCCTGCCGATGGGCGGGCTGATCGGCCACGCGGAGATCCGCATCGGCGACTCGATCGTCATGCTCGCCGACGAGATGGAGGGCTACGCCGGCCCGCAGACGATCGGCGGCTCGCCGGTCAGCCTGATGATCTACACGAAGGACGTCGACGCGATGTTCGACCGCGCGGTCGCCGCCGGCGCGACGGTCCGCCGGCCGGTCGCCGACCAGTTCTACGGCGACCGCACCGGCGTGCTCGTCGATCCGTACGGCCACGTCTGGTCGATCGCGACGCACATCGAGGACGTGTCCGAGGACGAGATCGCGCGGCGGCTCGCGGCGATGAGCGCGAGCCAGTGGCGCCTCTTTCTCCGCCCGTGAGGATCCG
>JADZDA010000181.1 GCA_020851255.1 Burkholderiales bacterium | reverse complement strand
TCGCCTTGTAGTGGCCGATCAGCTTCTCGCCCCACTCGAAGGGGTCGCCGGAGTCGTGTCGTACGCCGTCGAAGAGCTTGCAGAAGAAGAGGTCGAAGTCGCGCAGGAACGCGTCCATGCCGCAGACGTCCGACAGCGCGATGCCCAGGTCGCCGCGATACTCCTTCGCCCAGGTGTCGAACGCGAACTTCTGTGAATCGCGCAGCCGCGGACCCACCGCCTGGCACGCCTGCAGGTACTCGTGCGCCATCGTGCCCAGCGGCGTCAGCTCGTGGCGGCGCGCCAGGTCGACGTTTGAGGAACCGACGAACTTCGGCCCGATGCCGGCCTTGAGCGTCGCGACGACCTCCTCCTGCCACCGCCGCGAGTGGCGGCGCCGTGTTCCGTAGTCGGCGACGCGGAATTCCGGGTCGGCGACCGCGTTGATCCGCCGGACCTTTTCGGCGAGCCGCGCGCGCCCTTCGGCTTGATCGGGCACCGGATGGCGGCGGCGGTTCCACAACTCGGAGACGATCGCGAGCAGCGGCACCTCGAAGAGGATCGTATGCAGCCACGGGCCCCTGATCGCGATGTCGATCTCGTTCACGCTCCCCGGCAGCGGCCTCACTTCGACGAATCGCCGGTCGAGCTGGAAGAGACCCAGCAGATCGACGAAATCGCTCTTGAAGAAGCGCCAGCGCCGCAGATAGGCGAGCTCCTCAGGGGTGAAGCGCAGCGTGCACAGCGCCTCGATCTCGCGCTCGATGTCGGCGATCAGCGGCTGCAGGTCGACGCCCGGATTGCGGCACTTGAAGCGGTACTCGACCTGCGCACCCGGAAAGTGGTGCAGCACGACCTGCATCATCGTGAACTTGTACAGGTCGGTGTCGAGGAGCGACGTCAGGATCATGGTCGTTCGCAGGCGTAGCGCCGGACGCGTAGCGTGATGGTACCGCGCCGCGGGGCCCTGCCGGGCCGCGCCCGTGTCATTCCGGTACCTTGCCCGCGCCGGCGAGGTCCGGGACCCTGCGGTCGACCACCCGGACCCGCCAGGCGAGGACGATCGCGAGCAGCGTGAATCCGACGGCGATCCACCCGATGTGGCCGAATCCGGCGAGCGTGCCGTCGCGCGACCGCGAAACCACCGCTCCCGAGACACTCGCGGCGATGCCGGAACCCATTTGCATCATCGCGGCGTTGAGGCTCATGAAGCTCCCCCGGACCCTGGGCTCGGCGCTGCCCGATACCAGGGCCATCGCCGGACCGAAGCGACCGGGCACCAGTATGAAAAAGAGCGTCGAGACGGCGAGGACCGCACCGAGGGGCAGCGCCGGCAGGTGCGTGACCAGCAGGATCGGTCCGGTGGACGCCAGCGCGACGATCGTGAACACGCGCTTCTTGCCGTACCGGTCGGCGAGCCGGCCGATCACCTGCGCGGTGACCAGCGTCGCGACTCCGCCCGCCATGTAGACCAGCGCGAGTTCGTCCTCGTGCACTGCGACGTTGGCGACCAGGTAGGCGGCGATGAACGGGATCACGGTGAAGCCGGCCATCATCAGCGCGAGGATGAAGGAGAACGCGCGCCAGTGGTTCGCGACGCCCACCACCGCGCGGAGCTGCGCGAGAGGCGAACGGGCACGGCCGGCGTTCACATGCGCCGCGAGCGGCGGCAGGAGCCGCGTCGCCACCAGCGCGACCACCACCGTGAACGCGGCGAGCGCCAGGAACGGCGTGCGCCAGCCGCCCGCCGCAGCGAGCCACAGGCCGGCCGGTACGCCCAGGACCGCGGACAGCGAGAACGCGCTCGCGACCAGCGCGTTCGCCCGCGCCCGCCGGGCGTAGGGCACGACGTCGGCGACGATCGCGAGCACGATCGCGCCCATGACGCCGCCGAACGCGCCGGCCAGGAGGCGCGCGGCGAGCAGCGTCTCGTAGCCGGTCGCGAGCCCGCAGAGCACGGTCGCGAGCACGAACCCTCCGGTCAGGCCGAGCAGCGCGTGCTTGCGATCGATTCGATCGACGACGAACATCGCGGCGACGCCGCTCGCCGCCGCCGCGAACGTGTACGACGACACGAGCAGGCCGAAGGCGTCCGGACCGATGCCCCACAGGCGCATGAGCTGCGGCCCGAGCGGCATCAGGATCATGAAGTCGACGATGTGGGCGAAATGCACGGCCGTCAGGGCCGCGAGGAGCGAGAGTTCCTGCCGGCGCGTGAGGGCGGCGGCGGACGTGTCGGCGGGCATGGGGAAGGACCCCGGGGAACGCTGGGCGCCTCCTGGGTGCCGTTCGGCCGGGCAGGCGAGTGTAGCGCAGGCGCTGGTCGGTCCCGGCACCGGGGTCGGCGCGACGCCGACCCGGCCCCTGGCCGCCCGGGACCGCGCACTATCGCTATCATGTCGCGATGCTGGTCAACTGCGTCGCCTACCAGAACGGCCGCAAGCTCGCCGACCTTCCCGTCGAGGACATCTCCGAGTACGTGGGCCGCCCAGACTGCTTCGTCTGGGTCGCGCTCGCCGAGCCCACCGACGAGGAGATCGCCCAGATGGCCGACGAGTTCGGCCTGCACCCGCTCGCGGTCGAGGACGCGAAGCGCCCGCACCAGCGGCCGAAGCTCGACGAGTACGGCGACGAGCTCTTCGCGGTGCTCCGGACCGTCGAGCGCGAGACCGACGACAGCGAACTCGTCGAGGGCCAGGTCGGTATCTTCATCGGCAGGAACTACGTGCTGTCGGTACGCCAGCACACGCTCAAGGGCTTCGGCGACGTCCGGCAACGCACCGAACGCGAACCCGAGCTGCTGCGCCACGGCTCCGGCTACGTCTTCTACGCGCTCGCCGACGCGGTGGTCGACCGCTATTTCCCGATCCTCGACTCGCTGGAGGAGGAGCTCGAGCGCCTCGAGGCGTCGATCTTCCACGGAACGCCGACCCGTTCGAGCATCGAGTCGTTCTACGACCTCAAGCACGAGGTCATGGTGCTGAAGCACGCGGTCGCTCCGCTGATGGAAGTTATCGGCAAGCTCTACGGCGGCCGGGTGCCGGCGCTGTGCGCGGGCCTGGGCGAATATTTCCGCGACGTCTACGATCACCTACAGCGCGTGAACACCGCGATCGAGAACCTGCGCGAGATGCTGCAAACCGCGATCTCGGTGAGCTTCACGCTGATCAACCTCGCCGAGAGCGAGACCACGAAGCGCCTGGCCGCCTGGGGCGCGCTCATCACCATCCCGACGCTGATCGCCGGCGTCTACGGGATGAATTTCGAACACATGCCGGAGCTGAAGCAGGTCTGGGGCTATCCGGCCGCGCTCGCCGCGATGGTGGGCGTCGACGCCTACCTTATCTACCGGTTCCGCAAGGCCGGCTGGCTCTGAGCCGGTGCGGCCGCGCGAGACCTGCCGCCGCTACATCTGCCGGAAGCGGTGCGCGTAGGCGCGCGACACCGCGACCTTCTCCGGCCGGGATCTCAGGACCAGCG
>JADZDA010000180.1 GCA_020851255.1 Burkholderiales bacterium | reverse complement strand
GGCGACCGCGGCGGAATCCGGGAATCCCTACGCGCTCCGGCATGTGCTCCCGGTTGTGCCATTGATGGAAGTCGTCCCGCGCCTCCGGCAGCAGGTCGTGCCAGATGCAGACTACGCCGAGTCCAGCGAGGCTCATAGCGGGGGCCTGTGCGTTGCGATGTCGGGCATTGCGTTCCCCAGGGTCTTGCGCTCATGATGATCGACGACTGGTCTGCGCGTCAGCGGATCGGCGCAGTGGCAACCAACATCGACCTCCAGCGGTCGGTTCGCGGCGGCGGGCGCACTCGAATCCGCTACGCGGGAACCTTGGGTTTCGCGGTGGGGTGCCCGCGCTGGAAGTCGTTCTTGCCGCAACGATCGACACCGCGGACGAGGATCAGCGGCCGGGTGTCGTGACCGTAGCCGGGTTTGTCGCGCAGCACCGCGGCGTCGTGATCGTAGTGACTCGTCGAGGGCATGAAGCGAAGCGTGTAACCGGCGCGCGGCTTCTCGCCCAGGTTGTGCCTGGCCCCGTGGATCGTGAAGATGTCGAACAGCACCATCTCGCCCGCACGGAGCTCGACGTCGACAGCCTTGCTTTGATCCACTTCGCTCTTGTCGACGGTGACCCCGAAGATCAGGTCGTCGGAGTCTTGCCAGACGTGGTTGCCCGCCTGTCGGGCTGCATGGGTCCCCGGCAGGAAACGCAGGCAGCCGTTGTCCTGCATGCTATCGAAGACGGCAATCCAGACGGAGGTCGTCGCCAGTGGCTTGATGGGCGTATGGCTGGCGTCGCGGTGCCACGGCGTGGCGGGACCGGCGAGCGCGCGCTTGTGGAAGATGCCGGTTCCCCAAAGGATGATGTCCGGACCGACGATCTGCTCGACCATGTCCACGATGTCGGGGTGCGTGGCGATGTCCAGCCAGCCAGGACTCGACCTGAGGCCTTCGAAGCCGCTTCCCGGGACATGAGGACCCACCATGTGGTGATCCGCAAGCGTCGGATTGTCCTGGATCAACTTCGACGTCAGCGCCTGCAGCTTGGCGACGACATTCTCTGGCAGTCGGTACGACGGAACGACGAACCCGTCGCGGTGTAGAGCCTGGATCTGGTCCGGTGCGAGGATCGAGCGAGCTGGCATGACTATGCTCCGCGCATGGGCGGGATTGCAGCGGGCTCCGCGTCCTTGCGACGCCCGGGTCCGTCGTTCACTGGGCCTTTGCGAGGGCCTCGTTGTACTTGGCCACGACCTCCTGATACACCTCCTCCGGCGTCGTGTTGCGCAGGATCATCCGCTGGAACGCATCGGCCACGATCTGATGGAACGTCGATTGGATGACCGAATAGCTCACCTGGCGACCGCGGACCTTGATGAGATCCGCCCAGGCGCGCTGATCGCGACCCTGAGGTGACGCGAAATACGGATCGTTGTACGCGGAAGCACGGGCGACCACTTCGCCGCCCTGCGCAGCGATCGCTTGCGCGGCAGGACTCGCCATGAACTTCACGAACTGCCAGGCCGCGTCCTTCTGCTTGGATTGCGCATTGATGGTTAGCTGGAACCCGTACACGGCTTGCGGATCGTCGGGCGCGTATCCGGGCGCCGGCGCCCATGCAAGATCGTCACCGGCCCCTTGCGCCTGGATCGTGCGATACCGGTAAAGTCCGAACGTCGCCATCGCGATGGTGCCCGCGCGCAGCCCGTCGTGCACCTCGTTGTACCCGTATTGCAGGCTGGCCATCGGGGTCGACTTGCACTTGACGAACTGGTCCTTGATGGCCTGAGCGGCGCGGAGGAACGCTTCCTTGCTGAAGGCGATGGCCCGGTTGTCCGCGGCGAAGTACCTGCCGTCCGAAGCGGGCAGCATCGTGCTGAGGTAAAACTCTCCGAACGCCTGGGCGCCGCCGATGCCGCCGGTGGTCCCGACCGGAATCGCGAAGCCGGCCACGTTGCCCTTGGTCACCTTCGCGCCCGTAACGCACAAGTCGTCCAACGTGCGGGGGGGCGTCAACTTCGCGTCGGCGAGCAGTTGCTTGCGGTAGAACAGGATAGGGATGCGGTAATCCTGCTGGAGTCCGTAGAAGTTGCCGCGAACCATGCTTCTCGGCATCGGGATCAGCCAATCATTGGGGTCGATCTTGTCCCGCGCAATGAGTTCGTCGAGTCGCATCAGCGAACCCGTCGCGACGAACTCGGGCATCTGGAAGTTCGTCACGCGGATGACGTCCGGCGTATCCGCGCGGGTGCGAACGACGCGTGCGCCGTTCGCGCCGGACGGGTCGACGACAACGCGCACCTTGATGTTGGGATGCAGCCGCTCGAACTCCGCGAGCACCTTCGTCTGCGCCGCGGCGCGCGGATCGTTCGCATTGTCCGGATCGAGGAAGCTGTTGTAGGCGATCTCGACCGGTTGAGCGAGCGCCATCGGCGTCACCGCCACGACGATGACAAGACCGGTGATCACGTCGACGACGCGCTGCCACCAGTGCTTGCGGCCTGCCTGGCTGCGGTGCGCGGAAGGTTGGCTTCTGGACGCTGCTTTCATGGATCCTCCGGTCGCGGATGTGGGCTCGGCTGCCCCTTGATGACGTTTGTCGAGTGACGATGCAGCGATGGGAAAGCCACTGGCCGGCGCACAAGGACAGAGGCCCCTCTTGCGCAACGCGCAGTAATGTGAAATGATATTCCAGATCTGGCATCGACGTCAAGTGAGGCCACGAGGCCACGGTACAAAGCCCATCCCCGCTCGAATTCGAAACGGCATTCCTGATCATGAAGGTCGTCAACCCCCTGCTCGAACGCTGCTTTCAGCTCATCGAGTTGCTCGCCGAGGAGCCACGCGCCTTCCGACTCGGCGTCATTAGCGAGCGACTGGGCTTGCAGAAGGGCGCGGTGCATCGGCTTCTCTCCGCCCTCTGCGGAATGGGGTGGGTCGAACAGGAGCCGGAAACCGGCTTCTACCGCCTCACGCTGCGACTCGCGATCATGGGCCAGCGCGTACTCCTGGCCACACGCATTCCGGACCTCACGCGGCCGATCCTGCAAAGGCTGGCCGACGAATCGCAGGAACTCGTGCGCATGGCGATCGTGGAAGGCGAGCGGCTGACCTGGGTCGCCTTCGTCCAAGGGCGCCGCACGGGATTGATCTACCAGCCGGAGATGATCGGCAGGGTACCGCTACCGGTCACCGCGAACGGCAAGGCCTTTCTCTCGACGCTGCCACTCGCGGACGCATTGCGCATCGCTCGCGAAGAGGGCCTTCCACAGCCGGGGCGCTTCGGCCCGCGCGCTATTCAATCGATCGAAGCGCTGGCCGCCGCTCTCGACGAGACTCGAGCGCGCGGATGGGGCATGTCGTTCGAGGAGGCCGAAACCGGCATCGCGGCGATCGCCGCGCCGATCCGCCCGTCGGGCCCCAACACGCCGGCCGTTGCAACGTGCAGCGTCGCCGGGCCCGTCATGCGCTTTGGCGCGGACGACATCGTCCGCCATGCACGCCTGGTCATGCAGGCCGCCAACGAAATCGCCGCGATATGGCCGCTGCGCTCGGCGCAAACGGAGAGCGACCTTGCCCTTGCGTCGCGGTTGCGCGACGAGTTCGCGGTGACCTCCTAGCAGGTCACCAGGTATTTCGCAAACGACTGTCGCAAGGGCCAACGCCATCCGCGGCCCACGGAGGCAAAGAACATGGAGTACCGCACGCTCGGAAGAACCGGCGTCCGCGTCAGCACCTACGCCCTCGGAACCATGATGTTCGGCGCCGACGGCAATCCCGACGAGAATGAATGCGCCGACATCGTGCACGCGGCGCTGGATGCCGGCATCAACCTGATCGACACCGCGGACACCTATTCCCATGGCCAGTCGGAGTAGTTCGTTGGAAAGGCCATTGCCGGCCATCGTGACGAGATCTTCCTGGCGAGCAAGGTACGTCTGCGCGCGGGCGAAGGCCCGAACGAGCAAGGTGCCTCACGGTACTGGATCATGCGTCAGGTCGAGGCGAGCCTGAGGCGGCTGCGCACCGATCACATCGACCTCTACCAGATCCACCGGCCCGACCTCGACACGGACCTCGAGGAGACGCTCGACGTCCTGACCGACCTCGTGCGGCAAGGCAAGATCCGGTACTTCGGTTGCTCGATGTTTCCGGCGTGGTACCAGGCGCAGGCACACTCGATCAGTGCGCAGCGTGGCCTGAAGCGCTTCGTCTCCGAGACCTCGCCGTACTCGATCTTCGTCCGCGCCATCGAGATCGACGTCCTGCCGGCGGTGCAACAGTTCGGCATGGGACTTCTGGCATGGAGCCCGTTGAACGGAGGATGGCTGACCGGGAAGTACCGGCGCGAGGCCGCGGTTCCCGCCGATTCGCGCGCCAGCCTCGTCAAGGGACAGTGGGGCGAGCACTATCCGATCCTGCGGACCCGTTTCGACATGTCGCGACCGGGTAACCAGCGCAAGGTCGACATGATCGAACAGTTGTCGGGCATTGCGAGCGAGGCCGGCATGTCACTCGCGCAGATGGCGCTGGCGTTCCCGTTGTCCCATCCAGGGGTGACCGGCGTCAACTTCGGAGTCCGCAACATGCGCCAGTTCAACGACGCGAAATCGGGTTTCGGACTGCGCCTTACACATGACGTCCTCGACGCGATCGATGCATGCAACCCGCCCGGCAGCATCGTCGACGAGGCTGATCGGGGCTGGATCATGCCCTGGATGGCGCCGGAAGCACGGCGCCGTCAACCGTCCCCGGTCGCGTAGACCCCTGACGAGTCGGCTCAGTCCTCGACGCACCAGTGAAGGCGGGCCATGGCTGATCACACTGCGACGACCGTGAACACTCCGACACCCTCACGCCCGGCCCCTGCGCGGAGGCGGCTGAGAGAGCTGCGCCCCATGCTGTGGTTCGTCCCGGTCCTGCTGCTGCTCCTGATCGTGACGCTTTATCCGACGTTGTTCGTCGTGTGGATGAGCTTCCAGAAGACGCGGTACTACGACCTCCTGGGCTTCGTCGGCCTCGCCAACTACTTGAGCGCGTTGACGTCGCGCGCGTTCTGGGAAACGACCTACACGTCATTGGTGTACATGGCCGGGTCGCTCGTGCTGTCGCTCGGCCTGGGGGTTGTTGCCGCGCTGGCGCTGAACGCCCTTGGACGCAGCGGTGTGGTGCTGCGCGTGCTTACGCTCGTTCCCTGGACGCTCTCGATGGCGGTGGTCGGGACGATCTGGCTATGGCTGTTCAACCCGGCGTATGGACCGATCAGCTACACGATGCGGGAGGTGGGTCTCTCCCCCGGTCTCATGCTGGGTGATCCGGATCTCGCGCTCTGGCTCGTCATTCTGGTCACCAGCTGGTGGTCGTTTCCCTATTCGATGGTGATCGTCACGGCGGCGATCCAGTCCATTCCCAGGGAGCTCTACGAAGCGGTATCGATCGACGGCGGCAATTGGCGCGCCAAGCTTCGATATGTCACGTGGCCGCACCTGATCCCGACGCTCGGGAGCACGGCCCTCACCCTCGGCATCCTCTACCTGACGCTCATCACCCTGCTGATCGTGCTCACGGGAGGCGGGCCACTGGGGGCCACCACCACGTTGAGTTTCGAGGTCTTTCGCGGAACGGTCCAGGCCATCGACATCGGACCGACGGCGGTGTGGTCGATCGCGATCCTGTTGGCGAACATCGGCCTGGGCGTGCTCTACATGCGTCTCACCGGCCGCGTGACGGGGTAACGCGATGATGCCGATGCGTGCGGGCAACGCCTCGCTGTACAACCGCGGAATGCTGCTGGTCCTGGCGGCGCTCGTGGTGGGATCGGCGCTCGGTCCGATGCTGTGGGCGATCTCGACATCGCTCAAGAACGAGGTCAACGCGGTGTCGGCGGTTCCCAGCCTCATCCCGTCGCCAGCCACGCTTTCCAACTATCTCAGCGTCTTCCGGCACAAGACGTTCGGAATCGAGCTCCTGAATTCCATCGTCTATGCGGCGGGCGCCGTGGCGATCGCACTGGCGGTGGGAATTCCGGCGGGATACGTGGCATCCCGATACGCGTTCCCTGGCAAGCGCACCATCATGCTGATCATCCTCGCGACCTCGATGGTTCCCGGCGTCGCCCTGCTCGTTCCGACGTTCTACCTACTGGATCACCTCGGTCTTCTCAACAACCGTTTCGTGCTGATCGTCATCCTCGCCTCGCGCATCGCACCGCAAACGGTGTGGTTCATGCAGAACTTCATCGACGCCGTCCCCGTGGAGATCGACGAGGCCGCGCACATCGACGGTGCCAGTCGCTGGCAAACCCTGACGAAGCTCGTGCTGCCGCTCATCCGTCCGGGCATCGCGGCCGTCGCCGTGATCGGCGCCATCACGACATGGAACGATTACATCACCATTGCCGTATTCGCACCCGAAACGACGAAGCGGACGCTGCAGGTCGCTCTGGTGAACCAGGTGTTCGACGCCGTCGGCATCTCGTGGTCCTTCACCATGGCGTTCGCGATCGTCGCTTCGCTTCCCGTGATTCTCATGTTCCTGCTGGTTCAGAAGTGGTTCATCGCCGGCCTCACCGCGGGTGCCGTCAAGGGCTAGGCGTTCGACCCCGGATTCGGTAGAGGAGCAACGGATGGCATCGGTTTCGTTCAAGGGTGTGCAGAAGGCCTTCGGCACCACCAAGGTGATTCACGACGTCGGCTTCGACATCCACGACGGCGAGTTCGTGGTCCTGGTGGGGCCATCGGGCTGCGGCAAATCGACGCTCCTGCGCATGCTCGCGGGGCTCGAGGAGATCGACGCCGGAACCATCGCGATCGACGGCAAGATCGTGAACGATACCGAGTCGAAGGATCGGGACATCGCCATGGTGTTTCAGAGCTACGCGCTCTACCCGCACATGACCGTCCGGGACAACATGGCGTTCAGCCTGAAATTGCGCAATGCGGACGCGTCCTTCATCGCCGAGCGGGTGGCGAATGCTGCGAAGATCCTGAATCTCGATCCCTACCTCGGGCGTTTCCCGCGGGAGCTTTCGGGCGGCCAGCGGCAACGCGTCGCGATGGGGCGGGCGATCGTGCGCGACCCCAAGGTGTTCCTTTTCGACGAGCCGCTTTCGAACCTCGACGCCAAGCTGCGGGTTGCCATGCGCGCCGAAATCAAGGCGTTGCACCAGCGGCTGAAGACGACGACGGTCTACGTGACACATGACCAGGTCGAGGCCATGACGATGGCCGATCGCATCGTCGTGATGCGCGACGGCGTGGTCGAGCAGATCGGCGAGCCCCTCGAACTGTACGATCGTCCGCGCAACCTGTTCGTCGCGCAGTTCATCGGCTCACCCGCCATGAACGTCGTCGATGGCAGGTTGCGCGGGGCCGGCGTCGGCACGGTGGTGGAGACACTCGACGGAGTCCGCTGGCCCGTCCTGCGCGAGCCGGCCGCCGCCGCAGGGCTCGACGTCAGCTACGGCGTTCGACCGGAGCATCTCGCCGTCGTCGAGCGTGGCAGTGCGGACAGCGTCGCGGGAGAAGTGATCGTCGTCGAGCCGACCGGAGCAGAGACGGAACTGCTGGTCCGCATCGGGACCTCCGAAATCAACGTCACCAGTCACGGTCGAGCCAAGATCGGCCCGGGAGATCCAATTGCGCTGCGAGTCGCGCCGGACTCCGTTCATCTCTTCGATCAGAAATCCGGTTCGCGGATCGCCGATGGGCAGGGAATGTGACTCAACGCGCCGGTGCGCGCCATTGCAGGAAAGATGAAGCAACCGCGGACTTGGCGGGCCGCCCTGTTCGCGATACGAACGGCGTAACGCGTCGGTTCATGCCGGTCCCCGACTTGTTCGAATGGAGTATCGACAAGGAAGCGCTCGTGCCTGAAGCTCGCGCTTGACGCGCGGCGCAGCAGCTCCCGCTGCCCGGGCGTCATCCGCAGCGCGATGCAAACCCAGTCAGGGGATACCTCGTTCTGTTCCTCCATTGTGTTTCCTCAGCCCCGAGCCAAGTTCAGGCCATCACGACCTGGGCGCGCACCTCGACCTTCAGGGCGCGCTTGATGGCGGCGAAGATCGCAGACACGTTGGTCATGGTCGGGTTGCCCGACTTCGACAGCATCCGGTGCAGGCTCTTGGCCGGCTTGTGGATCTCGTCGGCCAGCGCCTCGAAGCCCAGGGTGGCGTTGACGAGGTCGCGCAGGATCAGCTTGGCGGACTCCGGCTCGCCGTTGACGAACAGGGTGATGGCCTCGTCCAGCAAGGCTTGGGCGAAGGCCGGATCGTTCTGCACGCGCGCCGCCACGGTCTCCTTGAAGTCACGGGTCAGTGCCATGTCACTTCGCTCCTTTCGGGGTTGATGCCTTGCGGCGCTTGTAGTCCTGCCACAGCGCCACTGCCTGTTCGATGTCCTGCTGCTGGCGCTTCCTGGTGCCGCCGCCGTTCAGGATGATGATCTTCGGGCCGTCCTTGGCCAGGTAGATGCGCAGCCCCGGACCCCAGTCGATCTTGTACTCGCCGATGCCACGGAACCACTCGACATTGGACAGGTTGCCCTGCTCCATCCGGCTAACGGCCACGCGCACCTTGGCAGCAGCCACGGCTCCAGCGAGCCGAACCACTCACCGAAAGGGCTGTCGCCATCGGCCAGCAGCAGTTCTTTGATCTGGTAGGTCACCATGCAATTGGTAACCTAAATGTTCCCATCATGCCAGTACGTACCCGTTGCCGGGACCGTTCGATGCTCGATCGGTCGCCGTGGTTGACGGTGAACCCCCGCGCGTAAATCGTTGAGTTTGCGGAGTCAGGCGCTGCGCCCACCCGCTGGCCGAACAGAGAAAAGAGACGGCTCTCGCCCGGAAAACGGGCGATGTCAAGCGCCCTGGCGAGCCTGCACCCGCAGCACCGCGAGCCGGAACTCCGCGTAGCGCGGGGATCGCAGGCGAAAAAAAAGGCCCGGAGATCATCCGAGCCCTTGTAGATGGTGGAGGTGGGCGGAATCGAACCGCCGTCCGGAAACCCTACACAGTCGGGACTACATGCTTAGTCGAGTCGTTTGATCTCGCCCCCGCGCCGCCGACCGACAGGCTGCGCAGGAGCCAGTCACCTCGATTTAGCGCTTCGACCAGGTGACCCGGCCGGGCGCGATCGCCCTGAATGTCCCCGCTGCGGCTTACGGTTGCCCGCTCACCGCCCGGGCCGGACGCTGCCCGGAGCGAGGTCCGGCGGGGTTAAGCCGCCAGAGCGTACGTTTCGTCGTTCGCAGGTAAGTTTGCGAGTGCCCGTTTTTTACGAGGACGAACGCCTCGGCATGCCCCGCGCTGCTTCGATGCCCCCGTCGAAACCAGGTCACCCCCGGTGTACGTCGGGCGCTCACGCGGAATCACTCGAATTCCGCAGCGCCGAGAAAGTCATTGTAGCATTGCGCACTCGACCCGACCGGGCCGCCGCGATTCCGATGTCGGGGCGGTTCACGCCGATGCAAGCCTCTCCGCGCCCCTCCTCCGCTTCCGCGTCCGCCGGATTCGCGCGCGCGCTCGCCGTCGCGGCGATCGTGGGACTCGCGACGACCGGCGCCGGGCCCGCGGCCGCGCAGGCCAAGGCCGCAAATACGCCGCAGCCGGTCGCCGCGATCGACACGCGTGTCGACCTGGACCGCTACCTGGGCGTCTGGTACGAGATCTCGCGGCTGCCCAACCGGTTCCAGGCGAACTGCGCCAGCAACGTCACCGCGACCTACGCACCGCTGTCCCCGACCGCGATCCGGGTGACCAACCGCTGCCGGCGCGCGGACGGTGGCGAGGAGGTCGCCGACGGCGCAGCGCGCGTCCAGGACACCGCGACCAACGCGAAGCTCGAGGTGCGCTTCCTGCCGCTGGCGCTCTCCTGGCTGCCGTTCGCGTGGGCCGACTACTGGATCCTCGACCTCGCGCCCGACTACTCGCACGTGCTGGTCGGCACGCCCTCGCGCGGCTTCCTGTGGGTGCTCGCGCGCGCTCCGCAACTGGACGAGCCGGTCCACCGGCGGCTGATGGAGCGCGCGGCCGCGAAGGGATTCGACACCGCGCGCGTCGTGCGCACGAAGCACGTCACGCCGTGAAGCCCCGCGCGCGCCTCCTGTGACGCGCATCGTTCCGCTGATCCTGTCCGGCGGCGCCGGCACGCGGCTGTGGCCGCTGTCGCGCGAAGCCGCGCCCAAGCCGTTCCTGCGCCTGCCCGACGGCGGCACGCTGCTCGGGCGCACGGCGGCGCGGGCGCTGGCGCTGCCGGGTGCGGGGCCGCTGGTCACGGTCACGCGCGGCGAACATTACTTCGCCACGGCCGACGTCTACCGCTCGCTCGACGACCGCGCGGCGGCCGACGCGGCGTACCTGCTCGAGCCGTTCGGCCGCAACACCGCGCCGGCGGTCGCGATCGCGGCGCACTGGATCGCGCGCCAGGTCGGCGACCGGGTGCCGATGCTGGTACTCCCGGCCGATCATCTGATCCGCGACCAGCGCGCGTTCGCGGCGGCGGTCGCGCGCGCGGCGGCGCACGCGACGCACGGGCGGCTCGTCACCTTCGGCATCGTGCCCACGCACCCGGAGACCGGCTACGGCTACCTCGAATGCGGGGAGCCGGTCGACGCGCACTCGCCGCCGGTCGCCACCGTGCGGCGGTTCATCGAAAAGCCGCCGCGCGCGGACGCGCAGACCTACGCGCTCTCGGGCCGGCACCTGTGGAACAGCGGCATGTTCTGCTTCACGCCCGAGGCGATCCTCGCCGCGTTCCACGCGCACGCGCCGGACATCGCCGAGGCGGCGCGCGCGACCGCCGAGCGCTTTCCGGGCGACCCGCGCGCGACCCGCATCGACATCGATCCGGACCGGTTCGACGCGATGTCGGACATCTCGCTCGACTACGCGGTGATGGAGAAGGCCACGGGCGTGATCGCGGTGCGCGGATCCTTCGACTGGAGCGACGTGGGTTCGTGGCAGGCGATCGGCGATCTGGTCGCGGCCGACGCCGAGGGCAACCGTCGCCAGGGCGAGACGGTCGCCATCGATACGCGCGGCACGATGATCCACGCCGAGGATCGGGTCGTCGCGACCGTCGGCGTGCGCGACCTGGTCATCGTCGACACCACCGACGCGACGCTGGTCGCGCACCGCGACGCGCTCCAGCGGGTCAAGGAGGTGGTCGCCGTGTTGAAGTCGCGCGGCCACGACGCCTGGCGCTCGCACCGGACGGTCGCGCGGCCCTGGGGCGCCTACACGGTGCTGCTCGAAGCGAGCGGGTTCAAGATCAAGCGCATCGAGGTCTCGCCCGGCGGCGCGCTGTCGCTGCAGCGCCACCGGCGGCGCAGCGAGCACTGGGTCGTCGTCGAAGGCCGCGCGCACGTCACGCGCGGCGACGAGACGCTCGAGGTCGGCCGCGACGAGTCGACGTTCATCCCCGCGGGCACGATGCACCGGCTGGAGAACGCCGGCGACGCACCGCTGGTCGTCGTCGAAGTACAGTGCGGCGACTACCTGGGCGAAGACGACATCGAGCGTTTCGACGATCGCTACGGGCGCTGAGCGCGCCGGCTCGTGCCGTGGCCGACAGCCCGATCCCGCTCGCAGGTCCGCTGTTCCCGGGCCGGGCCGTGGACCTGGGCTGGCCCGAGCCGCACGAGTACGATCGGATCACCGCGCTGCGCAACCGCCCGGCGGTGCGCGAGCGGTTCCTCGACCCGCGGCCGCTCGACCTGGAACGCAACCGCGAATGGCTCGCGCGCGGCATGCGCAGGCCGTTCGAGGCGGTGCTCTCGATCCGCCTGCGCGCCGGCGGCGCGTTCGCCGGGGCGATCGGCTGGAGCGGGTATGATCGTTCGGCCGGGACGTTCGAGATGGGTCGCGTGATGGTCGACACGGCGGCGGTGTTGCCGTATCGCGACCGGCTCCCGCCCGGCTATGAGGGCGTCGCCGCGGACGCCGGGGTCGCGGTGCGGGACTACGCGTTCGGACGCATGGGGGTCGTGCGGATGACGAGCACGGTGATCGGTGACAACGCGCTCTCGCGACGCGCCACGCTGCTCGGCGGCGCGCGGATGGCGGGCGTGTCGCGCGCGGTGCGGACCGACGGGACCGAGGTCGACCTCGTCCACTTCGAGATGACGCGCGACGAATGGCTCGCGATCCGCGCCGCCGGCCGCGATTCCCGAGGCCCGCGATGAGTGCGGCGAGCCCCATCCCGCTGTTCCGCGCCGTGGTTCCCGACGCCGCGCGCGAGCGCGTTTCCCGGGTACTCGACAGCGGCTGGATCGGTTACGGCCCGGAGTGCCGGCGCCTCGAGGAGACGTTTCTGCGCGGTCGCGGAGGCTGGGGGCTCGCGACGTCCGCGTGCACGAGCTCGCTCAATCTGGTCGGACGGCTGCTCGCCGGGCGCGGCGCCGGCGCGCGCGGCGAGGTGATCGTGCCGGCCGTGAGTTTCGTCGCGACGGCGATGGCGTTCGCGGAGGCCGGCCTCGATCCGGTCGTGACCGCTGTGCGCGACGACGACCTGACGCTCGACGCCCGGGACGTCGAACGCGCGATCACGCCGCGCACGCGTGCGATCTGCGTCGTCCACCTGTACGGGCAGCGGGCCACCGATCTCCCGGGCTTGCGCGCGCTCGCCGACCGGCACGCCATCGCGCTGGTCGAGGACTGCGCGCACCGGATCGACCTGCTCGACTCGTCGGCGCCGATCGGCGACTACGCGTGCTACAGCTTCAACGCGGTCAAGGAACTCCCTTGCGGCGAGGGCGGACTCCTGTGGGGGCGCGATCCCGGCGACGAGGCGGCGGCGCGCGCCGCGTCGAATCTGGGACTCGCGATCGACACCGCGCAGAGGGCCGCGACGCTGCGCCACGGCGACTACGCGTTCGAACCCACGACCGGCCTCAAGCTGCGCCTGTCCGACCTCTCGGCCGCCGTCGTGAACGGTTGCCTGCCCTCGCTCGCCGCCACGCGCGCCCGGCGGCGCGCGCTGGTGGAGCGCTACGCCCGCCTCCTCGGGCCGTACGCGCCGGACGTCGTGCCGCTGTCACGGTGCGACGACGACAGCTTCCTGATGGCGGTCGTGCGCGTTCCCTCCGCGCACCGCGAACGCATCCGCGCGTCGATGGCGGCGGACGGCGTCGCGACCAGCGTCCACTATCCTTCGCTCGCGCGCCATCCGCGATTCGGCGCGCCGGGAATCGCGCGCGGCGGCTGCGCCGACGCCGACCTCGCCGTGCTGACGCTGCCGACCTGGCTAGGCATGGAGGCCGACGTGCAGCAGCGCGTCGTCGACGCGCTCGCCCGCGCGCTCGACGCGTCGGCCGGATCCCGCGGCGCGCGCACCGCACCGGCGGGGTGAACACGATGCCGGCGCCTGCCGACGCGCTCGCCCACGCCCCCCGCGGCGAACTCGGCGCCGAAGACGTAAGGCTCGGCCGGCTCGCGCCGCTGCAGGCGCGGATCGCGGTCGACCAGGGACCGGTCATGCGCATCGACGTCCCGGCGGGTCCTGACGCGGGCCCGTGCATGCATCTGGTGGCACCCGATCTCGCCGAGGACGCGTTGCTCGGCCAACGCCACCTGTACTCGAGCGTGGGTGGCTGGGCGCCGCTGCTGGGCGGCGGGTTCGGCAACGCGATCGTGAACGCCGACGAGCCCGAGCACACCGAGCAGCGGCGCATCGCCGCGCCCGCGTTCTCCGGACCGGCGCTGCAGCGTTACCTGCCCAGGATCGTCGAGATCGCCGAGCGCGAACTCGACGACTGGGCGGACGCGGGCCGGGTCGACCTCCTGCCCGCGATGCGCCGGTTCGCGTTCCGGGCGATCGCCTCCGGTGTCGGCGGCATGGACGAAGCGGCGCGCGACCTCGCCTACGAGGCGATCGGCGTCGTGCTCGCCGGATACGATTACCTGTCCGAGGGCCGCGAGGCGTTCCTCGAACGCGCCTCGGTCGCGCGCGCCCGCTACCTGGACGTGATTGCGGCCGACATCGCCCGGCGGCGCGCCGGCCACGGCGGCGGCGACGGCACGATGACCGACCTGATCGTGCAGGCGGTCGCACCCGGCGACGGCCCGCGCGACGCGGCGGTCGCCTACCTCGCGCTGCTGCTGATCGCCGGCCACGACACCGGGATGATCACCTATTCGCGGGCGCTCCACGAGCTCGCCTGGCGCGGCGCGCTCGCGGCCGCGCTGCGCGATGAACTCGCCGCCGCCGGCGCGACAACGGCGGCATCGCCCCCGTTCGAGACGCTCGACCGGCTGCCGCGCCTGGAGCGCTTCATGCTCGAGATCGGCCGCCGCTATCCGGCGGTGCTCAACCTGCCGCGCACCGCGGCGCAGGACATCGACGTCGGCGGCTACCGGATCGCGCAGGGCACGCGCGTGGCGATCGCCGTGGGCGGCGTGCACCTGCGCGAGGACCTGCACGCCGACCCCGACGCGTTCGACCCGGAACGCTACGCGCATCCGGACTCGGCGAAACACACGCGGCCGTTCCGCTATCTCGCGTTCGCCGGCGGCAGCCGGCACTGCCTGGGCATGCGGCTCGCGCAGATCGAGTTCAAGGTGATCGTCGCGCGCGCGCTGATGCGTTTCGACATCGAGCCGGCGCGACCGGACCGGGTCGAGCACGGCGGATTCTGGGTGGCGCGACCGTCGGGACCGATGCCGGTCCGGCTGAGCCCGCGGGCCGGCGGCGGCTGACCATCAGGGCCGGGCAGCGGGCGCCGGCGGCTGAGACATGCCCAGCGCCTGCGCGAGGTTGCGGGAGAAATCGGTGCGGCGGTACGCATCGTACCCGGCGTGCGCGATCGCCTCGCGCCGCGACGCGTCGTCGACGAGCGCGCGGCACAGCGCCGGCAACTCCGCGTACGACGCGGCCGCCACACCGGCGCGCAGCGCCGGTTCCACGTCGTCGAGGCCATCGCCGCCGACTTCGGTCACGAAGCAGCGCCTGTTGGCGAACGCGGTGGAGAGCCGCGCGAACTCGAACACCGCGGTGTCCGCGTGATGGACGTTGAGCAGGATGCGCGTCCTGGCGATCCAGTCGTCGAGCTGTGTCCCGTACACGTGGGTCAGCGCACGGACTTCCAGTCCGGCGCCGCGCAACGCCGCGATCGCGCGCTCGCGCCGCGGACTCATGAGGCCGTAGAACAGGACGTCTACATCGCGGCGGTGGTCGAGATCGACCGCGGTGTAGTACGGCAGGTACGCAGGCCGGACGAAGCGCACGCGCGCACCGATGTCCATCGCCGTCCAGTGCCGCACGTTGGTCGAACTGTAGTCCCAGGTCTCGAACGCGCGGACGAACGGCAGCATCGCGCGTATGAACGGGGAGCCGGGCACGACCATCTCGGTGTTGTAGACGATCGTGCCGCGCGGCAGCGCACCGACCAGCGATTCGTCGAGGTTGTGCGCGGCGAGCACGATGTTCGTGCCGTCGTGCAGGAATTCGTTGACCGCGATGCGCGCCGGCAGGCCGAGCCGCTCGAAGCCGACGGCGAGCATCCGGGCGGTACCGGCGAGCCAGGTCGTGTGGACGACACCGTGCGGCGCGGCGACCAGGATGTTGAACGGCGGTGGATGTGTCATCGCACGGACCCCGGACCGCGCGCCCCGGCACGCGCGCCTCCCCGCGTCGCCAGCGCGATCCCGGAGAGGATCAGCGCGACGCCGACCGCGTGGTGCCGGCCCGGCCGCTCGCCGAGCAGCACCCAGGCGAGCGCCACGCCGAACACCGGCATCAGGTGCACGAAGAGCCCGGCCACCGACGGGCCCAGTTCCTCGACGCCGCGGTTCCAGAACACGTACGCGAGCACCGACGAGAAGAGCCCTATCGACGCGATCGCCGCGATCGCCCGCGCCGACCAGACGACGCGCCGGCCGAGCGCGGCTTCGATCCCCCAGAACGGCAGCATCACCAGCGCCCCGACGGCCGACAGCACGAGCAGCAGCCCCAGCGGATGAACGCCGGCCGGCCGGCGGCGCAGGAGGATCGTGTAGACCGCCCACATCGCCATCGAGACGATGATGACGAGGTCGCCGGCGTTGAACTCGAACGCCGCGAGCGCGGCGAGCGATCCCTGCGACAGGATCGCGAGCACGCCGGCGAGCGATACCGCCATGCCGGCGAGCTGCAGGCGCGACAGGCGCTCGCCCGTCGTCCAGGCGAGCGCGACGATCATCACCGGCGTGAAGGAATTGAGGATGACGCCGTTGGTGACGGTCGTGAAATTGAGACCGAGGTAGGCGAGCGCGTTCTGCCCGGCGATGCCGATCGCGCCGAGCGCGAGGACGATGCCGGCGTGCGCCCGCAGCACCGGCCAGTCGCGACGGACGTGGTGCCAAGCGAACGGCACGAGGATCGCGACCGCGACCAGCCACCGGAACAAGGTGATCGCCATCGGCGGCAGGTCCTCGTAGAACGCGCGACCGATGATCCAGTTGCACGCCCAGAAGAACGGCGCGAGCGCGAGCAGCGACGCGGACCGCCAGCGCAGGCGTCCGCCGGCGCCCGGGCTCGTGTCGCGCGGGGTCGTCATCGCAGCGATTGTCGCACGCGCAGCGGGGAAGGCCGTGCCGACGATGGGGCCGGCGCGCCGCGCGCGGAGGAACGCGATCCGACGGAACGTATAATCCGCCCCTCGGTCGTGCGCGGCACCCGCCATCGGCGACCGTCGCCACGATGAAAGCGCTCGACACTCCCGACGCCGCAACCGCCGCCGCAAGGCTCGCCGGACTGCCGCGTCTCGCGCCCGCGCTCCCGCGCGAAGGTGAACGGGCGAAGGCGCCCGCCCCGGTGGGCTCGTCGGACGCGCTCGCGCTCGCGCAGGCGGCCGCCGAGGCGGTCGCCGCCGGCCGCACCGTCTGCGTGCTCGCCGCCGACGCGCTGGCCGCGCAACGCCTCGCCGACGAGATCCCCTGGTTCGCGCGCGGCATCGACGTCTCGTTCTTCCCGGACTGGGAGACGCTGCCCTACGATCCGATCTCGCCGCACGAGGACCTGGTGTCCGCGCGGCTCGCGACGCTCTACCGGCTCTCGCAGCGCGAGCCGGCCGTCGTCGTGACCGCGGTGTCCACGGCGATGCACCGGCTGCCGCCGCTCTCGTTCCTGGCCGGACGCGCGTTCTTCCTCCGGCAGGGGCAGCGGCTCGACATCGAGAAGCTGCGCTCGCAGCTCGCGCTCGCCGGCTACACGCACGTCACGCAGGTCGCCTCGCCCGGCGAGTTCGGCGTGCGCGGCGGGCTGATCGATCTGTTCCCGATGGGGGCGGCGCTGCCCTACCGGTTCGACCTGTTCGGCGACGAGCTGGAGGGCATCCGCACGTTCGACGCGGACACGCAGCGCACGCTCTACCCGGTGCCGGAGATCCGCCTGCTGCCGGCGCGCGAGTTCCCGCAGGACGACGAGGGCCGCACGCGTTTCCGCTCGCGCTTCCGCGAGGCGTTCGAGGGCGATCCGTCGCGCTCCGCGCTCTACAAGGACGTGTCCAACGGCGTGTACGCCGGCGGCATCGAGTACTACCTGCCGCTCTTCTTCGACGCGACCGCGACGCTCGCCGACTACCTGCCGCCCGGATCGCTGGTCGCGCTGCACGGCGACGCGCACCAGGCGGCCGCGCGCTTCCACGAGGACGCGCAATCCCGCTACCGGCTGCTGCGCGGGGACAAGGCGCGCCCGCTGCTGCCGCCGTCCGAGCTCGTCCTGGCGCCCGACGAGTTCGCCGGGCGCTGCAAGCCGTACGCGCGCATCGAGATCCCGGCCGCCGATCCGGCCGGCGCGCCCGCCGCCGACTCGCCGGTGCAGCGCGTGCCGGCGGTGACCGTCGACCGGCGCGCCGACGATCCGCTCTCGGCGCTGAAGACCCTCCTCGCCACGCCCGACGTGCGCGTGCTGGTCTGCGCCGAGAGCGCGGGCCGCCGCGAGACCATGCTCCAGTACTTCGCCGAGTACGGCGCGAAGCCGGAGGTCGTCGACGACTTCGCGGGCTTCGCCGCGGACGCGTCGCGGTTCGCGATCGCGGCCGCGCCGCTGCACGCGGGATTCGCGTGGCGCGAGGCGCGCGTCGTTTTCGTCACCGAGGCGGAGCTCTACTCGGGGATCGTGCGCCGCGGCCGGCGGGACGCCGCGCGCCGATCCAACGTCGATGCGATGGTGCGCGACCTCTCCGAGGTCCGCGTCGGCGACCCGGTCGTCCACGAGCAGCACGGGATCGGCCGCTACCTGGGCCTCACGCACCTCGACCTGGGCGACGGGCCGTCCGAGTTCCTCGAACTCGTCTACGCGAACGACGCGAAGCTCTACGTGCCGGTGGGCGGTCTCCACCTGATCTCGCGCTACGCGGGCGCCTCGCCCGAGGCGGCGCCGCTGCACGAGCTGGGCAGCGGCCAGTGGGACAAGGCGAAGCGACGCGCCGCGCAGAAGGCGCACGACACGGCGGCCGAGCTCCTGAACCTCTACGCGCAGCGCGCGGCGCGCAAGGGCCACGCGTTCTCGTTCAAGGCGCACGACTACGAGGCGTTCGCCGAGGGCTTCGGCTTCGAGGAGACGCCCGACCAGCAGGCGGCGATCGAGGCGGTGGTGGCGGACCTCGCGTCGGGACGCCCGATGGACCGGCTGGTCTGCGGCGACGTCGGCTTCGGCAAGACCGAAGTCGCGTTGCGCGCGGCGTTCGTCGCGCTCGCCGACGGCAAGCAGGTCGCGGTGCTCGTGCCCACGACGCTGCTCGCAGAGCAGCATTTCCAGGTGTTCGCCGACCGCTTCGCGGACTGGCCGGTGAAGCTCGCCGAGCTGTCGCGCTTCCGGACACCGAAGGAGGCGAAGGCGGCGCTCGACGGACTGGCCGCCGGCACGACCGACCTGGTGATCGGCACGCACCGGCTGATCCAGCCGGACGTCAAGTTCGCGAATCTGGGGCTGGTCATCATCGACGAGGAGCACCGGTTCGGTGTCCGGCAGAAGGAACGACTCAAGCGCCTGCGCGCCGAGGTCGACGTGCTGACGCTGACGGCGACGCCGATCCCGCGCACGCTCGCCCTGTCGCTCGAGGGCATCCGCGATTTCTCGGTGATCGCGACCGCACCGCAGCGGCGGCTCGCGATCAAGACCTTCGTGGTACCGCACTCCTCGGGCATCGTCCGCGAAGCCTGCCTGCGGGAGCTGAAGCGCGGTGGCCAGGTCTACTGCCTGCACAACGACGTCGACACGATCCGCACCGCCGCCGACCGGATCGCCGCGCTCGTCCCCGAGGCGCGCGTGGCGATCGCGCACGGACAGATGGGCGAGCGCGAGCTGGAGAGCGTGATGCGCGATTTCTACGCTCAGCGCGTCAACCTGCTGGTCTGCTCGACGATCATCGAGACCGGCATCGACGTGCCCACCGCGAACACGATCATCATCGAGCGCGCCGACCGCTTCGGCCTCGCGCAGCTCCACCAGCTTCGCGGCCGCGTCGGCCGCTC
>JADZDA010000179.1 GCA_020851255.1 Burkholderiales bacterium | reverse complement strand
TTCTTCCGGCGCACGAACATCAACGCGCTCGGAGCGCCGCGCTCGTGGACCGACCACCTGCTGTGGCCCCACGCCGCGCACACGGTCGACCTGTTCGCCTCCCAGACGCGCGGCGAGATCGTGACCGCGCACGCGGTCGAAGGTCCGGTCCACCCGGTGCTCGGCATCGCGATGGACATGTCGATCCAGTTGAAGTCGTCGTCGGGGGCGATCTGCACGCTGTCGCTCTCGTTCAACAACGACGGCCCGCTGGGGACCTTCTTCAGCTACATCGGCGACACCGGGACCTACGTCGCGCGCTACGACGACCTGTTCGACGGCAGGGACGCGAAGATCGACGTGTCGAACGTCGACGTGTCGATGAACGGCATCGAGCTGCAGGACCGCGAGTTCGTCGCGGCGATCCGGGGCGGGCGCGAGCCGAACGCGAGCGTCGCGCAGGTGCTGCCGTGCTACCGGACGCTCGCGGCGCTGGAGCGCTCGCTCGCGGCGCAGCGCTGACGGGGGACGGAACACGGGCGCGCGGCGGTCGCGGCGCCGGCGGAAGCGGGCGGGACGGAAGCGGGCGGAGCGAGACGAAGCGGGGCAGGGTGGCGCAAGACGGATCGGAAACAGGCGGCGAGCACCCGGGTACAGGGTGCGGTCCGCGGCGGTCACTACGGGTCGGCGAGACGAACAGGGGACGGCGGCCCGGACGACGGGCGCGCCGTCGCGGTCTTCATTCCCGACGGGAGCGGACGATGAGCAGCAAGCGGGACTACGGCATACCGGGCACCCCGATCTTCGACGGCCACATGGCGCAGAAGGGCTACGCGCTCAACGCGATGTGCTATTCGTTCAATTCGGCCGACAACCGCGCGGCGTTCAAGGCCGACGAGGACGCCTACTGCCGCCGGTACGCGCTGAACGACGAACAGCGCGCCGCGGTGGCGAGCCGCAACGTCCTGCAACTGATCGCGGCCGGCGGGAACATCTACTACCTGGCGAAGTTCGCCGGGATCTTCGGGCTCGACGTCCAGGACGTCGGCGCCCAGCAGACCGGGATGACCAAGGACGCGTTCAAGCAGATGCTGCTCCAGGCGGGGAGGTAACGGCGATGGCCACCATAGTCGGAAGTGTCATGACGTCGCACGTGCCGTCGATCGGCAACGCGATCGCGAAGAACCGCGAGTCGGATCCGTACTGGAAGCCGTTCTTCGACGGCTATCCGCCGGTGCGGCAGTGGCTGGGGAAGGTGAAGCCGGACGTGGCCGTCGTCTTCTACCAGGACCACGGGCTCAATTTCTTCCTCGACAAGATGCCGACGTTCGCCGTCGGCGCGGCGGCCGACTACCGGAACGCCGACGAAGGCTGGGGCATCCCGACGGTCAAGCCGTTCCGCGGCCACCCCGACCTGTCCTGGCACCTGATCGAGTCGCTGGTCGCCGACGAATTCGACATCACGATGTGCCAGCAGATGCTGGTCGACCACGCGCTGACGCTGCCGATGGCGCTGTTCTGGCCGGGCGGCGGCGACTGGCCGGTGCGCATCGTCCCGATCACGATGAATCACGTCCAGCACCCGCTGCCGTCGCCCAGGCGCAGCTACGCCCTCGGGGAGTCGGTCGGCCGCGCGCTCGCGTCGTGGAAGGAGGACGTGCGCGTACTCGTCGTGGGCACCGGAGGGCTCTCGCACCAGCTCGACGGCGAGCGCGCCGGCTTCATCAACAAGCCGTTCGACCTCATGTGCCTCGATGCGCTGGTCGACGATCCGAGAAAGCTCACGCGCTATTCCGCGCTCGACATCGTCCGCGAGGCCGGCGCGCAGGGCACCGAGCTGATGGCCTGGATCGCCGCCCGCGCGGCGCTGCCCGGGCGCGTCGCCAAGGTGCACTCGCATTACCATGTGCCGATCTCCAACACGGCCGGCGCGGTGCTCGCGCTCTCGAACGACGGTCCGCTCGCCCGCGCGGCCTGAGGGTGCGATGAGACACTTGCTCCCGATGCGACCGGCGCGACGCGAACGACGCGCGCCCGCACGGACCTCGCGAACGCCACCTGCATCGGTCGCCCCATGATCATCGATTGCCACGGCCACTACACGACCGCGCCCGCCGAGCTCGAGGCCTGGCGCAAGCGCCAGATCGCCGCGATCGGCGATCCCGCGAAGGCGCCGAAGCGGTCGGAACTCGTCGTTTCCGACGACGCGATCCGCCAGAGCCTGGAGAACGCCCAGCTCCGGATGCAGCGCGAGCGGGGCACCGACGTCACGATCTTCTCGCCGCGCGCGAGCTTCATGGCGCACCACATCGGCGACGAGTCGGTCAGCCGCGAATGGTCGGCGCTGTGCAACGACCTCGTCCATCGCGTCTGCCAGCTCTTGCCCGACAAGTTCATCGGCGTCTGCCAGTTGCCGCAGTCGCCGGGGGTGCGGCCGGAGAGCTGCATCGCCGAGCTCGAGCGCTGCGTGCTCGAACTGGGTTTCGTCGGCTGCAACCTGAACCCGGACCCGTCGGGCGGGCACTGGAGGGAGCCGCCGCTCACCGACCGCTGGTGGTATCCGCTCTACGAGAAGATGGTCGAGCTGGACGTCCCGGCGATGGTGCACGTGTCGACCTCGTGCAATCCCTGCTTCCACGCGACCGGCGCGCACTACATCAACGCGGACACGACCGCGTTCATGCAGTTCCTGACCTCGGACCTGTTCCGGGACTTCCCGACGCTCAGGTTCATCATCCCGCACGGCGGCGGCGCGGTGCCCTCCCATTGGGGCCGCTACAAGGGCATCGCGCAGGACATGAAGCGGCCGCCGCTCGGGGAACTGCTGCTGAACAACGTGTACTTCGACACCTGCGTCTACCATTACCCGGGCATCGAGCTGCTGACCAAAGTGATCCCGGTCGACAACATCCTGTTCGCCTCGGAAATGGTGGGCGCGGTGCGTGGCATCGATCCGGACACCGGCCACCACTACGACGACACGCGGCGCTACGTCGACCAGGTCCGGGCGCTGTCGCCCGACGAGCGCGACCGGATCTTCGAAGGCAACGCGCGGCGCGTGTTCGCCCGCCTGGGCCGGCGCAGCGCGCGCGAGGTCAACGCCGCGGGCCGGCGCTAGAGCCGCGGGCAGCCTCCCGCGCCGCTATCCGGTAACGAGTGCCCGGCCGCTCCGATGTCCGCTGTCGCCTCGACGATGGACCTCCTGCTGCTGCCGGGCCTGCTGTGCGACGACGCGGTCTGGTCGGGTGTGATCGCGCGACTCGGTGGCGGCGCACGCTGCGCGGTCCCGGCCTACGCGGGCGAGCGGACGCTGGAGGCGATGGCCCTCCGCGTGCTCGCCGGCGCGCCGCCGCGTTTCGCGCTCGCCGGCCATTCGATGGGCGCGCGGGTCGCGCTCGAGGCCGTCCGGCTGGCGCCGGAGCGCATCGAGCGGCTGGCGCTGCTCGACACCGGCCACCGCGCGCGCCCCGAGGGACCGGCCGGGGAGTCCGAACGCACGAAGCGGTTCGCGCTGCTGGCGCTGGCCCGCGATCAGGGCATGCGGGCGATGGGGCGCGAATGGATCCGCGCGATGATCCACCCGACCCGCCTCGCCGACAGCGAACTCACCGGCGCGATCGTGGCGATGGTCGAACGCCGCACGCCGGGCGAATTCGCCGCGCAGATCGAGGCGCTGCTCGCGCGACCCGACCGGACCGCGACGCTGCGGGCCGTCGGCGTGCCGACGCTGGTCGGCTGCGGACGCGACGACGCCTGGTCGCCGCTCGACCAGCACCGCGAGATCACCGCGCTCGTGCCCGGCGCCCGGCTGGTCGCGTTCGACGACTGCGGTCACATGGCGCCGATGGAGCGTCCCGACGCGGTCGCCGGCGCGCTCGCCGACTGGCTCGGCGCGGGCGCGATCGCGCGTCCGGCGCGAGCTTCCGATTCCGTACCCGCCGCCTGAACGCGGCCCGCTTCCCGTCCGTCCCTGCCAGGAGATTCCGATGAACGACCGCACTCCTCCGACCCGCCGCCGCGTGCTCCAGGGCCTCGCCGGTGCCACGGCGCTGTCCGCGATTCCCCGCATCGCCCGGGCGGCCGATCCGGTGAAGGTCGGCCTGATCCTGCCGATGACCGGACCGTTCGCCTCGACCGGCAAGCAGATCTCGGCCGCGTGCCGGTTCTACCTCGCCCAGAAGGGCGACACGGTCGCCGGACGCAAGATCGAGCTGATCCTCAAGGACGACACCGGCCTCGCGCCGGAGACCACCAAGCGGATCGCGCAGGAGATGGTCGTGCAGGACAAGGTCACGTTCCTCGCGGGATTCGGGCTGACGCCGCTCGCGCTGGCGACCGCGCCGGTCGCGACCGAGGCGAAGATCCCGATGATCGTGATGGCGGCCGCCACGCAGGTCATCCCGACGCGCTCCCCGTACATCGTGCGCAGCGGATTCACGCTGCCGCAGGTGACCGCGCCGGTGGCGGCCTGGGCCGCGAAGAACCGGATCAAGCGGGTGTTCACGATGGTGACCGACTACGGTCCGGGCCTCGACGCCGAGAAGACGTTCCACGCGAAGTTCAGGGAATCGGGCGGCGAGATCGTCGAGTCGGTGCGCACGCCGCTGCGCAATCCCGACTACGCGCCGTTCCTGCAGCGCGCGAAGGACGCGAAGCCGGACGCGCTGTTCGTGTTCGTGCCTTCCGGCGAGGGGCTGGCCGTGATGAAGCAGTTCGAGGAACGGGGCCTGAAGCAGGCCGGCATCCGCCTGATCGGCACCGGCGACGTCGTCGACGACGACCTGCTCGAGAGCATGGGCGCGCCGGCCGCCGGCGTCATCACCTCGTTCCACTACTCGGCCGCGCACGAGTCGCCGGAGAATCGCGCCTACGTCGAAGGCATGATGAAGGCGAACGCCGGCATGCGGCCCAACTTCCACTCGGTCGGTGGCTACGACGGCATGCACCTGATCGCCGAATCGCTGCGCAGGACCAACGGTACCGGTACCGGCGAGCAGCTCGTCGCCGCGATGAAGGGCATGAAGTGGGTGAGCCCGCGCGGGCCGATGGCGATCGACCCGGAAGCGCGCGACGTCGTGCAGACCGTCTACCTGCGCGAGGTCAAGCTCGTCAACGGCAAGCCCTGGTCGATCGAGTTCGACAAGGTCGAGAACGTCGGTCCGGCGGGATGAAGATCCCCCCGGAGCGCGCAGAGCGCGCTTCCCCCCTTGGGGGCGGGGCGACCTCGGGGCGGCCCTTCGGTCGCTCGATCCCCCCGAAGCGCGCAGAGCGCGCTTCCCCCCTTGGGGGCGGGGCGACCTCGGGGCGGCCCTTCGGTCGCCCGATCCCGCCGAAGCGCGCCGCCCACGCGCGGCGCGCCGCCGGACCCGCCCGATGATCGGCAACCTCGCCGGAGTCCTGTTCGACGGCATCGCGTACGGCAGCCTGCTGTTCGTGATCAGCATCGGCCTGTCGGTGACGATGGGCCTGATGAACTTCGTCAACCTCGCGCACGGCGCGTTCGCGATGCTGGGCGGCTACGCCTGCGTCATGCTGATGACGC
>JADZDA010000178.1 GCA_020851255.1 Burkholderiales bacterium | reverse complement strand
TCAACGTCGAGGTGACCGCGACGCCGGGTTCCGCGAACCCGGTCTCCGTGCCCGCCGTGGGCCCGCTGGCGCTGGCACTGGCGGCGGCCGCGGTGGCGGTCGGCGGCGTGATAGCCAGGCGTCGCCGCAGCGGCACCGGCAACTGAGGCCGCAACGGCCGGCGGGCAGGGCGCCGTCGACCGCGGCGGCGCCTTCGCCCAGGCCCTCGTTCGACCGGCGCACGCGACGCACCCCGCGCGGACTCCTCGCGAGACGGCGACTTCAGGCGATTGGCGGCACCGGGCGTGGCGGGAGCGACAGCGACAGCAGGGCTCGACCGCATCGGGTTCGCCGACCCGGCGGTCGATGGCGTGCCGGCCGGATCTTCGAATTCATGGCTCCCCGACCTGGGCTCGAACCAGGGACCTGCGGATTAACAGTCCGTCGCTCTACCAACTGAGCTATCGGGGAACAGCCTCACAGTATAGCAGCCGATCGCTACGCCCGCCAAGCTCGAGGCCAGCCGCACGGCGCCGGCCGACTCAGCCGCTGTCGTCCCCGAGGTAGGGCGCGGCGAGCTTCAGGTAGTGGGCCATCGACCACAGCGTGAGGATCGCGGCGAGCCAGAGCGCAACCGTGCCCAGCAGCGGCGTCGGCACGCCGGGGATCAGCGGCTCGTAGAGCAGCAACGCGATGATCGCGGTCATCTGCGCGGTCGTCTTGAGCTTGCCGACGAAGGCGACGGCGACGCTCTTCGACGCGCCCAGTTGTGCCATCCACTCGCGCAGCGCCGAGATCGCGATCTCGCGGCCGATGATGATGATGGCGAGCCAGGCCTCGGCGCGGCCCAGCGCGACCAGCACGATCAGCGCCGAGGCGACCATCAGCTTGTCGGCGACCGGATCGAGGAACGCGCCGAAGGCGCTGGCCAGCCCGAGCTTGCGGGCGAGGTAGCCGTCGAGCCAGTCGGTGATCGCCGCGATCGCGAACACGCTCATCGCGAGCCAGTTCTTCCCCGCGGGCGCGAGCCAGGCGTCGGGAAGGTAATAGACGCCGACGAATACCGGGATCAGCAGGATCCTGAGCCAGGTGAACGCGGTCGGAAGATTGAGCGGCATGCGCATCCGCCGGGCGGACGGGACGGAACGCCGCGGACGGCGGCCATTCTACCGTGGCGATCGGGGCCGGTCGCGCGAGGGCACGCGCCACAGGAAAACGACGGTCGCCGCGCCGACCGCCGCGAGCGCGGCCTGCGCCCACCAGGGCCGGACGAAGAAGACGATCGACACGGTCAGCATCGTGCTCATGAGCCCGATCGCGACGAGCTTGGTGCGCCAGGGGATGCTGCGGTGCCGGCGCCATTCGACGATCGTCGGGCCGAAGGTCCTCGACCCGGTCAGCATCCGGTCGAGCTTCGGCGACGCGCGCGCGAAGCACGCCGCCGCCACGAGCAGGAACGGCGTCGTGGGCATCACCGGCAGGAACGCCCCGATGACGCCGAGCAGCGTCGCGAACAGCCCGGCGGCGATCAGCAACCACCGGACCGCGGCCGACGCATGCAGCGGCGAACCCTCGCCGTCAGCGCCCTTCGCGACGTCGGAGTCGGACGCGCGGGTGTCCGGTGGCGTCATGGTCGGGGGATCCTGGAACCTATCTCATGACCCCGTGATTATCGGACAGGTTCCAGGACCTGGTCCCGGGATCCGACGTCGCATGCGATGATCGCGCCCGATGCCGATCACCGAGGATCCAACCCGCCCCCGCGGCGAGCGCGCGGCGCCGGAGTCCCCCGCCGGGCGATCCTATCCCCCCCGGCTCGACATGCTGACGCCGCTGCGGTTCGTCGCCGCCGCGACGATCGTCTGCGCTCACGCGATCGAGTGGTTCGGTTACCCGCCGGGCCCATGGCTCGGCCATGCCGCCGGTGCGTCGCTGTCGTTCTTCTTCGTGCTGTCGGGATTCGTGCTCGCGTACAACTACCCGGCGCTGGACTCGACGCGCGGGATCCGGGCGTTCCTGGCACTGAGATTCGCGCGGCTCTGGCCGCTGCACGCCTTCGTGTTCGCGGCACTGCTGGCGACCCTCCCCTGGGTCTCCTGGACGTCGTCCGGCATCCATGCGGGAATCGCCGCGATCGCGACCGTCACGCTCGTCCAGGCCTGGATCCCGGTCGTCGGCTACCTGACGGCTTTCAACGGGCCGGCCTGGACGCTGTCGGTCGACGCGTTCCTGTACGGCGTGTTCCCCGCGCTCCTCGTGAGGTTGCGAGAGTCGCCGATGCGCGCGCTCCTGGGCGCCTGGTTGGTAAGCGCGTGCGGACCCATGCTCGTCTCCGCAGTCGGCGGATCGAATGCCGGCATTCCGAACGACGCCTGGAACTGGCATCTGTTCAATCACTATTTCCCGCCTTCGCGGCTGGGCGAATTCGCGCTGGGAATCGTCGCCGCCCAGCAGCGGTCCCGGATCGCCGACCGACTGCCTCGGGGAACGACAGGCGCCACGATCATCGAGCTCGCGGCGCTCGCGATGCTGGTCGCGGCCGCCGTCTGCATCCACCGGGTTCCATCGCTCGCGATCGGCCTCGGCACGGGAGTCGCCGACTGGCTCGGCGCGGTATCGGCGGCGCCGGTGTTCGCCGTCGCGATCGCGGTGTTCGCCGCGAACCGGGGGGGCGTCACGCGCCTGCTCGCGCATCGGGCCTGCGTCCACCTGGGCGACCTGTCGTACGCGACCTACCTGCTGCACGCGCCGCTGCTCACACTCTTCGGCATCCTGGTCGGCGGCAGCGCGGGAAGCGGAGCGGTCGGGGCATTCTCGTTCGCGGCGGTGCTGCTCGCTGCGGCCGAGCTCGCCTGGCGACTCGTGGAGGTTCCCGCGCGGCGCGCGATCGTCGGATTGGCGGCGGCCCGGCTGGGTCCTCAGTCCGCTGACCGGCGGTGACGCTCGACGCCGCCAGCCGCGTTCGGCACCCGGCCCGACAGCGCCCGCGCCGCCACGGATTCCCGCACCGACACGCGCGGCACGCCGAACCTGCGCGCGATATCGCGCAGTTCGCGTCGGTCGGTCAGCAGCCACACGAACGGATTCCCGGTCTCCGCGGTGAAGCCGCGCAGTTCGTCCATCAGGCTGAAGAGCTCGCCCAGCGACGACACCTCGAGGTCGAGCAGCACGGGATCCGCGGGCAGGAACGGATGCCCTTCGAGTTCCGCGGCGAGCGCTTCCGCGTCGAATATCGTGACACCGACATGCTCGTCGGCTTCGCCGTGGAACGCGAGCACCCTTCCGGCGTGCTCGACCAGCGCGCTCGTGTAGAGGACGCCCGGCTTGTGGCCCCGCCGGATGTCACCGCCGTCGATCAGCACACCGGTCGCCGCGACGAGGTCGAGCCGGTCATCGAGCATCATCGCGCCCTGCACGTACCGGCGATCGACGATCGAGTGCCAGAATCCCAGGTGGCCGCCCCGGAACGGAATCAGGTTCGTCGAATTGGACAGCATGCCGACGAACCGGTCGGCCCAGCCGTTGTGCGTGCGCCTGACCACGCGCCAGACTCCGCCCTCCCGCGCGAGGATCGTCAGCGGATCGAGGCTGTAGAGGCAGTGCAGGACGCCCCGGTGCTCGAAGAGCACCCAGTTCTTCTCGATGGGCTCGACCTCGAACGGCATGATCAGCGACCCGGCCGGCTCGATGTGCCGTTCGGTCAGCCGCGAGAGCATCGGACGGATCCGCCCGCCGTGGACCAGCGTGTGGACCGCGAGGATTTCGCCGGCGTGACGGATCAGGCGGAAGTCCTCGATCCGGGCGCCGTCGGGGTAGCCGCGTCGGACGAGCGTCCGGTGCGACCGCAAGGCGAGCGAATCCGGGTCGAGCACGATCCGTTCGGCGTGGACGATCGGCGTGAACCGGTAGTCGATCTCGCGGCGCGCGAGCAGCACGATGCCCTCGTCGGTCATCAGCGCGCCGGGGTTGTAGACGCCGCCGTCGCTGCCGGGAAGGTCCCCGCGTGCAATCAGGCGGTGTCGCGTCGACGCGATCATGAGGGCCGCTCAGATCCCGGACAGGGGCCGGTGGTCGAACCAGAACCGCTCGGGGAACCGACTGCTCGTCCGGTCGACGGATTCGGGCGTCAGGTCGGCGAGCCAATAGTAATTCCCGAAGGTCGCCGACGACCCGGTACCCAGGACCATGTCGGCCAGGAAGTGCGAGGCGTCGCGGCGGCCGGTGGTGCGCCGCGCCGGGAGGCCGAATTCGGCGAGCCGCTCCGAGTATTCGTCCTCGCCGATCTCCGGGTCGATCCGCAGGAGCACGGGCTCCTGACGTCCGAGTTCCTCGCTCTCGATGATCAGCATCGAACGGTCGTAGAGTACCGGTATGCCGGCGTTGTCGAGGCGCAGCCCGAGCTGCCAGTCCTCGCCGCCGATCATCCCGCAGATCTCGTCGAACCCGTTGAGCGAGAGCAACAGTTCGCGCGGCGCGCAGATCGTCGCGCCGTAGAGGCGCGCCCCGCCGATCGGAACCGGCCGCGAGTCGTCGCCTAGCGGCCACCGGGTGTCGACGCCGCCCGCGTGCGCACGGCTGGACTCGAGCCGGCCGCCCCGTACCTGCATGGCCCAGTGCCGCTGGTAGGCGCCTCCCACGACCTCGCCGCGCCCGGCCGCGCGGCGGACCGCCGACCACCACCCGGGCATCGGCAACGAACTGTCGTCGACGAATGCGACGGTCGGTGCCGTCGCGTGGATGAGCCCGGTGTTCCGGGCGCTACCCGCGGCGAAGCAGTCGGACGCGGTGCGCCGGTGCGGACCCTGGTGGGGCGACGGCTTCGCGCGGACGTGCAGGATCTCGAATCGCCCGGCCACCGCGGCCTCGAAATGTTCGCGGCGTCCCGGCGCGTCGCGACCGTCGACGACGATCACGCGGACATCGGCGTCGTCGCCGAGCTGGCACGCCAGCCCGTCGGCGAACCAGCCGAACGCGGGCTCCGCGCGCGCGGTCGGATAGACGATGTCGACGCCGCTCACGGCTTGCGATAGACGCGCCAGCTCGTGTGGTCCTCGACGAGCTCGTAGCCCAGCTCGACGAGCCGGCGCTGGGCGCGCTGCGTCGTCACCCAGTCGGTGTCGTCGGCGATCCAGAGTCCCCGCGGCGCGAGCTTGGGCGTCCACTGCTCGACCTCGGCCGTGGACACCGCCTCGGAGTGGTTGCTGTCCTGGTGGAGCACCTGGATGCTGCCGTCCGCGACCTCGGCGACCGCCTGCGCCGAGCGCAGCCGGACCACTCGACACCAGGGCCTGGTGCCTGACGCGTCCAGCGCCTGGACGAAACTGACGTAGATCGCCTCGTGGTCGAGCTTTCCCCACCAGTCGTCGTTCTCCGGGGAGTTCTCACCCTCGAGCGAGGCCGCCTTCTCCCAGGGGTCGATCGCGAGGACCTGGCCCTCGCCGCGCGCCTCGTGGCCGATCGCGAGCGAGATCGTGCCGCGCCCGCCGAAGACTCCCAGCTCGACCGAGCGCTCCGCGCCGGCGATCAGGACGAGTTCGGCCAGCCGAGCGCCCTTGTCGACCGAAGTCCAGCCGTGCAACGCCGGGATCGCCGCTTCGACGCGAGCCCGCAGGATCGCGCGGATCGGAGGCGAGGGTTCGGGCAGCGGCATCGGGGAATCCGGCAGGAAAGGGTGGCGAGCGCGGCGGGCGCGACGTACCGTTGCCCGCCGGCCGGAGTCTACGACATCGACCCGACGTCGCCGGTGCGGACGGGGCCTTCGAACCCCGCCGACCCCGAACGGCCAGGATCGAGTACGATGCGCCCGCCCCGACCCACCGCGTCCGACCGTGTCCCCTGCTGCCCCGCCACCGCCCAGACGTTACGCCGGACTCGAAATCCGTGAAGCCGCCGACGGATTCGTGGTCTACGATCCCCGCCGCGACCGATTGCATTTCCTCAACGGCACCGCGCTCTTCATCCTCGAATGCCTGGACGGGACCACCGGTATCCAGGAGCTGCCCGCGCTGGTCGCGGCGGCCTTCCGGTTGTCCGCACCGCCGGTCGGGGAAGTCACCGCCTGCCTGGAGCGCTTCGCGGCCGAGGGCCTGATCGATCCGGACCCCGCTCCCGGTAATCCCCCCGGCCCCGGCCCCTCTCCCCAATCCCGCTAGGCGCGTGTATGCTGCGCGTACGAAGATCACCGGTCGGCAACCGCGTCGCGGCTGCCCGACCCCTTGGGGAGCGACCGATGGGCGACCGCCCGGAACTCGAAAAGCTGATCGAACGCTACGAACCGTCCCGGCGCGACGCGCTGCGCAAGATCCTGCTGGGGACCGCGATCTACGCGGCACCGGTCGTCGCGTCGTACTCGATGAAGTCGCTGGGCGGCGAAGTTCAGGCCCAGCTCATCTGCCTCAACCAGACGAACGGATGCGTTCCCACCAGCGTGCCGGTCGACTCGGGCCTGGCGCTCGCGGCCGCGGCCGGTGCGGTCGGCGCCGCGGGGGCGTTCATGCTCCGCCGGCGACGCAGTCGCAAGGACAGCGACACCGAACGCTGACCGGCGCCGCGCAGCCGGGTCCGTCCGGGCCGGCTGCGCGCGCCCTCCCCCGGCGGTGCGTAAGCCGTTCGTCACCGCCACGCTGATCGTTCGCGACGAGGCGGCCTTCCTCGAAGGCTGCCTCGATTCGTTGCGCGGGCACGTCGACGAGATCGTCGTCGCGGACACCGGATCGAACGACGCGAGCCGCGAGATCGCCCGGCGCGCGGGTGCACGGGTTTTCGACTGCCCGTGGACCGGCGATTTCGCCGCCGCGCGCAACGCGTCCGCCGACGCCGCCCGCGGGGACTGGCTGCTCTACGTCGATGCCGACGAGCGCCTGGTGGCCTTCGATCGCGACGAGATCGCGCGCCTCGACGCCGACCCGGCGATCGTCTGCGGCCTGGTGCTCTTCCGCCCGAAGACCGGCTATACGCGCTATCGCGAGCACCGGCTGTTCCGCAATCGGCCCGACCTCCGGTTCCGGGGCGTCATCCACGAGACGCTCGTGCCCTCGCTGCGCGAGCTCCGCGCGCGCGAGGGAGCGAGGATCGTCCCGGTCGACGCCGCGATCGACCACCTGGGGTACGACGGCGACCAGTCGGCGAAGCACCGGCGCAACCTGCCGCTGCTCCGCGCACGGCTCGCCGTCGAGCCCGACCATATCTATTGCCTCGACCACCTGGGCCTCACGCTGGCGGCCACCGGCGACAGTGCCGGCGCCCGGGCGGCATGGGAGCACGCGGTCGGCGTCATCCGCCGGCGCGGCGTCCGCGAGGTCGTCGATGTGATGCCCTACGTGCATCTCGCGTCGCACCGGGTCGCGCAAGGGGAGGACGCGAGCGCGCTCCTCGTCGAGGCCCGCGCCCGGTTTCCCGACGATCACACCCTGCGCTGGATCGACGCGCAGGCGCGCATGGACGCCGGCGACCCGACGTCGGCCTATCCGCTGTTCGCCGCGCTGGCCGACGTCGACCCGGGCACGCTGACCGAAGGCCCCGCCTGGGACATCTCGATCTTCGGCGTCCGCGCGCACGCCGCGGCCGGCCGATGTGCGCTGGAGTCCGGGCGGCCGGACCTCGCCGCCCGTCATTTCGCGCGCGCCGAGACGCTCGAGCCGGGGAACCTCGAATACCGGGTCAAGAAGCTGTTCGCCCAGGCTCGGGCCGACGACACGGATCCGCGCGCGCGCTGACCGGCCCGGCGGCGGTCAATGCAACTCGGCGTAGATGCGCTCGGCGAGCGAGCGGCCGATGCCGGGTACGCGCGCCAGGTCCTCGATGCTCGCCGCGGCGACACCCTTCACCCCGCCGAAATGCGTGAGCAGCGCCTTGCGCTTCGCGGCGCCGACACCGGCGATCGCCTGCAGCGACGAGGTCGTGCGCGCCTTGCCGCGCCGCGCGCGGTGGCCCTGGATCGCGAAACGGTGCGCTTCGTCGCGGATCTGCTGGAGCAGGTGCAGCCCGGGATGGTCGGCCGGCAGCCGGAGCGCGGCTGCGTGTCCCGGCAGCACGATCTCCTCGAGCCCGGCCTTGCGCTCGGGTCCCTTGGCGATGCCGGCGATCGGCACGCCGTGCAGCGCCTGCTCGGCCAGCACCTCGACCGCGACACCGACCTGCCCCCGCCCGCCGTCGACGAGCAGCAGATCGGGCGGCGGGTACTCGCCGGCGACGATCCGGGCGCAGCGGCGCCTCAGCGCCTCGCGCATCGCGGCGTAGTCGTCGCCTCCCTGCGGAGGCGTCACGTTGAACCGCCGGTATTCGCCGGACTGCATCGCCAGCCGGTCGAAGATCACGCACGAGGCGACCGCGGCCTCGCCCATCGTGTGCGACACGTCGAAGCACTCGATCCGCTGGACGCCGGCGGGCAGTCCGAGGGCCTCGACCAGCGCGGCGAGCCGCTCCTCCTGCGTGGCCTTCTGCGCGAGTCGCTGGCGGATCGCCAGCGTCGCGTTCTGCTCGGCCATCTCGAGCCAGACACGCCGCTCGCCGCCCGGGTTCGCGACGATGTCGACCGGACGTCCCGCCTGCTCGGTGCGCGCGCGGGCGAGCGCCTCGTGGTCGCCGGCGTTCGGCGCGACGATCAGCGGAGGCACCGGCCGGTCCAGGTAGTGCTGCGCCAGGAACGCGTCGACGAGTTCCTCGCGCGCGGCGGCCGGTGCCTGCCGCGGGAAGAACGTCCGGTCGCCGACGTGGCGGCCGCCCCGGATCATCACGACGTTGACCGCCGCGAGCCCCCGCTCCTCGGTGGCCGCGACGACATCGAGGTCGCCGGCCGTCGCGCTCTCGACGAACTGGCGCGACTGCAGCTGCGCGAGACGGGCGATCTTGTCACGCAGACGCGCCGCGCGCTCGAACGCGAGCGCCGACGAAGCCTCGTCCATCTCGCGCTTGAGCCGCGCGCCCGCCTCGTCGGACTTGCCCTGCAGGAACAGCACCGCGTCGCGCACGTCCTCGGCGTACTCGCCGGCGGACACCAGCCCGACGCACGGCGCCGTGCAGCGCCGGATCTGGTGCAGCATGCACGGCCGCGATCGGTTGGCGAACACCGACGGCTCGCAGGTGCGCAGCAGGAACACCTTCTGCAGCGTCGCCAGCCCGTCGCGCACCGCGTGCGCGCCCGGGAACGGCCCGAAGTAACGGTGGACCCGCTCGAGCGGCCCGCGGTGGAACCGGATCTGCGGGAACTCCTCGCCGGTGACGCAGAGATACGGGTAGCTCTTGTCGTCGCGGAACAGGACGTTGTAGCGCGGCTCGAGCGACTTGATCAGGTTGTTCTCGAGGAGCAGCGCCTCCCCTTCCGAGCGCGTGACCGTCGTCTCGACGCGCGCGACCTGCGCGAGCATCGCCGCGATCCGCGGCTCGTGGCCCGACTTCTGGAAGTAGCTCGCGACCCGCTTCCGCAGATCGCGCGCCTTGCCGACGTAGAGCGCGCCACCGGCGCCGTCGAACATCCGGTAGACGCCGGGCCGGTGCGGCAGCGAGGCCAGCAGTTCGGTCGCGTCGTACCGGGTCCGGCGCGCGGGCGGGGCCGCGTCCGGGGAATCGATCTCCGCGGGCGTTCGAACCGGCGGGTCACCGGGCCGTCCGGCACCGTCGGCCGCCGGTGGCCCGGCATCCAGCCGTTTGCGCAGGCGCGGGATCTTGCTCACCGCGCACCCGGCCGGCGACCGAGGTGCGCCCCGATCGCCTCGAAGACCTCGACGAACATCGGCTCGGTCAGGCGCCGGGTGTTCGTGTTGTACCGGCTGCAGTGATAGCTGTCGAACAGGACGAGATCGCCGTCGCGCAGCCGGTGGCGGGCGCCGTGCGCGAACGGATGCGCGCGCGCGACCGCGCCCAGCGCCTTCAGGACGGCATCGTGCGCCACGCGGCCGAGCGCGAGGACCGCCGCACCGGCGGAGAGCGCCGCCAGGTCGGCCGCGAGGTAGCCGTTGCAGTGGGCGATCTCCGCAGGCAGCGGCCGGTTCTTCGGCGGCAGGCACTTGACCGCGTTGGTGATCCGGCAATCGACGAGCGCGAGGTCGTCGTCGCGGGCGCGCGACTGCGGGTGATTCGCGTAGCCGTAGGCGTGCAGCGTGCGGTACAGGAGCAATCCGGCGTAGTCGCCGGTGAACGCGCGCCCGGTCGCGTTCGCGCCGTGCATGCCGGGAGCGAGCCCGACGACCAGCAGCCTGGGCGCGCGCGGCCCGAACGGCGGAACCGGCGCGCACCAGTAGCCGGGATGCTCGCGTCGGACCGCGTCGACGAACGCGGCGAGCCGCGCGCAGCGCCGGCAGCGCGCGTCGTAGTCGTCCCCCGCGCGCGCGTCTGGCACAATCGTCCCTTTTTTCGCGGCCGCCATCGCGTCGCCGCGGATGCTAGCACGTGCATCCCAGCGAACCCCGACTCGAAACCTGGTCGTACGCGGCGCCGTCGAAGAGCGGCCGGCCGCCGCTGCTGTTCGTCCACGGCGGCTACGCGGACGGCTGGTGCTGGACGCCGCATTTCCTGCCCTGGTTCGCCCGCGCCGGCTGGCCGGCGCACGCGCTGTCCCTGCGGGGGCACGGCGGCAGCGGCGGCGCCGGCACGCTGTTCGCGCACAGCCTCGACGACTACGCGGCCGACGTCGAGCGGGTCGCCGGAGCGCTGCCGGAGGCGCCGATCCTCGTCGGCCACTCGATGGGGGCGGCGATCGTCGAGCGGCTGATCGCGACGCGACCGCTGCGGGCCGCCGTGCTGGTCGCGCCGGTACCGCCCGCGGGCCTCGTCCCGGTCGCCGCGCGGCTCGCGGCCGAGCGGCCCGACACCCTGCTGCAGATGGCGCGGCTCGATCCGACGCGCCTGACCGCCGACTTGCTCGAGGCGCTGCGTCCGTTCTATTTCTCCGACCGGGTCGAGTCCGCGATGCTCGCCGAAGCGGTCCGGCACCTGTCGGCCGAGTCGCCGCGGGCGATCCTCGACCTCTCGCTGCGGCTGCACTGGATACGGCCCGAACGCAACGGCGCCCACCTGATGGTGATCGGCGCCGAGGGCGACCGCATCTGCACGCCGGCCGATCTCGCGGCGACCGCGCGCCACCACGGCGTCGAGGCGACGCTGCTGCCTGGCATGGCCCACATGCTGATGCTGGAACCCGACTGGGAGATCGCCGCGCGGGCGATCGCCGGCTGGCTCGCGGCGCTGTAGGCCGGCGCCGCGGTCGTTCCTGCCGCGGGAGGCTAGAAAGTCCGCGTCCGCAGGAACTCGACGAACCGCTCGGGCGGGAGCGGCTTGCTGATCCAGAAGCCCTGGAAACAGTGGCAGCCGCGCGCGTCGAGGAACTCGAGCTGCTCGCGCGTGCCCACGCCCTCGGCGACGACCTTGAGCCCCAGGCCGCGCGCGAGTCCGATGATCGCCTCGGTGATCGCCGCGTCCCCCGGATCGGTCTCGAGATCGGCGATGAACGAAATGTCGATCTTGAGCGTGTCGATCGGGAAGCGCTTCAGGTGCGTCAGCGACGAGTACCCGGTGCCGAAGTCGTCGATCGCGACCTTGAATCCCTGCTCGCGTAGCTGGTGCAGCACGCGCCGGATCGCGTCGAGGTCGTGCAGCAGCGAGGTCTCGGTGACCTCGAGTTCGAGCCAGGCGGGTTCGCAGCCGGCGGATCTCACGATGTCGACGACGCGCTGCGCGAGGTCGTCCCGGTAGAATTGGCGCGCCGACAGGTTCACCGACACCGTGAGCGGCAGCCCGGAGCGCCGCCACGCGACCACCTGTTCGGCGGCGGTCTTCAGGACCCACTCGCCCAGCGAGTGGATCAGTCCGGACTCCTCGGCGAGCGGGACGAAGACGCGCGGCGGCACCTCGCCGTGCTCCGCATCGGTCCAGCGCAGCAGCGCCTCGGCGCCGACGACCGCCCGGTCGGCGATATCGACGACCGGCTGGTAATGGAGCTCGAGCGCGCCGTCCTTGAGCGCGGCGCGCAGCGCGGTCTCCAGCGTGTGCTGCTTGAGCCGGTGCTGGGCGAGGTCGGCGTCGAGGAACTGGTAGGTGTTGCGCCCGAGGTCCTTCGACCGGTACATCGCGACATCGGCGTGCTTGAGGAGCTCGTCGGGATCGTCGGAATCGTCCGGATAGACGGCGATCCCGATCGACGAGGTGACGTAGATGTCGTGCTCCTCGATCGTGAACGGCTGGGCGATCGCGTCGAGGAGCTTCTGGGCGATCCGGCCCAGCACGCGCGGCTCGTCGAAATCGTCGACGATCACCATGAATTCGTCGCCGCCCAGCCGCGCGAGCAGGTCGGTCTCGCGCAGCGTGGCGGACAGCGCCCGGGTGACGAGCTTGAGGAGCTCGTCGCCGATCCGGTGGCCCAGGGTGTCGTTGACGTTCTTGAACCGGTCGAGGTCGATGAACAAAACCCCGACGCGGCCGCCGCTGCGGCGCGCCTGCGCGATCGCCTGTGTGAGCCGCTCGTGCAGCAACAGCCGGTTCGGCAGCCCGGTGAGCGCGTCGCGCGTCGCCATGTACTGGAGCCGCTCCTCCGCCTCGATGCGCGCCGACACGTCCTGTACGAACGACAGGATCGAGACGATCTGGCCGTCGTCGCCGAGCAGCGCGGAGTGGTACCACTCGCACCAGATCGACTGCCCGTCCTTGCGCCGGTTGCGGGTGAGTCCGGTCGCCCGCGGCTCGGCGCCCGCCATCAGCTTGCCGAACAGATCGAGGACCTCGGTCGCCCGTCCTTCCTCGAGGAACGCGTTGTCGGTCAGCGACTGGCCGAGCACCTCGGCGGCCTCGTAGCCGAAGATGTTGCGCGCCTGGGGCGACCAGCGGACCAGCCGGAACTCGCGGTCCCACTCGAGCACCGCGAGCGGCGTGTTCCCGATGTGGCTCGACAGCTCCCAGTTGACGCGCCTGAGCGCCTCCTCGTTGCGCTTCTCGTCGTGGATGTCGCCGTGGACCGCGTAGATGCCGACGACGTTGCCGGCGCCGTCGCGGTTGGGCGCGTAGTGGATCGACTCCCAGCGCGGCTCGCCGTACCCCGGCTGGGGCAGCAGCATCTCGGTGGCGATCGTCTCGCCGGTGAGCACGCGCGCGAGCAGCGGCGCCACCATCGCGTAGCGCGCGGAGCCGACCACGTCCTCGACACGGCGGCCGTTCAGGTCCTTGCGCGATTCGCCCAGCCACGCCTCGTTGCGCCCGTTGACGAACCGGAACCGGTAGTCCTGGTCGATGTAGGCGACGCGCGCCGGGACGTTGTCCATGATGAGGCGGAGCTCCGCCTCGGAGGCGCGCAGCGCCTCCTGCGCCTGCTTCAGCCCGTGGATGTCGTTCATCAGCACGAACGCACCGTGGACGCCGCCGGGCCCGGTATCCGGAACCACGCGGATGGTCATCCAGCGCTTCGTGCCGTTCGCCCCGCCGATCAGGCGGTCGAACGCCGTCGACTCGCCTTCGAGCGCGCGCGAGACCATCGCCTGCGCGCTCTGGTAGATGCCGTGTCCGACGACGTCGCGCAGCTTGAGATCGCCCAGCGACTCCGGCGCCAGCCCGAAGTACTGGACGAACGCCCGGTTCACGTAGTGACAGCGCTCCTCGCGGTCGATGTAGGCGACCGGCGCGGGGACGCCGTCCATGATCGCGCGCAGCTGCGACTCGCGGGCGGCCAGCGCGTCCTGCGCGAGCTTCAAGTCGGTGATGTCGTGGCCGGCGACGTACTCGCCCTTGACCGTTCCGTCGAAGTCGACGTCGGGCACGCAGCGCGCGCGGATCCAGCGCGTGCGCCCCTGCGCGTCGACGACCTCGCGCTCGTAGGTGATCGCCTGGCCGGCCATCACGCGCTCGCGTCCGTCGGACATCGCCGAGGTCGCATCCCGGCCCAGCACCTCGTCGCTGCGCCGGCCGATCACGTCCTCCCGCCTGAGCCCGTACAGGCGCAGGAACGCCTCGTTGACGAACACGTAGCGCCGGTCCGCGTCGAGATAGACGACCGGCTCCGGGATGTTGTCGGTGAACAGCCTGAGCTGCTGCTCGCGGGCGGCGAGCGCCTGATCGGTGAGCTTCAGGTCGTGGATGTCGTACTCGGTGCAATAGAGCCCGCGCACCCGGCCGGTGGCGTCGAGGTCGGGCGCGATCCGGCCGTGCATCCAGCGCCGGCTCCCGTCCGGCAGCGCCCCGATCCGCTCGTACTCGACGTGTTCGCCGTCCTGCGCGCGCTTGAGGATCGGCCGCAGGAACGTCGCCACGTCGGCGGGCAGGATGTCCGCGGGCGTGCGTCCGTAGATGTCCTCCTGCGGGCGGCAGGCGAGGTTGGCGAACGCCTGGTTGACGAACGTGTAGGACAGCGCCCGGTCGAGGTAGGCGATCGGTCCGGGGATGTTGTCGGCGAAGAGCCTCAGCTGCGACTGCTGGCCCTTGAGCGCGTCGCGGATGCGGACGTCGTCCTCGATGTCGTTCAGGACGACGAAGGCCCCGCCGGGACTGCCCGAGATCTCGCGGTCGGGGAACAGCCGCACCCGGGTCCATCGCAGCTCGCCGCCGGCCGCGCGCTCCTGCCGTTCGTAGGCGACATCGGTGCCGCCGAACGCGCGCTCCAGCGCCGGCGAGAGCTCGGCCCAGGAGTCGGGCGCGAGGACGTCGCGCAGCGCGTGGCCGGGCAGGTCGTCCTCGGCCGCGCCGATCCAGTCGGCGAACGGACGGTTCGCGAACCGGATCCGCGAACCGCGGTCGACGTAGAGGATCGGCATGCCGACGCTGTCGGTCACGAGCCGCAGACGGTGTTCGCGCTGCCCGGCCTCGAGTTCGAGGCGCTTCAGGTGGTCGACGTCGGCGTAGGCGACGAGCACTCCGCGGACCCGGCCGTTCGCAGAACGGTCCGGGACATAAGCGACGCGGATCCAGATCGCCGGACGTCCGGCGGTGACGAGCTGGCGCTCGAACCCGGTGCGCTCGCCGGCGAGCGCCGCCTCGACATACGCCCGGTAGAGCTGCCAGACGTCGCGACCGAGCACGTCGGCCATCTCGCGGCCGAGCACGTCGTCCGGACGCTTGCCCAGCCAGTCGAGGACCGCCCGGTTGGCGAACCGGTACCGGAACGTCCGGTCGATGTAGGCGACCGGCAGGCCGAGGGCGTTGAGCTTGCGCTGCGACAGCGCGTGGAGGTTCCCGCGTTCGACCGCCTCCCCGACCGTATGGACGGTCATCGGATCGATCCGGGGGGACAGTCGCTGCAACGCCATGGACCGGATGGTTTCGCGGATCGCGGCGGCGTGCAATCCGCGCCGGGTCGGAGGACGGCCCCCGGACCCCCGGCGGGACGTTCATGTAGAGCACAAGCAAGTATCGGGCCCGGCCGCCGACCCGATGCCGGGAGCCCTGCGGCAGCGGGGCTCCCGGCCCGCCTCGCACCGCGCGCGGGGCCTGGACGGTTACAATCCGCGTCGCCCGTGTGCCCACGGCGGACGAGGACGCCGCGGTCCGGGCGGTCCGTCGTGCGTGCCGGCCGGGCCAACCCCGTCCCGATACCGGATGACCGCGATGGAGTACCGCTCCCGTACCCGAAAGGCCCCGCGCCTGCCCCTCGCGCTGGCCGCGCTGGCCGCGTTCGGTCCCGCGCTCGCCTGGGGCGCCGCCGGTACGCCGTCCGAGCCGCCGTCGCTCGGTCCGATTCCGGTCGATTTCCTCCTGTTCGGGTGCGTCCTCGCCGGCGTGGCGCTGTTCCATCACCACACGCTGCGCGTGGCTCTCGCCGGCCTCGTGGTCATCACGACCTACAAGGTGCTGTTCTCGCCTTTCGCGCACGGCGCCGGTCTCGCGGGATTCGCGTCGCACCTCGCCCACGAATGGGTGTTGCTCGTCAATCTGCTGTTCCTGCTCGTCGGCTTCGCGCTGCTCTCCAAGCACTTCGAGGAGAGCCGGGTGCCCGCCTGGCTGCCCAGACTGCTCCCCGACGACTGGAAGGGCGCGTTCGGGCTGCTCGCGATCATCTTCGTGCTGTCGTCGTTCCTCGACAACATCGCGGCGGCGCTGATCGGCGCGACGATCGCCGGCGTGGTCTTCCGCGGCAAGGTCCACATCGGCTACCTGGCGGCGATCGTCGCGGCGTCGAACGCAGGCGGTTCGGGCAGCGTCGTCGGCGATACGACGACGACGATGATGTGGATCGACGGCGTCTCGCCGCTGTCGGTCGTCGAGGCCTACATCGCGGCGTTCGTCGCGCTGGTGATCTTCGGCATTCCGGCCGCCCTGCAGCAGCATGCGCACTCGCCGATCACCCGCGACGCCGGTGCCGAGGTCCGCGTCGACTGGACGCGCGTGGCGATCGTCGTGTTCATCCTCGCCGCGGCGATCGCGGCGAACGTGATCGTCAACCTCCATTTCGCGGCGATCGCGGACCGGTTCCCGTTCCTCGGTGTCGCGGTGTTCGGCGCGATCGTCGCCTGCGCGCCGATCCGGCGCCCCGCGTGGGACGAGATCCCGCCCGCGGCCCGGGGCGCCGTCTTCCTGCTCGCGCTCGTCCTGTGCGCCTCCATGATGCCGGTGCACAAGCTGCCGCCGCCGTCGTGGCAGGCCGCGATGGGACTGGGCTTCGTCTCGGCGGTGTTCGACAACATCCCGCTGACCGCGCTCGCGCTCAAGCAGGGCGGCTACGACTGGGGATTCCTCGCCTACGCGGTCGGATTCGGCGGCTCGATGCTCTGGTTCGGTTCGTCGGCCGGTGTCGCGGTCGCGAGCAAGTTCCCGGACGCCCGCTCCGCACTGGCGTGGCTGCGCAGCGGCTGGCATGTCGCGGTCGCCTACGTGGTGAGCTACCTCGTCATGCTCGCGGTCCTGGGCTGGCACCCCGATCCACCGCACAAGTCCGGCCCGTCGGCGGCCGTTCCCGCGACGGTCGTCGCGCAGACCACGCCGGAGGGGCCGATCGGCCCGCCGGCGCCGTAACCCGACCTGGGGAGATTCCCGTGAACCGCATCGCACCGCTGTCGATCGCCGCCGCGCTCGCGGCCTGGTCCGCCGTCGCCGTCGCGCAGGACATCACGTTCTTCGAGTACCCCGACTTCAACGGACGGCGTTTCGCGGCGAGCCACGCCGTCACCAACATGGGCGAGACGGGCTTCAACGACCGCGCCTCGTCGGTGGTCATCCGCAACGGCAGCTGGCAGCTCTGCACCGACTCCCACTTCCGGGGCCGCTGCGTCACGCTGGAGGCGGGACAGTACCGCGATCTCGCGCAGATCGGCATGTCCAACCAGGTTTCGTCGGCACGCCAGATCGGGGGCAGTTGGGGTGGCGGCTCGGGCGGCGGCAACTGGGGCGGCGGCTCGGGCGGCGGGTCCCAGGGCGGCTCGGCGACCCTCTACGACGGCTACAATTTCAGCGGGTCGTCGTTCGGCGTCGACGGCGACGTGTCGAACCTCGGGCGGACGAACTTAAACGACCGCGCGCGGTCGATGATCGTCAATTACGGAACCTGGGAGCTCTGCCGCGACGACGGTTTCCGCGGCGGCTGCCAGGTCTACGGACCGGGCCGTAACGCCAACCTGGGATTCCTCGCCGGCGAGGCGTCGTCGATCCGCCGGGCCGGCGGCGGCGGCGGCCCGGGAGGCAGCGGCGAATCCTGGCCGCCCGGCTGGGGATCGCAGGCGCGCGTGGTCCTCTACGAACACTCGGGATTCGGTGGGCGCAGCTATCCGATGACCCAGGAGTACGTGCCCAACTTCGCGAGCGTCGGATTCAACGACCGCGCTTCGTCGCTGCGCGTTGAGCGCGGCTACTGGCTGTTCTGCTCGGATTCCAGCTTCCAGGGCACGTGCCGCACGTTCGGACCGGGCGACTATCCTTCGCTGCCGCCGGGGCTCTCGAATGCGATCTCATCGGGCCGGCGCGTGCACGACGACTACCCTTATCGCAGCAATCCCAACTGGGAAGGCTATTCGCAGCAGTGACATGAGCGCGGCGAACCCCGGGCCGCGCGCGGGACGCGTCGTCGACGACGTCGCGGGCCTGCGCCGGATCCTCGAGCCCGGCCGGACGATCGCGGTCGTCGGCCTGTCGGCGAACTGGTACCGGCCGTCGTACTTCGCGGCGAAGTACATGATGGACCACGGCTACCGGGTGATTCCGGTCAATCCCGCCTGCGCCGAGGTGCTCGGACAGCGCTGCTACCCGACGATCGCGTCGATCGGCGAGCCGGTCGACATCGTCGACGCGTTCCGGCGTCCCGCGGACATGCCCTCGGTCGCGCGCGAGGCCGTCGCGGCGCGCGCGCGGGTGCTGTGGATGCAGCTCGGCATCGAGAGCGACGAGGCCGCCCGCATCGCGATCGACGGCGGCCTCGACGTCGTGATGAACCGCTGCGTCAAGATCGAGCACGGACGCATCCTGGGCGGCCTGAACTGGGCCGGGGTCAACACCGGCGTGATCTCCGCGCGGCGAGCGGGCGCGCCGGGCCCCGGCGCGACGCCGCGATGAGACCGGCGCACGCGCGATGAGCGACCACGTCTACGGCTTCGACACGCTGTGCCTGCACGCCGGGCAGATCCCGGACGCCGCGACCGGCGCGCGCGCGCTCCCGATCTACCAGACGACCTCGTTCGTGTTCGACAGCGCCGACCACGCGGCGAGCCTGTTCAACCTGCAGACGTTCGGCAACGTCTATTCCCGGATCAGCAATCCGACGGTCGCCGCGCTGGAGGAGCGCGTCGCGGCGCTCGAAGGCGGCCGCGCGGCGCTCGCCTGCGCGACCGGCATGGCCGCGCAGATGGTCGCGCTGCTCACGCTGGCCCGGGCGGGCGACCACATCGTCGCCGCCCGGACCCTCTACGGCGGCAGCCACTCGCAGCTCGCGGTCACCTTCGCGCAGTTCGGGATCGACACCACGTTCGTCGATCCGTCGGACGCCGCGGCGTTCCGCGCGGCGATGCGGCCCGCGACCAAGGCGGTGTACGCCGAGACCCTCGGCAACCCGCAACTCAACGTCTGCGACATCGCGGCGCTGGCACGGGTCGCGCACGACGCCGGCGTGCCGCTGGTGATCGACAACACGCTCGCCTCGCCCTTCCTGTGCCGGCCGTTCGACCACGGCGCCGACATCGTGGTCCACTCGGTCACCAAGTACCTGGGCGGCCACGGGACGACGATGGGCGGCATCGTCGTGGAGTCCGGGAAGTTCCCGTACGACAACGGCAACTTCCCGCAGATGACCGAGCCGTCGCGCGGCTATCACGGGGTGCGCTTCTTCGAGACCTTCGGCGACTTCGGCTTCACGATGAAGGCGCGGATGGAGACGATGCGCACGCTGGGTCCGACGCTCTCGCCGTTCTCGGCCTTCCTGCTGCTGCAGGGGATCGAGACGCTGCACCTGCGCATGCCCCGGCATTGCGAGGCCGCGCTCGCCGTCGCCCGCCACCTCGCCGCGCATCCGGCGGTCGAGTGGGTCCGCTATCCGGGCCTCCCCGGCCAGCCCGACGAGGCGCTGGTGCGCCGCTACCTGCCGCGAGGGGCGGGAGGCATCCTGACGTTCGGCGTGAAGGGCGGCGCGAAGGCCGGCGAGCGCCTGATCGAGGGCGTCGAGTTCCTCTCCCATCTCGCCAACGTCGGTGACGCCAAGACGCTGATCATCCATCCGGCCTCCACGACGCACCGGCAATTGAGCGAGGACGAGCAGCGCGCGGCCGGCGTCACGCCCGAGATGATCCGCCTGTCGGTCGGTCTCGAATCGGTCGACGATATCGTCTGGGACCTGGATCAGGCGCTCGCGCGCACGGGAGGCGCGTGATGGAGTGGCGCGTACCCTGGCCCTGGGTCGGGTTCCTCGCGTCGCTCGCGGTGCTGGCGCATCAGGCGATCGCGCTGCTCCACGGTGACGCGCCGTCGTTCCTCGCGTCGATGTGGCAGGTCGGCGTGATGGCGGTGGGGATGGCCTCGCTCTCGCTGATCCTGCTCCCGCCGAGGCGCCTGTCGTTCGCGCTCGGATTCCTCGTCTGCGCGGCGCTGATGGGCTGGGCGCTGTGGCTGCAGTTCGGCGAAGGACTCGAGCCGTGTCCGCTGTGCCAGTTCCAGCGTGTCGCGGTGGTGCTGATCGGACTCACGTTCCTGGTCGGCACGCTCCACGAGCCGGGCCGGATCGGCGCCTGGATCTACTCGATCCTGCTGTTCGTGTTCGCCGCCGCCGGCGCGGCGCTCGCCACCCGCCAGGTCTGGCTGCAGGCGTTGCCCAAGGACCAGGTGCCGGCGTGCGGCATGGGACTCTCGTACATGCTCGACACGCTGCCGTTCATCGACGTGCTCCGCCGCGTCCTCGAAGGCAGCGGCGAGTGCGCGGAAAAAGGCTGGGTGTTCCTCGGTCTGTCGATCGCCGGCTGGACGCTCGCGTTCTTCTTCACCATCGCCGTCGCCGGTTTCGCGCTCGCGCGGCGGGATTGACGCGGTTCGATTCCGCCACCTCGGCGCTCCGCCGGTCCCCGGCGGCGGTCGGCCGCGGCGTCAAAGCGGCGCGCAGAACCCCACGCCGGTCGCGCCCGCCCCCTCCGCCGTCCAGTTCTGCGCCGACACGAACACGAGCCGCGTCGCGTAGTCGGTCGTGAACCGGTGATTGGGGGCGCCGGTCTGCCCGTTGTTGTACATCCGGTAGACCGGGAACGTTCCGGCCGGGCAGGTGCCGTCGCCGGCCGCCAGCGGCACGTGGAACGCGATGCCCTCGTAGGTCCAGTCCGGATTCGCCCTGGCGAGCTCGCACTCCGCCGCGTACGCCGTGTAGAAATGCGAGCTCTTCGGCGCGAAGGACGTCGAGAAGAACCGGCACACCGGGGACGCGCCGTCGGCCGCGCCCGCGTACACGCCGAACTGCCGCCCCGTCCTCTGCCATGCGCCGCCGAAAGCACCGCCGTCCAGCGTCGCGATCTCGCCGGGATCCGCGGTCACGAAGTAGTGGCCCATGCCGGCGTGGAAATACTCGACCGCCGTGACCTTGGCCGGCGTCGTGGCGGCGACGTAGAAGGTCGTCTCCACCGTTTGCCCGGGGATCGACGCCTGCATCCGCCATGTGCCCGGCGGCGCGCCCGCCGGCAACGTCAGCGAGTACCACCAGTAGCTCCCCGCGAAATCCTGCAGCGTGTTGGTGAACGTCGAATCGAGCATCGCCGATCCGTCCGGGCGCAACACGCGGAGGGTCGCCGACGCGTCCCGCCGGAAGTCGCGCAGGAAGACGGTCGCGTAGAACGTCGACGATGGCGCCAGGTGCCGCGCCTGATTGGTGATGTCCGGGCGCGAGCAGTCCGAGAACTGCGGCATCGCCGAGTGCACCGATACGCGGACGATCGCCGAATTCCAGTACGGCGGCTGCGCCGACCACCACGAGTCCGCGTTCAGCGTGTTGCACGCACCGGTGAACGGATCGACGAGCGCGCCGTTCGCACCGTAGACCTCGAAATGCAGATGGGGGCCGCTGGAGAAGCCGGAGCTGCCCACCGAGCCCAGGCGCTCGCCGGCGAGCACCGTCTCGCCGACGCCCTTGGGCGTGAGCGAATTCGCCTTCAGGTGCACGTACCAGCCGATCGAGCCGTCGGCATGGCGGACGTAGACGGTGTTGACCGGCGTATTGAGCGGCAGCGTACCCAGCGGCCCGCAGTTGCGATCGTACGCACCGTCGTCCTTGCGGATGATCGTGCCCGCGGCGGCCGCGACGACGATCATCTCGTCACGGTCCATCTTGAGCCAGCCGAACGGGAAAGCCGAGATGTCGATGCCACGGTGGTTGTAGCCCGACGCGAGATCGTAGCTGCGCGTGCCGCAGGCGTAGTCGCGGACCTGGTTCGGATACGTCGCGTTCTGGTCCACGTAGTTGGCGATGACGTCCGACGCGAGGTCCGGGGCGCCCGGGACCAGGCGCACCGGCCACTGGAACAGCACGCCGGCTGCCTTGGATGCGGGGGCGATCCGGCCCGCCTTCAGCATCTCGGTGACGCGCCGGTTCAGGTCCGCCTGGACTTCCATGCGCCAGGCGTCGGTCAGGTGGTCCATCGGGCCGCGCTGGTGGATCGGACCGCCGCGCCAGCCATTGCCGAGCACGATCTCCTCGGCGGCCGAACCCGGCGCC
>JADZDA010000177.1 GCA_020851255.1 Burkholderiales bacterium | reverse complement strand
TGGTGCTGCGGCTGGACCCGTACAACGTGGAGGACCTGCAGCGCATCGTGCGCCGCTCCGCGCGGCTGCTCGAAGTGGAGATCGAGGATTCGGCGGCGGAGGAGATCGCGCGCCGCTGCCGGGGCACGCCGCGCATCGCCAACCGGCTGCTGCGCCGCGTCCGCGACTACGCCGAGGTGCGCGCCGCCGGCAGCGTCGACCGCGCGGTGGCCGACGCCGCGCTGTCGATGCTCGATGTCGACGCGTCGGGCCTCGACGTCATGGACCGCAAGCTCCTGTCGACGGTCGTGTCGAAGTTCGACGGCGGCCCGGTCGGCGTCGACAACCTCGCTGCCGCGATCGGCGAGGAGCGCGACACCATCGAGGACGTCCTCGAGCCGTTCCTGATCCAGCAGGGCTTCCTGCAGCGCACGCCGCGCGGACGCGTCGCGACCGCGCAGGCCTGGCGCCTCCTCGGTCTCGTGGCGCCGGCGCCCGGCGCGTCCGCCGACCTCTTCCGGGCCCCGCCGCAGGACGATCGGTGACGGCGCAACCCTTCCGCTACCCGGTCCGCGTTTACTACGAGGACACCGATGCCGCCGGCGTCGTCTATTACGCGAACTATCTCAAGTTCATGGAGCGGGCCCGGACCGAGTGGCTCGACGCGCGCGGGCTGCCGCTCGCGGAACTCGAGCGCGTCCACGGCGTCGTATTCGTCGTGACCCGGGCCGAGATCGACTTCCGCGGTGCCGCGCGCCTGGGCGAGCGCCTCGAGGCGACCGTCGCCTTCGAGCGCGCCGGCCGGGCGCAGATGATGGCGCGCCAGTCGGTCCGCCGCGGCGACGAGGTCCTCGTCGAAGGGCACATCCGGCTCGCCTGCCTCGCGCGCGACGGCTGGCGGCCGGCGCGCATTCCCCCCGAGCTCGACCGACTCCTGGAGGCCGTCCGGTGAACGTCCACGCCGACCTGTCGTTCGTCGCGATGATCGCCAACGCGTCGGTCGTCGTCCAGGCGGTCATGGGCCTGCTCGCGCTGCTGTCGCTGTGGAGCTGGTGGCAGATCTTCCTCAAGCTCTTCCAGCTCTCCGGCGCCAAGCGCGAGGCCGACCGCTTCGAGGACGAGTTCTGGAAGGGCGGCGACCTGACCGAGCTCTACCAGAAGGCCACGCAGCAGCGCGCCGGCGGCGGGCTCGAGCACATCTTCACCGCCGGTTTCCGCGAGTACGCGAAGCATCGCCGCCAGGGATCGAGCGCCGGGCTCACGCTCGACGCCGCGCGGCGGGCGATGCGCGCGGCCTACCAGCGCGAGATCGACGCGCTGGAGGCGCATCTGTCCGGTCTCGCGAGCGTCGGATCGGTCTCCCCGTACATCGGCCTGTTCGGAACCGTATGGGGGATCATGAACGCCTTCCGCGGCCTGTCGAACGTCGCGCAGGCCACCCTCGCCCAGGTCGCGCCCGGGATCGCCGAGGCGCTCGTCGCCACTGCGATCGGGCTGTTCGCGGCGATCCCGGCCGTGGTCGCGTACAACCGCTACACGCACGACGTCGACCGGCTCGCCACGCGCTACGAGACCTTCATCGAGGAATTCAGCAACATCCTGCAACGCCAGGGATGATCCGGTGCGACGCCCGCGCAAGTCGATGAGCCAGATCAACGTCGTGCCGTACATCGACGTGATGCTCGTGCTGCTCGTGATCTTCATGGTCACCGCGCCGCTGATCTCGCCCGGCGAGATCTCGCTGCCCACCGTCGGCTCCAAACTCACGGTGCCGGTCGCGCCGATCGAGGTGACGCTGCGGACCGACCAGTCGTTGTGGCTCAGGGACCAGGGCCAGTCGGGAACGTCGGCGGTGCGCGTCTCCCGCGACGAACTGGTCGCACGCATCGCCGCCAAGCAGTCGCGCGCCCCCGAGCAGGGCGTGGTGATCGCGGCCGACCGCAACGCGAAGTACGAGGACGTGCTGGGCGTCCTCGACCTGCTCCAGCGCAACGGCGTGCGCAAGGTCGGCCTGCTCGCGCGCGCGCCGCAGACCTGAGCCGATGAAGGCCGACCGCCGCCGGCCCGACGAGCGCCAGCGCCGGCGCGGGCGCGGGCGCACGCTCGCGCTCGCGCTGGCGATCGTCGTCCACGCGGTCTTCATCGGCTTCCTCGTCTGGTCGGTGCGCTGGCAGAGCCGGCCGCCGGAGCCGGTCACCGCCGAACTCTACGCGGCGCCGCAGAAGATCCGCGCGCCCGACCCCGAACCGAAGCCGGCGCCGGCGCCCGAGCCGAAGCCGGTCCCGCCGCCTCCCCCGCCGCCGCCGCAGAAGGTCGAGCCCGACGCCGCCGAGATCGCGCTCAAGGCGAAGCGCGAGGAAGAGCGCCGCGCGAAGGAGAAGTCGGAGCGCGAGACGAAACTCGCCGACGACAGGCGCGCCGCCGAGACGAAGGAGCGGCTCGCGCGCGAAACCGAGGCGATGCGCGAGGCGGCCGAGCGCGAGGCGCGCGACCGCGCCGCGGCGATGAAGGCCCGGGCCGACGCCGAGAAGGCGAAGGCCGACGCCGAGACGAAGGCGCGCGCCGAGGCCGAGGCGAAGGCGCGCGCCGACGCGGAGAGGGCGAAGGCGGAAGCCGAGGCGAAGGCGAAGGCGCAGGCCGAGGTCAACGCGCGCTCGGCCGCGCAGGCGGACTGGGTGCGCCGGATTCAGGCGAAGATCCGCGGCAACGTCGTGTTGCCTCCGGATCTGCCGGGCAACCCGGAAGCGGTGTTCGAGGTGATCCAGCTGCCGACCGGCGAGATCCTGGAGACGCAGTTGCGGAAGTCCAGCGGCGTCAGGTCCTACGACGAGGCGGTCCAGCGCGCGATCGTCAAGTCGAGTCCGCTGCCGCGGCCGGATAGTCCGGACCTCTTCTCGCGCACGCTGACATTGCGCTTCCGGCCGCTCGATTGAACGGCGCGCCGGGGCCGGCCACGGACAGCCGTCGATGGCGAACGACGTCGTGATCGTCGGCGCGAGCTTCGCCGGCGTCGCCTGCGCGGTCGCGGCCGCGCGGGCCGGCGCCGACGTCCGCGTGCTCGAGCGCCGGCGCGATCCGGGCGAGCGATTGCACACGACCGGGATCGTCGTCAAGGAAGCGCTCGCCGAGATCGACGCGATCGCGCCGCTGCCCGAGTCGCTCGCGCGGCCGATCCGCGGCGTGCGGCTGCACGCGCCCGGCGGCGCGAGCATCGCGCTCGATTCGCCCGGCTATTTCTTCCTCGCCACCGACACGCCGGCGCTGATGCGCTGGCTGGTCGACCGCGCGCGCGAGGCGGGCGTCGCGGTCGACTGCGGCGTGCCGTTCGACGGCGCGTCGCGCGCGGCCGGCGGCTGGCGGCTCCCCGATGGCACCGGCACGCGCTTCCTCGTCGGCGCCGACGGCCCGAAGTCGCGCGTCGCGCGGTCCGCGGGACTCGGGCTCAACGCCCGCTTCCTGTTCGGCGAGGAGATCGAGATCGCCGGCGCGTCGCTGGCCGAACCCGACCGGCTCCACTGCTTCCTCGACGCGCGACGCGCGCGCGGCTACATCGGCTGGATGTTCGCGGGCGTCGGGGTGGTCCAGGCCGGTCTTGCGGGAACGCACGCGCGCGGCGGCGGCACGCCCGACGCCGACGAATTCGTCGCCGCGGTCGCGCCCCGCGTCGGGTTGTCCGGCGGGCACGCGCGCGCCAGGCGTGCGGGATTGATCCCGATCGGAGGACCGGTCGCGCCGGGCGCCGCGGATCGCGTCACGCTGATCGGGGACGCCGCCGGCCTCGTCTCGCCGCTCACCGCCGGCGGCATCCACACCGCGCTCGAATCGGGGCGCCGGCTCGGAGTAGCGCTGGGCGTCGCCCGCGCGGGCCCGGCGTGGCGCGATGCGACCGCGCCGCTCGTCGTCGCGCCGCCGGCGCCCAGGTTCCGCGCGAAGCGTCTCGCGCGCGCGATCTACGACCGCGTCCAGAGCGACCGGCTCTTCGACTTGGCGATCGGCAACCGCGCGTTCGCCGCGCTCGCGCGGCTCGTGTTCTTCCACCGCCGGGGGCTCGCCTCGCCCGCCGCCTGGCGCGACCTGATCCGCTGACCCGTCGCAGGCCCTGCGCTGGCGCGAGGCCGCTACGGGGGGTCGGCGCGCGAAGAGCCGCCTTGAGCGCGCCATGCCCACTTGGGGGGGAGGCGGCCGCGAGGCCGCTACGGGGGGGTCCACGACGACCGAAGGGCCGCCCCGAGGTCGTCGTCCGCCCCCTTGGGGGGAGGCGGCCGCGACGCCGCTACGGGGGGGGGCCACGACGACCGGAGGGCCGCCCCGAGGTCGTCGTCCGCCCCCTGGGGGGGAGGCGGCCGCGAGG
>JADZDA010000176.1 GCA_020851255.1 Burkholderiales bacterium | reverse complement strand
GACGGAAATTCGAGTCTGACCCCAATTCTCCGGGAATTCGAGTCTGACCCCAATTCAAGTCTGACCCCATTTCTCTGGCCTCAATTCCCGATCAGCGTCTCCACCGCCGCCCGATCGAGGCGCAGCTCGTCGCGACCATGCCGGTCGCGCTTGGGGCGCGCCCGCAGGTCCCGCACCGAACGGACGGCGAGCCTGACGCCGCCCCGCGGCGTTTCGATGTAGTACTGCGGCGATTCGTCGGCGCCGCCGGGCAGCGCGCGGAACGCGACACGCGCGTTGAGCAGCGCGAGCTCGACGGCCTTGTCGTCGTCCGCGGCGAGCTCGATGCGGATGTCGCTGTGCTCGGTCGCCCAGCCGGCGGCGACGCCGCCCACCAGACGCGGGTCGAACGCGGCCAGCGCGCGCATCCAGATCAGCGCCTCGGTGCGACGCTCGGCGAGCATCCGCCGGTGCCGCTCGCCGCCGTAGATCGCGTGATGCAGGACGAGCGCGTCCTCGACCTCGTCGTCGCCGGGTAGCGCGGCCCGCTCGGGCACACCGAGTTCGCGCGCGGCCTTGCGCTTCGCCTGCGACCAGTCGGTGAGGCCCTGGGTGGCGATCAGTCTCGCCGTCGCCTGGGCGAGGCTCGTCCGTTGCTGGCCGTCCGGTCCCCAGCCGTGCAACCGCTCGGCGCGCCGCGCCTCGGCCCGGGCGGTGTTGCGTCGTTCGCGCGCCATCGGTCAGAAGAGCTGGTTGCGCACGTCCTGGGCGGACCGGCCGGTCGGCGCGGCCGGCGCGAGCGCGTCGTCGCGGGGGCGCGGGACCGACTCCGCGTAGAACCAGTCGACGACCGCGCTGGAGTCGTCCCTCAGACCGGTCGCCTCGTTGATGCGCACCGGGACCACGCCTGCGGGCGGTTCGGACACGGATTCGGGCAGCGTCTTGACGAGTCTCTGCATGAACGACAACCAGATCGGCAGCGCCGCGACGGCGCCGGTCTCGTTGGTGCCGAGCGAGCGTGGCTGGTCGTGTCCGATCCAGGCCACACCGACGATCGACGACGTGTACCCGCAGAACCAGGCGTCGACGTTGTCGTTGGTCGTGCCGGTCTTGCCCGAGAAGTCCTTGCGGTTGAGGGCCTGCGCGCGCGTCGCCGTGCCGTAGCCGATGACGTCGCGCAGCATCGAGGACATGATCCACGCGTTGCGTGCGTCGATCGCGCGCTCGGCGGCGCCGCCGGCCTTCGGCGGATCGGCCTCGGACAGCACGTTGCCGCGCGCATCGCTGATCTTGGCGATCAGGTAGGGGGCGACGCGGAATCCGCCGTTGGCGAACACCGCGTAGGCGCTCGCCATCTGGATCGGTGTCGCCGCGCCCGCGCCCAGTCCCATGGTCAGGTAGGGCGGATGCGCGCGCGGGTCGAATCCGAACCGCGTCACGTAGTCCTGCGCGTACTGCGGCCCGATCGCCTGCAGCACCCGGACGGTCACGAGGTTCTTCGACTTCGCCAGCGCGACCCGCAGCCGCATCGGTCCGTCGAACTTGGCGTCGTAGTTCTTGGGCTCCCAGTCCTCGCCGCCGGCCTTGTCGGCCGGCACGAAGAACGGGGCGTCGTTGACGACGGTCGCCGGTGTGAAGCCCTTTTCGAGCGCGGCCGAGTAGATGAAGGGCTTGAAAGCCGACCCCGGCTGGCGCTGCGCCTGGGTGACATGATTGAACTTGTTGCGGTCGAAGTCGAAGCCGCCGACCAGCGCGAGGAGCGCGCCGTCGTTGGGGTCGAGGGCCAGGAACGCGGACTCGGCCTGGGGCAACTGCGCGATCGCCCATCGCCCCTTGTCCTCGCGCGAGACGCGGATCACCGCGCCGCGGCGGATACGCTGGTTGGGCGGCGTCCGGTCCGCGAGTGCGCGGGCCGCGAAGCGGACCCCGTCGCCGGTGATCTGGATGGCGTCGCCGTTGGACAGCACGGCCCGCACGTCCTGGCCCTGGACGCCGGTGACCACCGCCGCCAGCAGGTTCTCGCTGTCGGGAGTGTCCTGGAACGTTCGTTCGAGCACGGCCTCCGCCTCGTTGGCGTCCTCGGGCAGGGTCACGTACGCCTCGGGGCCCCGGTAGCCATGGCGCCGGTCGTACTCGAGTACGCCACGGCGGACGGCGTTCCAGGCGGCCTCCTGATCGGCGGCCCGGACGGTCGTCCAGACGGTGATTCCCTTGGTGTAGGCCTCCTCGCCGTAGGCGTCGAAGACGACCTGGCGCGCCATTTCCGCCACGAATTCGCCATGCGCCGGGGACACCGCTTTCAGCCCCTGGCGGACCTGCAGCGGCGCGTTTCGTGCTTCCTCGTACTGGGCGTCCGTCAGGAATTTGAGGTCGTGCATCCGGCGCAGCACGTACTGCTGCCGGATCTTGGCGCGCCTGGGGTTGTTGACCGGGTTGAAGGCGGACGGAGCCTTGGGGAGGCCCGCCAGCATCGCGGCTTCGGCCGGCGTCACATCCTTCAGGGACTTGCCGAAGTAGATCTGCGCAGCGGCCGCGAACCCGTACGCGCGCTGGCCGAGGAAGATCTGGTTGAGATAGAGCTCGAGGATCTCGTCCTTCGACAGGTTCGCCTCGATCTTCCAGGCGAGCAGCACTTCGCGCAGCTTCCGGGTCAGCGTCTTCTCCCGCGTCAGGAAGAAGTTGCGCGCGACCTGCATGGTGATCGTCCCGGCCCCCTGCTGGGCCCCGGAGGTCAGGTTGGCGAGCGCGGCCCGGACGACCGACAGGTAGTCGACCCCGCCGTGCTGGTAGAACCGCTCGTCCTCCGCCGCGAGGATCGCCTGCTTCATGACCTGCGGCACGTCGCGGATGGTCACCACGGCCCGCCGCTCCTCGCCAAACTCGCCCAGCAACGTCCCTTCCGCAGAAACGACCCGAAGCGGGACTTTTGGCTGATAGTCGGTCAGCGTTTCCAGCGAGGGGAGCGTCGGATAAAGCAAAGCCAGCACAAAAGCGCCCAGCAGGGCTCCGACGACGGCCAGCCCGAGGACGACGGAGACGACGTAGAGGATCCAGCGCTTTAGCACGGAGGAATAAAACGTGCGGGGGGGACGGTTTCCCGCCGCCGATTATAGGCAGGCTTGCAACAACCCATGCCGAACACGGGCAAAAGGTTTGACAACGTTCGTACTTGCTGCCAGAGTTTAATGTAAGTTGTCAGCATTGCGGCCGACAGGGCCATGCTTTCCGAAAAATTCGCCTCCCTACTCGACGTCTTCCAGACCAAGGCGCCGACGCTGATCGGCGTCGACGTCTCGTCGACGTCGATCAAACTGGTCGAGCTGGTCGAGGCCGGCAAGGGCAGCTATCGCCTCGAGCGCTATGCGATCGAGCCGCTCGCCAAGGACGTCGTCCAGGACGGCAACATCGCCAATCTGGACCAGGTCACCGACGCGCTCAAGCGGGGCTGGAAGCGGCTGGGCAGCCGCAACCGGAGCATCGCGATGGCCCTGCCGGCGGCGATGGTGATCACCAAGAAGATCATCGTCCCGTCGGGTCAGACCGAGGAGGAGCTCGAACTCACGGTCGAGGCGGAGGCGAACCAGTACATTCCGTTCGCGCTCGACGAGGTGAATCTCGATTTCCAGATCCTCGGGCCGGCGCCGAACAACCCCGACGAAGTCGAGTTGCTGATCGCGGCGTCCCGCAAGGAGAAGGTCGAGGATCGGGTCGCGATCGCCGATGCCGCCGGCCTGCGGGCGCGGGTGATGGACGTCGAGTCCTACGCGACGCAGGAGGCCTTCCGGCTGATCACGCCGACGCTCCCCGCCAACGGACGCGACCAGAACATCGCGTTCGTGGACATCGGCGCGCACGTGACCCACTTCTACGTCATGCGCAACGGCCAGTTCCTGTTCTCGCGCGACCAGGCGTTCGGCGGCAACCAGCTCACGCACGACATCCAGCGCGCGTTCAACCTGTCGCCGGAGGAGGCCGAATCGGCGAAGAAGAACCAGGGCCTGCCGGAGAACTACGACGCCGACGTGCTCCAGCCGTTCATGGAGACGCTCGCGCTGGAGGTCACTCGCGCGCTCCAGTTCTTTTTCACGTCGACCTCGTACAACCAGGTCGACCAGATCGTGCTGGCCGGCGGCGGCTCGCTGCTGCCCGGCCTCGACGAACTCGTCGCCAAGCGTGCGGGCGTGGCGACGATCACCGCCAATCCGTTCGGGACCATGCAGGTCTCCGACCGCATCCGCCCCCGGCAGCTCGCCCAGGACGCGCCGATGCTGATCATCGCGACCGGGCTCGCGATGCGGAGCTTCGAGTGAGCGGGATGTCGTACATCCCCCCGAAGCTCGCTGCGCGAGCCTCCCCCCAGGGGGCGGGCGCCGCCTCGGGGCGGCCCGTCGGCGGCGCGATCCCCCCGAAGCTCGCTGCGCGAGCCGCTCCCACCTCCAGGAGGGGGACCGCGACGCGCGCGGAGCGCGCCAGCCTGGGGGAGGAGGCCTCCTAAATGGCCGCGGCGATCGTCCGCATCAACCTGCTGCCGCACCGCGAGGAGAAGCGGCAGGCGAGGCAACGGCAGTTCCTGTCGTTCGCCGTGCTGCTCGCGATCCTCGCGATGTCGGTCGTCGGCCTCGTGCACGCGCTGTTCTCGGCGCGTATCGAGGACCAGGCGGCGCGCAACAAGCTCCTCAAGTCCGAGATCGTCAAGCTCGACGAGCAGATCCGCGAGATCGACAAGCTCCGAGACCAGATCCAGCAGGTGCTGGCGCGCAAGGCGGTGGTCGAGAATCTCCAGGCGAACCGCAGCGAGGCCGTGCACCTGCTCGACCAGCTCGTCCGCCAGCTTCCCGACGGCATTTTCCTCAAGGCGATCAAGCAGACGGGTACGCGCGTCCAGATGGTCGGCTACGCGCAGTCCAACGCGCGCGTGTCGACGTTGATGCGCAACATCGAATCCTCGCCCTGGGTCACCGGTCCGGAGCTGGTCGAGATCAAGCTCGTGAACGTCCCGGGTGCCGCTCGGGGCGCGCCGGCCCAGCAGGCGAATGAATTCACGCTGAACTTCTCGGTCAAGCGGGTCGTCCCGCAGCCGGCCCGTCCGCCGGCGACGCCTGTCGCGCCCGCCGCCGCACCGGCGCCGTCGCCCGGAGGCAAGGCGTGAACTTCGACGATCTGCGACGGCTGTCGCTCAAGGACGTCGGCAACTGGCCGCTCGTTCCCAAGCTGCTGATCCTGGGCGGCGTCTTCCTCGCGATCGTCGCGCTGGGGGCGCTCTTCGACTGGAAGGAGCAGTGGGACACGCTCGACCGGTCGCAGAAGGAGGAAGGCACGCTGCGCGATCAATACTCGCAGAAGAAGGCGAAGGCGATCAATTTCGACGCCTACCGGGCGCAGCTGGGCGAGGTCGAGCAGTCGTTCGGGGCGCTGGTGAAGCAGCTTCCGAACAGGGCGGAGATCGACGCGCTGCTGACGGACATCAACCAGGCGGGCCTGGGCCGCGGACTGGTGTTCGAGCTGTTCAAGCCGGCGGCGCAGGAGCGGATGGCGGACTTCTACGCGGAACTGCCGATCAACCTCAAGATCACCGGCAGTTACCACGACATGGGCGCCTTCGCGAGCGACGTGGCCCAGTTGCCGCGGATCGTGACGCTGAACGACGTTTCCATCGCGAACGACAAGGGCACGCTGCGGATGGAGGCGGTCGCCAAGACCTTCCGCTATCTCGACGACGACGAGATCGCGAAGCAGCGCGCGCTGGCCAAGGCCAAGGAAAAGGCCAAGAAGAAATGACCGTGCGCCTCGCCATCTCGGGCATCGTGGCGCTCGTCGTCGCCGGCTGCGGCGGCGAGAGCCACCAGGACCTGCGCGAGTGGATGCGCGACCAGGGCAAGGGCGCGCTGGGCAAGCTCGAGCCGCTGCCGCAGATCCGGCCCTACGAGCCGTTCGCCTACAACGCGTTCGACCTTCCCGACCCGTTCAAGCCGCGCAAGGTCGAGCCGGCCAAGGGCAACGACCGCCTCGCGCCGGACCTCGCGCGCCGGCGCGAGCCGCTCGAGTCGTTCCCGCTCGAATCGTTGACGATGGTCGGCACGCTCGCCAGGGACAAGAGCGTCTACGCGCTGGTCCGGACTCCGGACAAGGACATCTACCAGGTTCGCACCGGCAACTTCATGGGGCAGAACTTCGGAGTCGTCACCGGCATCAACGACACCGAGATCAAGCTCAAGGAGCTGGTGCAGGACAGCGCCGGCGACTGGACCGAGCGCTCGTCGACGCTGCAGTTGCAGCAGCCCGACGCGAAGACACAGGGGAGCAGACGATGAGCGCACAACCCGCCCACCGGACCCGCGGCGTCCGGGGCACCGCCCGGCGGTTCGCCGCCGGGCTCGTCGCGATCGCGGCGCTCGCGCTGACCACGCTCGCGGCGGGCCAGTCCGGCAACAGCATCGACCAGGTGACGGTGACCAAGGGTTCGGCGGGCCGCACGATCGTCCGCTTCCAGCTCCGGAACGCGCCGGCCAACCCGCCCGCGGGCTTCGCGATCGCCAGCCCGGCCCGGATCGCCCTCGACTTCCTCGACACCGCGAACGGACTGGGCGCGACGCAGCGGCAGATCGACGACGCGGCGCTGCGCAGCTTCAACGTCATCCAGGCCGGGAACCGCACGCGCGTCGTGTTCAATCTCAACCGGCCGCAGACCTACCAGACCAGCGTCGAGGGCAACGCGGTGCTGGTCACGCTGTTCGATCAGAGCGAACAGCTCGACGCGAAGGCCCAGGAGGTGCAGCGGTTCGCGGAGGCCCGTCCCGGCGACGTCCAGCACGCGCTGCGCGACGTCGACTTCCGGCGCGGCCGCAACGGCGAGGGCCGCATCATCGTCGACCTGTCCGACGCGTCGACCGGCATCGACATCCGGCAGCAGGGCCGGCAGCTCATCGTCGATTTCATCAAGACATCGGTGCCGCGCAACCTCGAGCGGCGCCTCGACGTCGCCGATTTCGCGACGCCGGTCGTCACCGTCGACACGTTCACCCAGGGACCCAACGCCCGGATGGTGATCGAGCCCAAGGGGTTGTGGGAGCACTCGGCGTACCAGGCGGAGAATCGGTTCATCCTCGAGATCAAGCCGGTCGCCGAGGACCCGAACCGGCTCACGCAGGGAACGCGCGGCGGCTACAAGGGCGAGAAGGTCTCGTTCAACTTCCAGAGCATCGACGTCCGCTCGGTGCTCCAGGTGATCGCCGACTTCACCGGCCTCAACATCATCACCAGCGACACCGTCCAGGGCTCGCTGACGCTGAGGCTCAAGGACATCCCCTGGGACCAGGCGCTCGACATCATCCTGCAGACCAAGGGGCTCGACATGCGCAAGAACGGCAATGTCGTGCTGATCGCGCCGCGGGAGGAGCTCGCGCTCAAGGAAAAGCAGCAACTGGAGTCGCAGGCGCAGATCAGCGACCTCGAGCCGCTGCAGACCGAGATGTTCCAGTTGAACTACGCGAAGGCGCAGGACATCCTGAACCTCGTGTCGTCGAACCGCACGGCCGCCGGCACGCAGGGCGGGCAGGGTTCGATCCTGTCGCGCCGCGGCGTCGCCACGCTCGATCCGCGTTCGAACATCCTCTTCGTGCAGGACACGCCCGCGCGACTCGAGGAGGTGCGCCGGATCATCCGCCAGATCGACGTGTCGGTTCGCCAGGTGCTGATCGAGGCGCGGATCGTCATCGCGAGCGACAAGTTCAGCCGCCAGCTGGGCGTGCGCTTCGGCCAGCAGACCGGGTTCACGTTCAACCGGGGACGCTACTCGGTCGGTTCGACCGGGTCGCTCAACACGCAGCCGGTCGTACGCACCGAGGGCGACCGGATCATCCGCGAAACGCGCACGCCCACGCCGTTCGAAATCGCGTCGCCGACGGTGGCGCCGTTCGCCTATCCCGGTTATTCCGATCCGGCGGCGCTCAACATCAACCTGCCGGTCGCCAACGCGGCCGGGCAGCTCGCGATGACGCTGATCAACCTGGGCAGCGGCAACCTGATCAACCTCGAGCTGTCGGCGCTGGAGGCCGAGAACCGCGGCAAGGTCGTGTCGAGCCCGCGCGTGATCACCGCCGACAACCAGAAGGCGCATATCGAGCAGGGCACCGAGATCCCGTACGTCACGCCGGGCTCGGCGAATTCGCCGGCGACGATCTCGTTCAAGAAGGCCGTGCTCCGCCTCGACGTGACGCCGCAGATCACGCCCGACAACCGGATCATCATGACCGTCGAGGTGCGGAAGGACTCGGTCGGCCAGTTCGTGCAGCTGGGCGGCGGCTTCCAGGTCCCGGCGATCGAGACCAAGAACGTGACGACGCAGATCGCCGTCAACAACGGTGACACCGCGGTCATCGGCGGCATCTACGAGGAGACGATCCGCAACGACGTCGACAAGGTGCCGTACCTGGGCGACATCCCGGTGCTGGGCTACCTGTTCAAGCAGTCCGGCCGCTCCAGCGACAAGACCGAGTTGCTGATCTTCCTGACACCGCGGATCGTCAAGGAGCCGGTGAACGCGGTCAAATAGCCGCATCCGGTCCGGCCCGGACCGGTCGCGGCCGGCACCCGCGCAAGGCGTCCCCCGCCGGGTACGCGCGGCAGGTCCGGCTGCCGGACCCTGGGCCGCGTGTCCGGCCGCGCGGGGCGATTCGCTACAATCGCCGGATGACGCTGCACCGCGGCAATCTCTTCCTGGTCGGATTGATGGGCGCCGGAAAGACGACGCTCGGCCGCCAGTTCGCGCGGTGGCTGGGCAAGCGCTTCATCGACGCCGACCACGAACTCGAGGCGCGGCTGGGCGTGTCGATACCGACCATCTTCGAGATCGAGGGCGAAGAAGTGTTCCGCGACCGGGAGCAATCGGTGATCGCCGATCTGGTGCTGCGCGAGAACATCGTGCTGGGCACCGGCGGCGGCGCCGTCCTGCGCGAGGCCAACCGGCGCGCGCTCGCCGACCACGGGACCGTCGTCTACCTGCACGCCGACCCGGCGACGCTCTACGAGCGCGTGCGCCACAGCCGGCACCGCCCGCTCCTCAAGGCGGCGGATCCGGCGGCCCGGATCGCCGAGCTCTACGCGATCCGCGATCCGATCTACCGCTCGGTCGCCGACCACGTCATCGCGTCCGACCGGGACGAGGCGATGCGCTTCGCGCGCCGCTGGGAGCCGCCGAGCGGGCCGCCGCCGCCGGAGGCCGGGCGGTGAGGCGCCTGGACGTCGCCCTCGGCGACCGCTCGTACCCGATCCTGATCGGCCGGGACCTGCTCGGACGCGCCGATGCGCTGCTGCCCTGGCGATCGAAACGCGCCGCGATCGTGACCAACGCGGTCGTCGCCGCGCACCACCTCGCGCCGCTCAGGGCGTCGCTCGAGCGTGCGGGCGTCGCCGCGGAAATCGTGCTGTTGCCCGACGGCGAAGCGCACAAGAACTGGGACACGCTGAACGACCTGGTCACGCGGTTGCTGGAGTTGAGACTCGACCGGGAGACGCCGCTCGTCGCGCTGGGTGGCGGCGTGATCGGCGACATCGCCGGATTCGCCGCCGCGATCTACCAGCGCGGCATCCCGTTCGTGCAGGTTCCCACGACGCTGCTCGCCCAGGTCGACTCGTCGGTGGGCGGCAAGACCGCGGTGAACCATCGGCTCGGCAAGAACATGCTGGGCGCGTTCCATCAGCCCGACGCCGTGCTGATCGACACGGGATGCCTGGCGACGCTGCCCGCGCGCGAGGTGTCCGCCGGGCTCTCCGAAGTGATCAAGGCCGCGGCCATCCGCGACGCGGGATTTTTCGCCTGGCTCGAGGCTTCGATGGACCGCCTGGTCGCGCGCGACGACGAGACGCTCGCGCAGGCGATCTTCGAGAGCTGCCGGATCAAGGCGGCGGTCGTCGCCGCCGACGAACGCGAGACCGGCGAGCGCGCCTTGCTGAACTTCGGCCACACGTTCGGCCACGCGATCGAGACCGCCACCGGCTACGGCACCTGGCTCCACGGCGAGGCGGTCGGCGCCGGGATGGTGCTGGCCGCGCGGGCGTCCGAACGCGTCACCGGATTCGCGGCGGACGAACGGTCGCGCCTCGAGGCGCTGATCGCCGCGGCGCGCCTGCCGACCGTGCCGCCGACCCTGCCGTTCGACCGCTGGCTCGACCTGATGGGCCGGGACAAGAAAGTGCTCGGTGGCCGGATGCGTTTCGTGCTGCTGGAGCGACTGGGCTCGGCCATCGTGCGCGACGGCGTGCCGGAAACGGCGCTCGCCGGCGTACTGGGCGGCTGAGCCGCCGGTCGGGCCGGCCGGCGCACGAAAGAGAACGGCGATCCGCCAGGATCGTCGCTCCGACTCCGCCGCGGCCCCGCCGGCGGCGGCGCCCGATCAGTTGCAGGTGATCGTCGCGGTTTTCGTCTGCTGCGGATTGCCGTCGTCGACGACGATGATCGTCCACACGCCCGACGCGTCCGGCAGGTTGTTGATCTGGAAACTGTCGCCGGAGTTGTTGACGACACCGCTCGCCGGAGTGAGGTAGGCCCCGGGCGGGATTGGCGTCGCGCTCACGTTGTAGGGCCGTGAGCCGCCAGTGACGACGAAGTTGAACGTCTGGTTCGCGCAGGAGTTCAGCCCGGGTCCGCGCGCGATGGACGAAGGTGTGACCACCAGCGTCGCAGGCGGGATGGTCGGTGGCGCCGACGGCGGGTTCTGTGTGCCGGGCCGGTTGCTCAGAGTCGCCGACGTCGTCTTGCCGGCGGCGTCGACGATGGTGAACACGACCGGGTCCACGCAGGTCCCGTTGGTCGTGACGCGGAACGGGCTGCCGCTCGCGGGCACGATGCTCGGCGTGAGCGTCACCGCGTTCGGGAACGTGGAATTGACCGTGTACGGCGGCGTGCCGCCGTAGATGAAGTAGTCGACGCGGAATCCGGACGAGCAGGAGTCGTTGTAGAGCGTCGTGATCGCCGCGTTCGACGGCGTGACCGAGAGGTTGTTGGTCGAGGTCGTCCGCTCGACGACGAAGTTCGCGATCTGCTGCTGGCCGGTCGCGACGTCGGTCGCGCGCATCTGCGCCTGCTGCGTGATCGCGCTGGCGACCGACTGGATCTGGATCTCGGCGACGCCGGCGTTGTCGGTGACGACCGTGAGCGTCGCGGAATTCGGCTGCGCGGGGTTGTTGGTCAGGATCGAGATCGGGCCGTAGACGACATCGAAGCGGATCTGCCGCCCGGGCAGCGGTGCACCGCCGATTCCGGTCGCCACCGCGCGCACGCCGGCGGTCCCGCCGTCGCAGAGGTTCTGCCCGCACTGGCCGGACGACGGCGTCACGGTCAGGCCGTTCTCGAACAGCGGCGCGTAGCGGACCGTGACGTTGGCGATCGTCACCTGGCCGGACTGGTCGCTGATCGTCAGCGAGACCGGAACGTCGCCACCGACCGCGACCGGGTTGGCGACCAGCACGAGCGTGTCGCCGGAGACGTTGAGCGGGACCGGCAGGACGCCGGAATTGTTCGACAGCGCCTGGTACGGCGGCAGGCCGCCGACGATCTTGATCGTCGAAGGTACCTGCGAGTAGGCGATGACGACGCCGGCCGGCAGCGTGAATAGCGTGGGAATCGGCGTGGGCGGCGTGACGTTCTGGACCGACCCGCTGCCACCTCCGCATCCGGCGAGGACCAGGGCGCCGGCGAAGGCACCAAGCATGGCGCAGGGCTTGAGCCAGCCGGTCAGGCGGAAGATCGAACGCGCGAAGGGCATGGCGGAATCCTGATTCGAATGATGTTGTCCTGAAACCGGAGGGCGTCTCGCACTGATTTGGACGCTGCAACAACGAGATAGCCGAATTTGTTGAGATTAGAGCCCAACATCCGGGTCCTGACAAGGCCGTCGGGCCGCCGAGGCGCGCCTCCGGGCGGTCGTGTTGCGTCCATGCGGCGGCGGGCCGGCCATTTCTTGTCGCATCGCAGCAAGACGAGTAGGATAAACAGGTTTCGCCCTTGGAAACGCAAGGGCCGCTCGCACCGGGCCGGGAACGCCGGTCCGGGCGCGCGGAACGCGGGCGTACGGCGAGGATCGGGACATGGACGCGTCGCAACGGTTGTCGGGGTCGGGATCGGACTCGGGCGGGAACGGGCGGGACTCCGCCGTGCGCGGGGACGCGCGCCCGTCGACCGGAGTCGCGGTGATGCCGCCGGCGCGGCAGGGTCTCTACGATCCGGCCAACGAGCACGATGCCTGCGGTCTGGGCTTCGTCGCCCACATCAAGGGCAAGAAGAGCCACGCGATCATCGCGCAGGGACTCAGGATCCTCGAGAACCTGTCCCACCGCGGCGCCACCGGCGCCGACCCGCTGCAAGGCGACGGCGCGGGCATCCTGATCCAGATGCCCGACGCGTTCCTGCGCCGGGCCTGCGGCAAGCTCGGCATCACGCTTCCGGCGATCGGCCAGTACGGCGTGGGCATGGCGTTCCTGCCGCAGGAGCCGGCATCGCGGATGGCCTGCGAGCAGGAGATCGAACGGGCGATCGCCGCCGAGGGCCAGGTGCTGCTCGGCTGGCGCGACGTGCCGACGAACAACGAGGGACTGTCCGAGCGGACCAAGGAGGTCGAACCGGTCATCCGGCAGGTCTTCGTCGCGCGGGGTTCGCGCGACATGGACCAGGCGGCCCTCGAGCGCAAGCTCTACGTCATCCGGAAGCGGTCGGGCCACGCGATCCAGGCGCTCGCGCTCCGTCACGGGAAGGAGTTCTACGTTCCGTCCTTCTCGACGCGCACGCTCTGCTACAAGGGCATGCTGCTCGCGCACCAGGTCGGCAGCTTCTACGCCGACCTCGCCGATCCGACGATGGTGTCGGCGCTCGCGATGGTCCACCAGCGCTTCTCGACCAACACGTTCCCGACCTGGGACCTCGCGCATCCGTTCCGCTTCGTCTGCCACAACGGCGAGATCAACACGCTGCGCGGCAACTTCAACTGGAGCCGCGCGCGCGAGGGCGCGATCGCCTCGGCGGTGCTGGGCGAGGACCTGCCGAAGCTCTTCCCGCTGATCTACGAGGGCCAGTCCGACTCGGCGTCGTTCGACAACGCGCTCGAACTCCTCGTGATGGCCGGCTATCCGCTCGCCCACGCGATGATGATGATGATCCCGGAGGCGTGGGCCGGGAACCCGCTGATGGACGAGGATCGCCGGGCCTTCTACGAGTACCACGCGGCGCTGATGGAGCCGTGGGACGGTCCGGCGGCGATGGCGTTCACCGACGGCCGGCAGATCGGCGCGACGCTCGACCGCAACGGACTGCGTCCGGCGCGCTACGTGGTGACCGACGACGACATGATCGTCATGGCCTCCGAAGTCGGCGTGCTCGACATTCCGGAGAAGAAGATCGTCAGGAAGTGGCGCCTGCAGCCGGGCAAGATGCTGCTCGTCGACCTCGAGCGCGGTCGCATCGTCGACGACGATGAATTGAAGCGCACGCTCGCCACCGCCAAGCCGTACCGGGAGTGGATCGGCCGCTGCCGGCTCTCGCTGGAGGCGATGCCCGAACCCGCGCCGGCGATCCCGCCCGAGGTGGCGGTGCTCGACCGGCAGCAGGCGTTCGGATGGACGCAAGAAGACGTCAAGGTGATCCTCGCGCCGATGGCGGCGAACGGCGAGGAGGCGATCGGGTCGATGGGCAACGACGCGGCGCTGCCGGTGCTGTCGAACCGCCCGAAGATCCTCTACGCGTATTTCAAGCAGTTGTTCGCGCAGGTCACCAATCCGCCGATCGACCCGATCCGCGAGGAACTGGTGATGAGCCTCGTCACGTTCATCGGGCCGCGGCCGAACCTGCTCGCGGTCGACTACGAGGCTGGCGTGACCGAGCCGCCGATGCGGCTCGAGGCGGAACAGCCGATCCTGACCGCCGACGCGATGGAGAAGATCCGCCACGTCGAACTCTTCTCCGGCGGCGCGTTCCGGGCCGAGGAACTCGACATCTGCTATCCGGCCGCGTGGGGCGCGAACGGCATGGAAGCCGCGCTGGCGAGCCTCGCGGCGCACGCGGTCGACGCGATCCGCCAGGGCAGGAACATCCTGATCCTGTCCGACCGCAACGTCGGTCCGGACCGGCTGCCGAGCCCGGCGCTGCTCGCGACGGCCGCCGTCCACGAACACCTGGTCAAGAAGGGGCTGCGCACGTCGGCGGGACTGGTCGTCGAGACCGGATCGGCGCGCGAGGTCCACCACTTCGCGCTGCTCGCGGGCGACGGCGCCGAGGCGATCCATCCGTATCTCGCGCTGGAGACGCTGGCGGACCCGGCGTCCCTGCCCGACGGCGTCGAGCCGAAGGAGGCGCCCAAGAAGTTCATCAAGGCGGTCTGCAAGGGGCTCTACAAGGTGATGTCCAAGATGGGCATCTCGACCTACCAGAGCTACTGCGGAGCGCAGATCTTCGAGGCGGTGGGGCTGCAGAAGGCGTTCGTCGACAAGTATTTCACCGGCACCGCGTCCAACGTCGAGGGCATCGGCCTGTTCGAGGTCGCCGAGGAGGCCGCGCGCCTGCACGCGCAGGCGTTCGGTTCCGATCCGCTGCTCGACGGCGCGCTCGACGCCGGCGGCGAGTACCACTACCGCGTCCGTGGTGAAGAGCACATGTGGACGCCCGACTCGATCGCGAAACTCCAGCACGCGTCGCGCACCGGCAGCTACGCGACCTACCGGGAGTACGCCGCGCTGATCAACGAGCAGGGTTCGAAGCTCAAGACCCTGCGAGGGTTGTTCGAGCTGCGCGCCGGCGCGCGTCAACCGGTGCCGCTCGACGAGGTCGAGCCGGCGAGCTCGATCGTGCGGCGCTTCGCGACCGGCGCGATGAGCCTCGGCTCGATCTCCACCGAGGCGCATACGACGCTCGCCGTCGCGATGAACCGGATCGGCGGCAAGTCGAACACCGGCGAAGGCGGCGAGGACGAGATGCGCTACCGCGCCGAGATGCGCGCCGGCGCGAGCTCGATCGCGGACGGCAGCACGCTCGCCGGGGTCATCGGCCGCGACCGCATCGAGCGTGACATGCCGCTCAAGGCCGGCGACAGCCTGCGCTCGAAGATCAAGCAGGTCGCCTCGGGCCGCTTCGGCGTCACCGCCGAGTATCTCGCCTCGGCCGACCAGATCCAGATCAAGATGGCGCAGGGCGCGAAGCCCGGCGAAGGCGGCCAGCTCCCCGGCCACAAGGTCGATCAGACCATCGCCCGGGTGCGGCACTCGACGCCCGGCGTCGGCCTGATCTCGCCGCCGCCGCATCACGACATCTATTCGATCGAGGATCTGGCGCAGCTCATCTTCGACCTCAAGAACGT
>JADZDA010000175.1 GCA_020851255.1 Burkholderiales bacterium | reverse complement strand
GGTCGGCCTGATCGGCGAGCGCGGCCGCGAGGTGAAGGAGTTCATCGAGCACATCCTGGGCGTCGAGGGTCTGAAGCGGGCGGTGGTCGTCGCGGCGCCGGCCGACGTGCCGGCCCTGCTGCGCATCCAGGGCGCGGCGTACGCGACCACGATCGCCGAGCACTTCCGCGACCAGGGCCGCCACGTGCTGCTCATCATGGACTCGCTCACCCGCTACGCGATGGCGCAGCGCGAGATCGCGCTCGCCGTCGGCGAGCCGCCGGCGACCAAGGGCTATCCGCCGTCGGTGTTCGCCCGGCTGCCGCAGCTCGTCGAGCGGGCCGGCAACGGCCGCGACGACGGCGGTTCGATCACCGCGTTCTACACGGTGCTGACCGAGGGCGACGACCAGCAGGATCCGATCGCCGACGCGGCGCGCGCGATCCTCGACGGCCACATCGTGCTGTCGCGGCACCTCGCGGACCAGGGCCACTATCCGGCCATCGACATCGAGCAGTCGATCAGCCGGGCGATGCACCAGCTCGTGTCGTCGTCGCACTTCGCCCGGGTGCGCCGGTTCAAGCGGCTGGTCGCCCGCTACGAGCGCAACCGCGACCTCATCAACGTCGGCGCCTACACGGCCGGCGCCGACGCGGTGCTCGACGAGGCGATCGCGCTGTATCCGACGCTCGAGCGCTTCCTGCAGCAGGACATGCTGGAGCGCATAGGCGCGGCCGAGTCGACGCACGACCTCGAGGCCATCCTCGAGCCCTCCGCGCAGGGCGCGTGATGAACGGTCCGGCCGACAAACCGTGGAAGCGGCTGCAGGAACTCGCCGAGGCCCGTCGCGACGAGACCGGACGCGCGCTCGCGTCGTTGTCCAGCCAGCGCGACGGCGCGCAGTCGAAGCTCGCGATGCTGGTCGAATACCGTCGCGAGTACGAGGCCCGGCTCGCGCGGGCGTCCCAGGACGGCATCGACGCCGAGCGCCTGCGCAACTACCGCCGCTTCCTCGCGCAGCTCGACCAGGCGATCGAACAGCAGGCCGATCAGATGGTCGACGCGCAGTCCCGCGTGGACGTCGCCCAGCAGCAGTGGCGCGGCGAGCAGCGCGAGGTCAAGTCCTACGACACGCTGGGACAACGCGACGCCAGGCGCGCGGTCGCGCGCCAGAACCGCATCGAACAGCAGCAGCAGGACGAGTACGCCACCGTGAGCCGGCTGCGCAAGCTCGCGCGCCCGAGCCGATAGGACGCCCATGAACGCACCGATCGTCGCCGTCGCCTCGCCCGCCGCGGTCTCCGCGGCCGGATCGGCCGCCGGCCACGCGTCCGCCGAGCCGCGGACCGACGCCCTGCTCGCCGCGCTCTTCGACGCCGCGCTGGGCGCCGCCCTGGACGCGGCGGTCGGCGAGGTCCCGATGATCGCGCGCACCGACCGCGCTGCCGACGCGGACGTTGCACGCGCGGCGCCGGCCGAATCCGAATCCGACCGCCGCCCGGACGAGGCCATCGGACAGCCGTCGGTGCCCTCCGACCCGACCGCCCGCGACGCGCTGATCGCGCTCGCCGGCCTCGCGATGCCCTCGGTCGCGATGGCGACCACGGCCGAGCCGCGCGTGCCGGCGGCCGCCGATACGGCGGATTTCGCCGCGCACGATCTCCGGACGCCCGGCGCGCCCGATCGCGTCCCCGGCGTGCGCGCCCCGACCGCGGACACCGCTCCGGCGATCACCCGCCCCGCGCCGCCCGAGGCCGCGCTGCCGTTCTCGGCGCCGGCGTTCCCGATGGTCGCGCCGCGGGACACGCCCTCGCCCGTCGCCGGCCCGGAACGCGAGTCCCCCCCGGGCCCGCCTGCTGCCGCGGGACCGCCCCCGATCGTGAACCCGCCCGCTCCCCCGGCGGTCACGATCGCCCCGCCGATCGACTCCGCGGCGTTCGCGCCGGCGCTGGCCGACGAAGTCGTCCACCTGCTGCAGATTCGTGCCGACCGCGTCGAGCTCCAGGTGCGTCCGATCGAACTCGGCCCGATCGATCTGGCGATTCGCTTCGACGGCCGGGAAGCGCATCTGGTCGTCCACGCGGTCCATGCCGACGCCCGGACCGCGCTCGAGAACTCGCTGCCGGGCCTGCGCGCGCTGCTCGCCGACGCCGGCATCGCGCTGGGCGGCGCGTCGATCCACGACGGTCGCGCGTCGGAGGGCGGGGCGCGTGCGTTCCGGGGCGACGTCCCGCCCCAGCGCCGTGCCGACGCACCGGCACCGGCGCCGGCCGTCGTGTGGACGCGACGCGCCGGCAGCGGCGTCATCGATACCTATGCCTGATCGACGCGACGCCCTCGCCCGGGAAATGACGGGGAATGCCCGGGGTGTTCGACCGATCGGCTGACCTCCGCGCCACACACACTCGATCCCGTCCCCGAAGCCTCCGACATCCACCGCCATGGCCAAAGCCAACGCCCCAGCCGCTCCGGTCGCCGCTCCCGCCGCCCCGCCCGCGGCGCCCAGGAAGAAAGGCAAGCTCGTCGTCCTGCTCGCCGTCGCGCTGCTCGTGCTCGGCGGCGGCGGCGCGGGCGCGTGGTGGTACCTGACGCAGCGTGGAGCGGCCGAGGCGCCTTCCGCCGACGCGAAGTCCGCGCCCGCGAAGGCGCCGATCTTCGTGAACCTCGAGCCGTTCACCGTCAACCTGCTGGAGGAGAACGGCGATCACTACCTGCAGGTCGCCGTCGTCTACCAGGTGAGCGACGACAAGGTGATCGAGCAGATCAAGACCTACATGCCGGTCCTGCGCAGCCGCATCCTCCTCATGCTGTCGTCGAAGCGCCCGAGCGACATCTCGACGCCGGAGGGCAAGTCGAAGCTCGTCGGCGAACTCGTCGCCGCCGCGCGCGAATCGGTGCCCGGCCAGACGCCGGAGCGCGGCGTCACGCAGGCCTTCCTCGGCGCGTTCGTCATCCAGTAGCCGGTGCCGCGACCGGCCCTCCCCGGCACACCGACCCGACCGCGACCGCCGTGGCCAACGAGTTCCTCACCCAGGACGAAGTCGACGCGCTGCTGAAGGGCGTGTCCGGAGACGCCGAGGCACCGGCGCAGGAGGACGCGCCCGGCGGGGTCCGGCCGTACAACCTGGCCACGCAGGAGCGGATCGTCCGCGGGCGCATGCCCGCGCTCGAGATCATCAACGAGCGGTTCGCCCGGTCGCTGCGCGTGGGCCTGTTCAACTTCATGCGCCGCAGCCCCGAGATCTCGGTGGGGCCGGTCCGCGTCATCAAGTACAGCGAGTTCGTCCGCAACCTGGTCGTGCCGACGAACCTCAACATCGTCCAGGTCAAGCCGTTGCGGGGCAGCGGGCTCTTCGTCTTCGAACCCTCGCTGGTCTTCCTGGTCGTCGACAACCTGTTCGGCGGCGACGGTCGGTTCCACATGCGGGTCGAAGGCCGCGACTTCACGCCCACCGAGCAGCGGATCATCCGCCGCATGCTCGAGGTCGTCACCGCCGACTACGAAGCGGCGTGGAAGCACGTCCATCCGCTGAAGTTCGAATACCTGCGCTCGGAGATGCACACGCAGTTCGCCAACATCGCCTCGCCCACCGAGGTCGTGATCGTGTCGACGTTCTCGATCGAACTGGGCTCGGGCGGCGGCGCGTTCCACGTCTGCATCCCCTACTCGACGCTCGAACCGATCCGCGACCTGATCTACAGCCCGCTGCAGGGCGACAACCTCGAGCCCGACCGGCGCTGGATCCGCATGCTGTCGCGACAGGTGCAGGGCGCCGAGGTCGATCTCGCGGCGGACATCGCGTCCCGGTCGATCACCGTGCGGGACCTGCTCGCGATCAAGGTCGGCGACGTGCTCGACATCGAGCTCCCGCCGCGAGTCGAGGCGCGCGTCGACGACGTGCCGGTCTTCGAGTGCAGTTACGGCACGCTGCACGGCCAGATCGCCCTGCGGGTCGAGAAGCTGCTCCCCCCCGAGAAGGACCCGCCGGCGTCCTGACGCCGGTCGCAACGCCCGGAGACATCCATGGCAGACGACACTCTCACCGACGACGCCTGGGGCGCCGCGCTGGCCGAGCAGGCCGCCGCGCCGGCCAAGGCGCCGGACATCAAGCCGGCGACGCTGGGCGCGCTCGCCCCCGGCAAGCCGATGGAGCCGGCGCCGTCCAACGACATCGACCTGATCCTCGACATCCCGGTCAACCTCACCGTCGAGCTCGGCCGCACGCGCATCCCGATCCGCCACATCCTGCAGCTCGCGCAGGGTTCGGTCATCGAGCTCGACGGACTCGCCGGCGAGCCGATGGACGTGCTCGTGAACGGCTGCCTGATCGCGCAGGGCGAGGTCGTGGTGGTCAACGACAAGTTCGGCATCCGGCTGACCGACATCGTCACCCCCTCCGAGCGGCTGAGGAAACTCAAGCGATGACCATCGCGCGTCGCTCGTCCGGTGCGTTCGGCGCGCTCTGCGCGTGCCTGCCCGCGCTCGCGGCGGGCGCCGAAGCCGCCGCCGGGAGCGCCGACTTCTCCGGACACTACCTGCAGGCGTTCGCGGCGCTGGTCGTCGTGGTCGCGCTGATCGGCGCCACCGCGTGGGTGCTCAAGCGGGCGGGCCCGCTCGCCGGCGCCCGCGGGCCGCTGCGTATCGTCGCCACGCAGGCCGTCGGCGCGCGCGAGCGGGTCGTCGTGCTCGAACTGGGCGACGACTGGCTGGTCGTCGGCGTCGCACCCGGGCAGGTCACCCCGATCGACAAGCAGCCGCGCCGCGAACTCGCGGCCGAACCGCGCGTCGCGCCGTTCGCCGCGCTGCTCGAACGCGCCCGCGGCCGTCCGCCGGCGTCCCGGTCGTGATCAAGCCCGACGCCCGCCGCGGCGCGGCGCTGGCCGGAGTCGTGCTCCTCGCCGTCGCCGGATTCGCGCGCGCCCAGGGCGCCGATCTGCCGCTGTTCAACAGCGCGCCCGCGCCCGGCGGCGGCCAGAGCTACTCGCTGCCGATCCAGACGCTGCTCGTCCTCACGGCGCTCACGTTCCTGCCGGCCGTGCTGCTCATGATGACGTCGTTCACGCGCATCATCATCGTGCTGTCGCTGCTGCGCCAGGCGCTCGGAACGCAGGGCGCGCCGCCCAATCCGGTCCTGATCGGACTGGCGCTGTTCCTCACCCTGTTCGTCATGGGGCCGGTCGCCGACCGGATCTACGCCGACGCCTACGTCCCCTACGTCGAGAAGAAGGTGTCGGGCGGCGAAGCGATCGAACGCGCGCAGGTCCCGCTGCGCACGTTCATGCTGAAGCAGACCCGCGAGGCCGACATCGCGCTCTTCGTCAAGCTCGCGCGCGCCAAGCCGCCCGCCACACGCGACGACATCCCGTTCCGCGTCCTCGTCCCGGCGTTCGTCACCAGCGAGCTCAAGACCGCCTTCCAGATCGGCTTCATGGTCTTCATCCCGTTCCTGATCATCGACCTGGTCGTGGCGAGCGCGCTGATGTCGATGGGGATGATGATGCTCTCGCCGGTCCTGATCTCGCTCCCGTTCAAGCTGATGCTCTTCGTGCTCGTCGACGGCTGGACCCTGCTCCTGGGGTCGCTGGTCGCGAGCTTCTAGAACCCACAGGCTCCGGGCGCGACCGCACCCGTCCGACCGCCGCCATGACTTCGCAGACCGTCCTCTCCCTCACGCAGCAGGCGCTGTGGATCACCATGCTCGTCTCGGCGCCGCTCCTGGTCGCCGCCCTCGTCGTCGGCCTGGTCGTCGCCGTGCTGCAGGCCGCCACGCAGATCAACGAGATGACGCTGTCGTTCATCCCCAAGCTCGTGGCGATGTTCGCGGCGCTGGTCGTCGCCGGCCCCTGGATGCTCACCACGCTCGTGGAATTCACGCAGCGCCTGTTCGGGAGCATTCCGCAGGTCGTCGGCTAGCGCCCGCCCCGTCGATGCTCACGTTCACCGCCGCCGAGGCCGAGCGGCTCGTCGCCGCGGTCCTGCTGCCGTTCCTGCGCATCGTCGCGCTGATGTCGAGCGCGCCGATCTACTCGCACGCGAGCCTGCCGCGCCCGGTGCGCATCGGGCTGGCCGCGGCGGCGGCGCTGCTCATCGCGCCGACGCTCCCCGCGCCGCCGCCGGTCCCTCTCGCCTCCGGCGGCGGGGCCCTGCTCGCGCTGCAGCAGGTCGTGATCGGACTCGCGATCGGATTCGTCATCCAGATCGTGTTCGCGGCCGTCCAGCTCGCCGGCGACGTCATCGGCCTGCAGATGGGGCTGTCGTTCGCGTCGTTCGTCGACCCCCAGAACCAGCAGCCCGCCCCGATCGTCGGCAGCCTGCTCAATGTCGCGGTCCTGCTCGTGTTCCTGGCCCTGGACGGCCACCTGATGCTGCTCGCGGCGCTCGGCGAGTCCTTCTCCCGTTGGCCGATCGGCACCGCCCCCGGATGGAACGACGCGCTCGCGATCGCGCGGTCGGGCTCGACCTTGTTCGAGCTGGGGCTCAAGATCGCCCTGCCGGTCGTCGGGGCGCTGCTGATCGTCAATCTGGCGCTCGGATTGCTCGCCCGGACCGCGCCGCAGCTCAACCTGTTCGCCGTCGGATTCCCGGTCACCCTGATCACGGGGATGGCGGCGTTGCTGGTCGCCTTGCCCGCGCTCCTGCCGATGGCCGAGCGCGCGATCGCCGCCGCCGTCTCCGGCATCGCACGGTAGCGGGTCGGGTGCGCGCTGCGGCCGCCGGGCTCGCGGATCAGGCGAGCGCCGTCGCTCCGGTTCCGAACGACACGGTGACCGTCGTCCCCTCGCCCACGGTCGAGGTCGCGGCGATGTCGCCGCCGTGACGAGTCACGATGCGCCGGACGATCGCGAGCCCTATGCCGCTGCCCGGGAACTCGCGCTCCGAGTGCAGGCGCTGGAACGGCGCGTACAGCTTGTCCGAGTGACTCATGTCGAAGCCGGCGCCGTTGTCCCGGACGCGGACCGCGTCATGGTCGCCGAGGCGCGCGGCGTCCACCTCGATGCGGGCCGGGTCGCGTCCCGCGGAGAATTTCCAGGCGTTGCCGATCAGGTTCGCGACCACCGTCTTCGCGAGCCCCGGATCGGCATCGACGGTCAGCCCCGGGGCGATCCGGACATCGACCGAACGCTCCGGCTCCGCCGCGGCCAGCTCGGCGACGATCTCGCCCGCGACGGCGGTCAGGTCGACCGGTCCCCGGTGGATGTCGGCGCGCGTCACGCGCGAGAGGTCGAGCAGGTCGTTGATCAGGTCCGACATCCGCACCGCCGCCGCCTTGACCCGCTCGAGGTAGCCGTGGCTCACCGCATCGAGCCGTTCGCCCGCCTGCTCGATCGCGAGTTCGGTGAAGCCGTTGATCGCCCGCAGCGGCGCCCTCAGGTCGTGCGAGACCGAGTAGCTGAACGCTTCCAGCTCCTCGTTCGCGGCCGCCAGCGACAGTGTCCGGTCCGCCACCTTCTGCTCGAGCGTGGCCGCGAGCAGCCGCAACTGGGTCTCCGCCACGGCCCGCCCGGACTGCTCGCGCATCGACTCCAGTCCGAACGAGAGATCGTCGGCGAGCACGATCAGCAGCCGGGTCAGTTCCTCGTCGAACACGTCGGCCTCCGCGGCGTAGACCGACAGGACGCCGACGACCGCGGTCCCCTCGCGGATCGGCAGCGAACACGACGAGCGCACCGGCCTCGCTCCGGCGGCGGGCGCGGTGACCGGCATCGGCATCTCGGGCGTACGGCCGTTGCTGACCTCGGGATCGCCCCCGTGCAGCGCCCGGATCTCCGGCGCGCCGGCCGGAGGATCGGGGCCTTCGAGCGAGGCGAAGTACGCGCCGAGATCCGCGTCGACCTGGCCGGCCGAGGCGACCGGGCGCAGCGACCGGCCGTCCGCCGCGACGAGCCCTACCCAGGCGGCACTCATGCCGCCGTAGGCGACGATCGAGTCGCAGACCCGCTGCATCAGCGCCGGTCCGTCCCGAACCCGCGCGATCGCCTCGTTCACGTCGGTCAGCACCTCGTAGGCGGCCGTCTGGCGCCGCAGCCGGCGCTCGACGACGACGCGCGCGTGGATGTCCACGCAGCAACCGATGTAGCCCTCGATGCCGCCGTCCGGCGCGTAGCGCGCCACGCCCTGGTCGAGGATCCAGCGGTACTGTCCGTCGGCGCGCCGCAGCCGGTATTCGGCGGTGAACTCGGTCGAGAAACGCGATCGCGAATCGATCAGCGCGATCATCCGGCTCCGATCGTCGGGGTGCACGGCCTCGGCCCACCCGCGACCGAGCGCATCGGCGGGTGACATGCCCGTGAACGCGTTCCACCGCGGACTCGTGTAGACGGTGCGCCCCTGCGCGTCGGCGGTCCAGAGCATCGCCGGGGCCGAATCGAGCAGCGAGCGCATCGCGTGGTCGCGCTCGCGCAGCACGCGCTCGGCCGCTCGGCGCTCGGTGACGTCGCGCAGGAACCCGGCGTACACCGGCTCGCCCCCCAGCGAAAGCTCGCCGAACGCGATCTCGACCGGGAACTCGTGCCCGTCCCGATGGACGGCGACCGTCGTGATCGACCGCCAGTCGACCCGGCGCGATCCGGTCGCCGCGTGGCGGCGCAGCCCGTCCAGGTGCGCACCCTCGAGGCGCGCGGGCTGCAGCACCGACAGTTCGCGCCCGACGAGCTCCTGCGGCGCCCAACCCAGGATCGCCAGGCTCGCCTGGCTCGCGAACCGGATGACGTTGTCCCGGTCGACGACCAGCACGGCGTCGCTCGACGCCTCGACCATCGTGCGGAACCGCTCCTCGGATTCGCGCAGCGCGCTGCGCTCGCCGTCCAGCCGGTCAAGCATCGTGTTCAGCCCGCGCTCGATGCGCACGAGTTCGCTCGGCCCGTCGCTCTCCAGCACGCGCAGCTTCGGATCGCCGCCGGCGACCCCTTCGGCCACGCGGGCGATCGATTCGACCGGCGCGAGCGCGCGGCGGATGAGCAGCACCGCCACGACGGTGCCCAGCGCGAGCAACAGTGCGCCGATGGCGAGGTGGGCCTCCAGGCGGCTCGTGATCGCCGCCAGCGCCCAGCTCGCCGGCGCGACGACCACCGCGTGCCAGGGCGGCGAATCGACTCCGGCCGTCCCGACCAGCCATTCCTGCCCGGCCGCATCACGCTCGCGCCAGACGGTCTCCCCCTGCGCGAGACGACCGCCCCGGTCGCCGCCGACCACCGCGCCGACGCGCCCGGGCGCGCCGCTGTGCATCACGATGACGCCGTTGCCGTCCACGAGATCGATCGCGGCGGAGGGCGGGAGTCCCAGCGCGGTCGGGTCGATCGGACGCAGCGCGGCGAGCTCGATGCGTGCCGCGAGGAACCCGGCGGGGACCCCGTCCTGACGCCGGATCGGGACGGCGATCGGGACGCCCCATGAGCCCCCCTGGCGGGACACGGACGCGGTACCGACGGCGAACGGCTGCCCGCTCGCGATCGGCTGCAACCAGGCGGGATCGGCATCGCCGCCGGAGCCCGCCGCCGGCCAGGTCGCGCAGCGGATCGTGGCGCCGTCCGGTTCCAGGAGCACCAGATGCGTCAGGTCGGGCCGGAGATCGGCGAACTCCGCGAACACCGGCGGACAGCTGCGCCCCGCCTGCGGCGGCATTTCCGGCCGGCGTGCCAGCGCCTCCAGGAGATTGCGCTCTTCCCGGATGTTGCGTTCGACGGCGTGCGCCACCACGCGCGCATAGCCCTGGACCGTACGGCCGGCCTCGTCCACGGCCGACCGGAAGTCGAACGCCAGCTGGGCGATGAACAGCACGACGAATGGCAGCTCGACCGCCACGAGCGCCGCGAACGCCCACCAGCGCAACGTGCGCCCGCGGAGTAGGCGCGCCAGCAGCGGCCGCCTCCGAATGCTGCCTTCCACCCGGTGGTCCCCGTCGTCCCGGCCGGCCACCCCTGAGAATCCGGCCTGTATCCCCGAAGCGCCCTGTCGGCGTCGGCCCCCGCGCGACAACCGGCGCCGCGCTACCATGCCATGGTGCGAGCAAGACACATGCCCGATGCATCCCGCCCTGCCGCGGGGTGGCCCCGATGACGTCGGGTGACCGCGAAACGGCGCTGGTGCTGCCCGGCGGCGGTGCCCGCGCCGCCTACCAGGTCGGAGCGCTCCGCGCGCTCGCGAGGTTGACGCCCAGGCGCGCACCGCTGCCCTTTCCGATCCTGTGCGGAACGTCGGCCGGCGCCATCAACGCGACGACGCTCGCTATCCATGCCGACGACTTTCGTCAGGGTGTGGCGCGCCTGGTTCGCTGGTGGCGACGGATCGACGCGTCGGCGGTCTACCTGGCGGACCTGAGCTCGCTGTCGCGCCACGGCATGCGCTGGCTGGCCCAGGTCCTGGTCGGTCGCCCGGGCCCCAGCCAAGCCGCGTCCATGCTGGACAACACGCCGCTCGAACGCCTGCTCCGGCGCGCACTCGCGTTCGACCGGCTGGACGATCGCATCCGGGACGGCCGGCTCGTCGCGCTCGCGGTCAACGCGACGTCGTACACGACCGGCCACGCGGTCACGCACTATCAAGGCGCGACCACGGTGCAACCGTGGCGTCGCCTGCGGCGGGAAGGCCGTGCGACCCGGCTGGGGGTCGAGCACCTCATGGCCTCCGCGGCGATTCCGTTCGTCTTTCCGGCCGTCCGCGTCGGCCAGGACTGGTTCATGGACGGATCGGTGCGCCAGCTCACGCCGCTCGCTCCGGCGCTCCGGCTCGGGGCGCGCCGCGTGCTCATCCTGCCGGTCGGTCAGTTCAACGGCCAGCAGCCATCCCCCCCGCCGCCCGCGGGCACCTCGTCCCGCTACCCGTCGTTCGCCCAGACCGCGGGACACGCACTGTCGTCGATCTTCCTCGACAACCTCGGCGCCGACCTGGAGCGGCTCGACATGCTGAATCGCGTCGTCGAAGCGACCGGACCCGACCTGCTCGCCGGTCGCGGACTGTCGCTCCGGCGGGTCGACGCGCTGGTCTGCGGCCCGAGCCGCGACCTGGGCGACGCGGCGAGGCCGTACGCCGACCGCCTTCCGGCCGGCGTCCGGTACCTGCTGCGGGGATTCGGCAGCACGCACGGCACCGGCGCGAACCTGATGTCCTATCTCATGTTCGAGCCCGGATACATCCGGGCGCTGCTCGGGCTGGGTTACGCGGACGCGATGGCACGTCGGGTCGAGCTGTGCGAATTCCTCGCGCGCGCCGGCGCGCCGGTCTGCGTGGCACCGGGCGACGATTCCTCGGGCGCCGGCGGCGCCTGATCACTTACAATCGGCGCGCACATGCCGATCGAGCTCGCCCTGCCGCCGATCCAGCACAAGCCGGCGAACCCCCCGGAAACGCGCGTCGCGCGTGTGAGCGCCTGGCTCGCCGACGTCGCGCGGCGCGAGCCGGCGATCGCCGCCCAGTTGATCGGTGACGCGCTCGCCGCGACCAATCGCGTCTCGATGAGCGATTCGAGGCGCATGGAACTCGCCGAGGCCTACTGGTCGCACGCGGCGCCGCTGTGGCCGATGCTGGAGCGCGCGGTGCTCCAGGCGTCCCACCCGCTGGCGGGCCCGGCGCTCGAGGCCGCGAAGGCGGCGCTCACGCTCGCGCAGGAGCTGTCGATCGCCTACAAGCACCTGCTCGCCAGCGAGGCCGGCAAGCGCATCTCGATCGGCGGCGCGCGGCTGGCGACGGCGCTGATCCACCGCTGCCTGCAGTGCTTCGCCCGCGTGCTGGCGATGAGCTACCAGTCGTATTCGCCGGTCCCCGCGCACACCTGGCGCGACGCGCACGCCGTGTACGCGTACGCGCGCGAACGCGGCCACAATCTCGCCACGATCCCCGGCGATCTTTCCGAGGCGACCCCGGAGCGCACGTACGTGCAGGCGCTGCTGCTCGCGCTCGCCAATCCGTACGGATTCCTGCCCGGGCAGTTCGGCGTCGTGCTGAGCTACCTGCAGACGCACTCGCACTGGGTCAGGATCACCGACGTGCAGCCGGTCCACCGACTGGCGAAGTCGGTCGCGATCGTCCCCGTCGGCCACGACTTTCCGCCGTTCTCGGCCAACAAGGGCGGCGCGGTCGAGGGTCCGCGCCTGTACCTCCTCACGTTCGACCTCGCCATCCAGCTCCAGGAAGAGCTGCGGATCATCGAGGGCGGCGGCGCCCTGCCCGACGGTGCGGGCCGTGACGCCGCCTCGAGGACCGCCTACATACTGCTCCTGCGCCGCCTGCTGCGCCAATGGGCGATCCCGCCGGCCCGCCAGTTCAACCGGCTGCCGTCGCGCGCACGAGTCGTCATGTGCGTCGGTCTGGCCGGCGCCTGGCAGTACAGCCGCAGTCGCCCCACCGGTGCCGCGGCCGTGCGCGCGCCCGCCGGCCTGCCGCCGATGACCCACTGCCAGGTCATCAACCACACGCCGGCCGGCTACGCCTTGCGCCAGACGGACGCCGCCCCGGCCGCGCTGCGCATAGGCGAACTCGTCTCTCTGCGCGTGGAAGGCCGGATCGCGCTGCAGCTCGCGATCGTCCGCTGGTTCCGGAACACACTCAAGGGCACGGCGCTCGAATTCGGCTGCGAACTGCTGGCCGACCACGCCGAGGCGGCGGCGGCCGCCCCGGAGGAGTCCGGGAACGGGCCGCTCACGCCGGTGATCGTGCTGCCGGCGGACGACGACGAGGACGGCGAGGCCGACGCGGCGGTCATGCAGGTCGTCGTGCCCGCGGGCGTCTTCCAGCTCGAGCATGCGATCACGCTGAACCGCGCCTCGGGCACCGGCATGGCCGTGCTGACCAAGCTCGCCGACCAGGGGCCCGGATACGAGGTCTACGAGATCGTCCCGGTCGCGTGAGCGTTCCGCCGGCGGGAGCCCCCGCGAGCGCGCGCATCACCAGCGCGGGCCTGCTCGCGCTCGTCGCGCTCGAGATCCTCTGGGAAACCCGGCTCGCGCCCCTGTCCCCGACCTCCGCCTGGTTCGCCGTCAAGGCGCTGCCGCTCGCGGCGTTGCTGCCCGGCACGTACGCAGGGCGTCGCCGCGCCCGGCAGTGGCTGGCGTTGCTGCTCCCCTGGTACGCGGCCGAGGCGGCGGTGCGCGCCTGGTCGGAACCGGGGCGCCACGCACTCGTCGCAACCGCCGTCTGCGTGCTCGCGATCGCCGTGTTCGGCGCGCTGCTCGTCTCGTTCCGGCACGAACGACGGCGCGAGCCACCGAATCCGGGCGCGCGACCGGGGGACGGGGTCTAGTGTCCCGTTCCGGGAATTCCTTGCCCAAGGACGAGCGAGGAATGACGCGATGCATTGGCGCCGGTCCTGAAGGTATCCCCGATACCCGCCGCGACCGGCGCCGCGCCGCGCGCCATTCTCGTCGTCCTTGCACGACCGCCGGTGGATGCTGCACCGCGAACCGGCGAGAAACCTCCGGAACGGGACACCGGCGCAGCCCGGCGCGTTACGCCGAGCTTTCCTGCGGTGCTTTCGCGGGCGCCCCGCCCCGAAGTTCGGCCGGCAGCGCGAACACCACGCTCTCCACCTTGCCGTCGAGCTCGGTCACGCGCGCCGCTCCCAGCGCCTTCAGGCGCTCGATGACCTCGCGCACCAGGACCTCCGGGGCGGACGCGCCGGCGGTGACGCCGATGCGGCGCTTCCCCGCGATCCACGCCGCATCGAGTTCGCCGGCCCGGTCGACCATCCGCGCCGGGACCCCGCGATGGGCCGCGACCTCGCGTAACCGGTTCGAATTCGAGCTGTTGGCGCTCCCGACGACGATGACGAGGTCGACCGCCTCAGCGAGCGTCTTGACCGCGTCCTGGCGGTTCTGCGTCGCGTAGCAGATGTCGTCCTTGCGCGGACCGACGATCGCCGGAAAGCGTCGCCTGAGCGCCTCGACGACCGACGCGGCGTCGTCGACCGAAAGCGTCGTCTGGGTCACGTAGGCGAGTTTCGCCGGATCGGCGACGGCGAGTCGCGCGACGTCGTCGGCCGTCTCGACCAGATGCACGCCGCCTTCGCACTGGCCCATCGTGCCCTCGACCTCCGGGTGCCCCGCATGGCCGATCATCACGATCTCGCGCCCCTGCTCGCGCATCTTGGCGATCTCGACGTGGACCTTGGTCACCAGCGGACAGGTGGCGTCGAACACCTTGAGCCCGCGCGCGGCCGCCTCGGCCTGGACCGCCCGCGAGACACCGTGGGCGGAGAAGACGACGGTCGCGCCCTCGGGTACCTGGTCCAGCTCGTCGACGAAGATCGCCCCCTTGCGCTTCAAGTCGTCGACGACCGTCCGGTTGTGGACGACCTCGTGGCGCACGTAGATCGGCGCGCCGTGCCGCGCGAGCGCCCGCTCGACGATCGCGATCGCCCGATCGACGCCGGCGCAGAAACCACGGGGGTTGGCGAGCAGGATGTCCATGCCTGTTTCGGTTCGTAGGCGGGTCACGGCGCCGGGTCGCCGGCGCGCCGCTGGCGGAAGCTGTCGACGATCAGCAGCACGGCGCCTATGGTGATCGCGCTGTCGGCGACGTTGAACGCAGGATAGCTCCAGCCGCGCCAGTGGAACAGGACGAAGTCCACGACCTGGCCGATCCGCAGCCGGTCGATCAGGTTGCCGATCGCGCCGCCCAGGATCAGCGCGAGGCCCCAGCAGTACACCCGGTCGCCCCCGCGCCGCAACAGCCAGACCAGGAGCACGCTCGCGCCGACCGCCGTGGCGGTGAACAGCCAGCGCTGCCAGCCGTCGGCGCCGGCGAGGAAGCTGAAGGCCGCTCCCTTGTTGAACGCGAGCACCAGCGAGAAGAACGGCGCGAGCGCGAGTTCCTCGCCCGGCCGGAACGCCGCCAGCACCACCGCCTTCGTGGCCTGGTCGGCCACGACCAGCACCGCGGCGATCGCGAGCCAGCGGACGGGCCGCGCCCGGATCCGGTCGGCCGGTGCCGCGGTCTCAGGCATGGATCCGCGGCTCGCCGGCGCCGTGCAGGTTCGACACGCAGCGTCCGCACAGCGCCGGGTGCGCCGGATCGTCGCCGACGTCGTCGCGCCAGTGCCAGCAGCGCTCGCACTTGGTGCCGGAGGACGGGTTGACCGCGATCTCGAGCGTGTCGCCGCGCTCGACGCGCGCGGCCGACGTGATCAGCACGAAGCGCAGGTCGTCGCCCAGCGCCGAGAGCGCCGAGTGCGCGGGTTCGGGCGCCGACACGGTGACCTCGGCCTGCAGCGAGCTGCCGATGCGACCCGACTGACGGACCGTCTCGATCTCCTTCAGCGCGGCCGCGCGCACCGCGAGAATCGCGTCCCAGCGGGCGATCAGCTCCTCCGCGCCGGCGACGCGCGGCACCAGGTCGCTCCAGACCCGCACGAACACCGTCGGGTCGTCCGCGTGCACGATCCGCCAGGCCTCCTCGACGGTGAACGACAGCACCGGCGCGAGCAGCGCGAGCAGGACGTCCCGGATCGCGGCGAGCGCGGTCTGCGCCGAGCGCCGCGCCGGACCCGCCGCCGCGGTCGTGTAGAGCCGGTCCTTCAGGACGTCGAGGTAGAAACCGCCCAGCTCCTCGGAACAGTAGGTGACGATCCGCTGGACCACCAGGTGGAACTCGTAGCGGTCGTAGTCCCCGGCGACGGCATCGGCCAGCGCCGCGAGGCGCGCCAGCGCGTACCGGTCGATCTCCACCATCCGGTCGACGGGGACCGCGTCGCGCCGCGCGTCGAAGTCCGACGTGTTCGCGAGCAGGAAGCGCAGCGTGTTGCGGATGCGCCGGTAGGTCTCGACGTTGCGCTTGAGGATCTCGTCGGAGATGTTCAGGTCGCCCGAATAATCGGTCGCGGCGACCCACAGGCGCAGGACATCGGCGCCCAGCGTATCCGACACCTTCTGCGGCGCGACGACGTTGCCCTTCGACTTCGACATCTTCTTGCCTTCTCCGTCGACGACGAAACCATGCGTGAGCAGCGCCTTGTACGGCGGCACGCCGTTCAGCATGCAGGAGACGAGCAGCGACGAGTGGAACCAGCCGCGGTGCTGGTCCGAGCCTTCGAGGTAGAGGTCGGCCGGGAACGCGGTGTCGGCGCCGTGCGAGCCGCGCCCTTCCGCGCGTCCGCCCGGCCCGCCCATCACCGTCTGGTGGGTCGAGCCGGAATCGAACCAGACGTCGAGCGTGTCGGTCAGCTTGCGATAAAGCTTCGGGTCGACGCCGAAGTCCTCGTGCGTCGCGTCGAACCATGCCTCGATGCCGCGCGCGGCGACCCTCGCCGCCGCCAGTTCGAGCAGCGCCGGGGTGTCCGGGTGCAGTTCGTCGGTCTCGCGGTCGACGAAGAACGGCAGCGGCACCCCCCACTGCCGCTGACGCGACAGCGTCCAGTCCGGACGGTGCGCGATCATGCCGTGCAGCCTCGCCTTGCCCCAAGCCGGATAGAAGCGGGTGCGCTCGACGCCTTCGAGCGCCAGCTCGCGCAAGGTGCGCGGCGGCCGCGAGCCACGGTGTCCGGGGACCGCGTCCATGCCCGCGAACCACTGCGTCGTCGCCCGGTAGATGATCGGCGTCTTGTGCCGCCAGCAGTGCATGTAGCTGTGGGTGAACTTCTCGGCGTGCAGCAGCGCGCCGACCTCGCGGAGCTTGTCGACGATCTTCGGGTTCGCGTCCCAGATCTTCATGCCGCCGAAGTACGGCAGGTCCGCCGCGTAGCGACCGTCGCCCTGCACCGGGTTGTCGATCTCCTCGTCCTTCATCCCGTAGCGGCGGCAGGAGAGGAAATCGTCCATGCCGTACGCGGGCGAGCTGTGGACGACGCCGGTGCCCTGTTCGAGGGTCACGTAGTCGCCGAGATAGACCGGCGAGGCCCGGTCGCGGAACGGATGGCGGAAGCGCAGCCGCTCGAGCCGGGCGCCCTGCGCGCGGCCGACGACCGTCCAGTCGGCCTCCGCGACGCCGTAGCGTTTCATGCACGCCGGGGCCAGGTCGGCGGCCAGCACGAAATAGCGGCCCGGCGTGCGGACGAGCGCGTACTCGAAGTCCGGGTGGAAATTGAGCGCCTGGTTCGCCGGAATCGTCCACGGCGTCGTCGTCCAGATCGCCGTCAGCACCTCGCGATCGAGCGGCTGCGCGTACCCGAACGCACCGGCGAGCTTCGCGCGCTCGGACTCGTCCAGCCGGAACGCGACGTCGATCGCGATGTCCTGCCGATCCTCGTACTCGACCTCGGCCTCGGCGAGCGCGCTCCCGCAGTCGAAGCACCAGTTGACCGGCTTGAGACCCCGGTAGAGGAAGCCCTGCTCCAGCAGCCGGCCCAGCGTGCGGATCTCCTCGGCCTCGTTGCCGTACGCCATCGTCAGGTACGGCCGGTCCCATTCGCCGAGCACGCCCAGCCGCCGGAAGTCCTCGCGCTGCAGCGCGATCTGTTCGTTGGCGTACGCGCGGCACAGCGCGAGGGTCCGATCGACCGGCAGGTGCTTGCCATGCGTCTTCTCGATCTGCACCTCGATCGGCATCCCGTGGCAGTCCCAGCCGGGCACGTACGGCGCGTCGCATCCCGCCATCGTCCGGCTCTTGACGATCACGTCCTTCAGGATCTTGTTGACCGCGTGGCCGATGTGGATCGCCGCGTTCGCGTACGGCGGGCCGTCGTGCAGCACGAAGCGCGGCCGGCCGGCGGACGCACGGCGGATCGCGCCGTAGACGTCGCGCTCCTGCCACTCGCGCACCCACACCGGTTCGCGCCTCGCCAGGTCCCCGCGCATCGGGAACGGCGTGTCCGGCAGGTTCAGCGTGGACTTCCAGTCGGGCTTCTTGTCGTCGGCCATGGTCAGGTCGTTGCGGGTTCACGGTCGAACCACGCGCGCGCCTGCGACGCGTCGGTGCGGATCTGGCGCACCAGCGTGTCGAGGTCGGCGTAGCGGGCTTCGTCGCGAAGCTTGTGATGGAACTCGACGACTATGCGCCGGCCGTAGATCGGCTCGTCGAAGTCGAACAGGTATACCTCGAGCAGCGGCCGCCCGTCCGATTCCACGGTCGGACGCACACCCAGGCTCGCGACGCCGCGGCGTGTCGGACCGGCGCCGTGGACGCGTACGGCGAAGATGCCCGACAGCGGTGGAGTGCGCCTGAGCGGCAGGTTCGCGGTCGGGAAGCCGAGCGTCCGGCCGAGCTTGCGTCCGTGGACGACGTGCCCGCCGATCGCGTACGGCCGTCCGAGCAGCCGTTTCGCGCGATCGAGGTCGCCGGCCGCGAGCGCGTCGCGCACGGCGCTCGAACTCACGCGCTCCCCGGCCACGTCGATCGTGCCCATCGCCTCGACGCTGTAGGTCTTCGCGTGGCGACGCAAGGTTCCCAGGTCGCCGGCGCGCGCCCGGCCGTAGCGGAAGTCGTCGCCGACCAGCACCCAGCGGGCGTCGAACCGGCGGACCAGCACCTCGTCGACGAACGTGTCGGGTTCGAGCGAGGCGAGCGCCCGGTCGAAACGCGCCACGACGACGCGGGCGACGCCGAACTTGCGCATCACGTCGATCTTGCCGCGCAGCGAAGACAGCCGCGGCGGCGCGCGATCGCGCGAGAAGAACTCGCGCGGATGCGGATCGAAGGTCAGCACCGCTGGCTCCAGTCCCAGGTCCTCGGCGGCCTCCGCGAGCCGGACGAGCATCGCCTGGTGGCCGCGATGGACACCGTCGAAATTCCCGATGGTCAGCGCGACCGGACGGTCGGCGACCGCGGGCAGTCTGCGGATCAGCTGCACGGAGGGGGGCACGCCGCGCTGGCGCGGCGACGCGTGACAAAGCATTGAATTATAGCGGAAATCCGGGACGGATTCCGGGCGGAACGCCCACCGGCGCCGGCGCGGCTCCGCCCGGCGGAGTCAGCGCGGCCCGGAGCCGGGCGCGGGCGCGGGGAATTCGCGCCACCCGCCGGGCACGCGCGGGTGATAGAGCCCCAGGCGTATCGGCGTGGAATCGAGCGCCGAGACGATGCGCGCGTAGCGTTCGAGCTGGGGCCGGTAGCGTTCGACTTCCGCGTCGAGGTAGGCCCGCGGATCGCCGCCTTCGTGCGCGCCGGTCTTGAACTCGACGATCCAGCGCACGCCGCCCGACACGAACGAGCGGTCGACGACGATGTGGACGACCCGATCCTCGTCGACGGCCGCGAGCGCCCATTCGCTGCGCGCCTCACCGTGCGCGGGATCGAGCAGCCAGCGACCGCGTTCGTCGTCCAGCACGCGTGCGACGGTGTCGCGGACCTCGCGGGACTCGACGGCGGCTTCCGCCGGTGTCGCGCCTTCGCCCGCGAGCGCGGCGACGATGCGGCCGGCCTGCCCCGCCAGGCGGTCCCCGGTCCAGGCGGCCGGGCCGTCGCGGGCGATCTGCGCCAGCAGCGCGTGGACGACGACGCCGTGACGACGCGCGCGGTCGCGCGCCCAGTCGAACGGCGGAGCAGGTTCGACGGCCCGCGGCGCGGACGCGACCACGAGCGGCTCGCGCAGCGCCGGCGGACGCCAGTCCGACGGCAGGCGTTCCAGTTCCGGCGGGCCGGCGGGTGCCGCCGGCCCATCGACCGCCTGCGCCGGCACGCCGGACGCATCGTCCAGGATCGACGCGTCGAAGAGCGCGAGGATCGCCCCGCGACCGGGCAACTTCCATCCGTCGTCACCGGCCGACAGCACCGCGACCAGCGCGAGCCGCCGCCTCGCCCTGGTGCAGGCGACGTAAGTGAGCCGCGCGAGCTCCGCCTCGTCCTCGCCCCGGCCCAGCGTCTGCAGGTACGCGTACACGCCGTCGGGCTCGCCGCCCTTCGGCCGCGCGAGGCCCACGAGCGTGCCGTGGCGCCGCGTGCGCCAGCGCATGAACGGCGTGTCGTTGCGTGTCCTCCCCCGGCCCAGGCCCGGCAGGATCACCGTGTCGAACTCCAGGCCCTTGGCCTTGTGCATCGTCATCACCTGCACGCGCGGGCGTTCCCCGGCGGGCGGCGAGAGCCTCTGCCGCGCCAGCGCCGCGGCGAACTCCGACCGGTCGGGCAATTCCCCCGCCCGCTCGTGCGCGGCCAGGAGCGCGAGCACCTCGTCGACCGCGGCCAGGTCGAGCGGCTCGCCGAGCGTCGCCGGCCCTCCCAGCGCGATCCACGCGGCGCGGACGCGTTCGACCAGCGACGCGAGCCCGTGCGTGCGGCGTGCGTCCGCGACGACCCGTGCGCACCGGGCGAGCCTCTGCGCCCCGTCGGGCGACAGCGTCCGCGGCGGCTCGAGCACGACGTCCTCGATCGAGCGGAGGGGCGGTCCGCCGGCCGCGACCACGACCGCGTGGAGGTCGGCGAGCGTCAGTCCGCACCACGGCGCGCGCAGGACCGAGAGCCAGGCGAGCCGATCGTCGGGCTGCACGATCGCGTGCGCGAGCGCGACGACGTCGCGCACCGCCGGCCGGTCGGCCAGCATGTCGAGGTCGACCGCCGAGTACGGGATCGCCGCGGCCCGCAACGCCGGCAGGATCTCCGCCAGGTGCGCGCGGTAGCGCACCAGGATCGCGGCGTCTCCGCCCGACGCGAGCGCCTCCCGAACGCGCTCGACGACGATCGCCGCCTCCCCGGCGTCGCTCGCCGCGACGTCCAGCGTCGCGGCCGGCCCCGGTTCCGCGGGCCTGACGGCGAGCGCGTCGGCGAACGCCACGCGACCCTGCCACGGCTCGTTCTCGTTTCCGAGGACGGCGGGAAAGCACCGGTTCACCCAGTCGACGAGCCCCGCCTGCGACCGGAAGTTGCGCCGCAGCGTCAGCGCCTCGACGGCGACGCCCTCGATCCTGCGTTCCGACTGCGCCTCGACGAACGCGCGCACTTCCGCGCCGCGGAACCGGTAGATCGACTGCATCGGGTCGCCGACCGCGAACAACGTCCGTCCGTCGCCCTCGGTCCAGCCCGACACCAGCCGCCCGATGAGATCGAGGTGCGCGTAGGACGTGTCCTGGAACTCGTCGACGAGCAGGTGATCGACGCGCAGGTCGAGCCGCAGCAGGAGCTCCCCCGGCGCATCGCCGTCGCCCAGCGCCCGCAGCGCGGCCAGCGTCCCCGCCGGGAAGTCGATCTCGCGCGCCTCGGCGAACGCGAGCTCGAGCCGGGCCGCGAGTTCGGGCAGCAGCGTGACCAGCGCCTCGATGCGCGTCCATTCCCCGTCCGGGTAACGCAGCGGAGGCAGGGCGGCGATCGTGCGGAGCGCGCCGTCGAGATCCGGCACGCGGCCCAGAGCCCGGAGCCACTGCGAGACCGCGTCGAAGACCGCGCGGCGCTCGTCCGCGGCCGCGGTCCCGCTGCGAATCGCGGCGACCCCGGGCATCTTCGCCGCCGTCTTCCGCAGGGTCGCGTCCTGCCGGGTCAACAGCCAGCCCGCGATCTCGCGCCACTCGTCGATCCGGTCCGCGACCAGCGCCGGGGCCGACCCTCGTGCGACGCACGCCTCGAGCGCCGCCCGCAGCGTCAGCCATTCGTCGCCGAGGTTCGGCAGGATCGCCCGCGCGATCGCCGCGATCGGCGCGAAATCGGCGGCGCCTATGCGCGATGCGACCTGCGCGAGCTCACCCGCGATCTCCTCCGCGAGCACGCGCTCGAGGCGCTCGCGCACGCTCCCGGCTCCCGGCACCGCGAGCGAGCGCCACTGGTCGCGCCGGGTGAGCAGGTCGGCCAGACGCAACGCGAGCGCGTCGGCATCGTTGTCCTGGTGATCGAGCAACGCCTGCCACCGTGGATCGCCCGGGTCGGCGTCGGCGATCGCCGCTCGCGCCGCGGCGAGATACAGCGGCGCGGGGTGCTCGGTGAAGCGCGGGTGCGGCGGCAGTCCGCTCGCGAGAGGCGCCTGCAGGGCGATGCCCTGGGCGAGCGAGTCGATCGTCTGGATCGCGAGCCGCGACGGGTGGACGACGAGATTCCAGCCATGCCTCGCGTCCTGCTCGAGCGCCGCGCGCGCGAGCGCGCGCGTCCGCCGCTCGTGCGCCGGCAGGGCGTGCTCGCCCGCATCGTCGCGCGCCGCCGCGAGCGCGCGCACGACGCGCTCGCGCATCTCGCCGGCCGCCTTGCGCGTGAACGTGATCGCGAGCACCCGCTCGGGCCGATCGACGATCGCCAGCAGCGCGAGCAGGCGCTGGATCAGGAGTTCGGTCTTCCCCGAGCCGGCGGGCGCCTGCACGATGAACGACCGCGCGACGTCGAGCGCGTCGCGGCGCGCCGCCTCGTCCTGGGCGAGCCGCGGCGGATCGGATCCCGCGCTCATTCGCCATCCTCCTCGTCCGTCGCTGGCCGGGTGCCGATGCGACACAGCGACTCCCGCGAGCAGTACCTGCACGTGCCGCGCTCGCGCGGGACGACCGCGGCGTCGCCGCGTGCGAACGCCGCCCCGAGCCCCCCGATCAGCCCGTTCCAGCGGGCTTCGAGCTCCGGCCAGTCCACGACCACGGGCTCGCGCCCGCCCGGACGATCGTCGAAGCGCGCGCCCGCGTCCGC
>JADZDA010000174.1 GCA_020851255.1 Burkholderiales bacterium | reverse complement strand
TGCTCACCCGCGACGAGATCGCCGCGCTGACCGCCTACATCCGCCGCGCGTTCGCGTCGCCGGCGCGGATATCGGACCGCGCAGCGGCCGGTCGAGCGCGTTCGTGACCGGGCGCCGGGCGCGTCTTCCCGGGGCCGTGGCACCGACACTTCGACACCTCGCGGTCGCCGCGGCGCTGGTCGTGGCGGCGTGCGCGACGCCGCCGCCCGCCGATCCCGGCGCCACGCGCAAGCCGGTCTGGCCCGCGCCGCCGGACGTCGCGCGCTACGCCTGGGAAGCGACGCTGCGATCACCGGCGGATGTCGGCGCCGGCGACGACGAGGACTCGCGGCGGCGGCGCCAGTTGACCGGGGAAGCGCCGCCGACCGACCGCGTGCTCGAGAAGCCGGCGGCGGTGGCAGCCCGCGGCGGCCGGATCTACGTCACCGACACGGTCGAGCGCCATGTGCTCGCGTTCGACGTTCCGAGGCGCCGGGTCTTCCGCTTCGGGCTGCGAGCGCCAGGCACGCTGCGCAAGCCCACCGGCATCGCGCTCGACGCCACCGGCCGCGTCTACGTCAGCGATGCGACGCTGCGCAAGGTGGTCGTCTACGACGGCCTGGGCCTCTATCAGCGCACGATCGGGTCGCCCGACGAGCTCGTCCGCCCGACCGGTGTCGCCGTCAGTCCCGACGGCGAGCGGGTCTACGTGATCGACCGGGCGGACAACGAATCCGACGAGCATCGTGTCGTCGTCTACGACGCGGAGGGCCGGCGCACCGGAGGCTTCGGGCGGCGCGGCGAAGGCCCGGGCGAATTCAACATCCCGGTCCAGGCCGCGGTCGCGCGTGACGGCACGGTCTACGTGCTCGACGCCGGGAACTTCCGCGTCCAGGCGTTCGACCGCGCCGGCGTGTACCTGCGGCAGTTCGGCGCGCCCGGCCGGATGCCCGGGACGTTCAGCCGGCCCCGCAGCATCGCGGTCGACGACGACGGGCTCGTGTACGTCAGCGACGCGACGTTCGGTAACGTCCAGGTGTTCAAGCCAGGGGGCGAGCTCCTCATCGCGGTCGGCGAGATCGGCCCGCGGGACCTGCCCGGCCGCTACGCGCTGCCCGCCGGTGTATCGGTCGACGAGACCCGCAGGCTGTATGTCGTCGACCAGTACTTCGCCAAGGTCGACGTGATCCGGCGCCTGCCCGATACCCGCTGACCCCGATCCCGCGGGCACGCGGATTGCACGACCCCGGCGCGCACGCGGATACCGGGGGTTTTCTTGCGAATTCTGGGAATTCTGGCCTTGGCGTTCCTCGGGGTGGGACCGGCGCTCGCCGACGTCGAGCTGCCGTCCAAGTTCTCGAACCAGGGGAGCGTCGGCAACACGCGCCACAACCTCACCCAGCGCCAGGCGTCGGGTGGCGGCCCGTCGAACACGATCATGAACCCGTACCGGAACGACTACGAGGAGGTGTGCGTCTATTGCCACACTCCTCACGGAGCGAACGCCGCGGTGCAGCTTCCGCTGTGGAACAGGACGATCAAGCCGACGAGCTACCAGACCTACGACACGCTCGGCACGTCGACGCTCAACCAGCCGGTGACCCCGCCCGGCCCCAATTCACTCGCCTGCCTGTCCTGCCACGACGGCCAGGTCGCCGTCGACTCGATCATCAACATGCCGGGGTCGGGCCGGTACGATCCGAACCAGGCGACCTCGCAGAACAACACGTTCCTCAACGGCTGGAACAACTCGAGCGGACCGGACGCGACCACACACCTCGGGCTGGACGCGGTGACACCGTCGGCGAGCTGCCTCGCCTGCCACTCGTCGACCGCCGGCATCGTCGGCGCCGGCGCGACCGACTTCAAGGCCTACGCGATAGGCACCGATCTTCGCAACGACCATCCGGTCGGCATCCTCTACCCGACCGCCTCCGGTCCGGGCACGGATTTCAAGACCCCGACGGCGACGCGCGCGAACCTGCGCTACTTCGACACCAACGGCAACGCGCGTCCGGACAAGGACGAGATCCGGCTCTACGACACCGGCGACGGGTACGAAGTCGAGTGCGGGTCCTGCCACGACCCCCACGGCGTCCCGTCGGGCGGCGTCGGCAGCGTGTTCCGGCCGACGTTCCTGCGGGTCGCGAACACCGGCAGCGCGGTCTGCCTGACCTGCCACTCGAAGTAGCCGGACGTCGCCTCCGGGCCATCCGCAACCGCGGCGGGGGCGCAGCGCCCCCGACCTGCGATTGCGGCTCCGATCTCCGCGTGCGCCCATGAAAAAGCCCGGCGCGAGGCCGGGCTTCGGATGCTGCGGCGGGCCGGATTCGGAGCGCTTGCGACGCCCCGATCCCTGTTGCCTGACTACATGTCCATGTCGCCCATGCCGCCCATGCCGCCGCCGGGGCCGCCCATCGGCTTGTCGTCCTTCGGCAGCTCGGCGACCATCGCCTCGGTCGTCAGCATCAGCGACGCCACCGACGCCGCGTTCTGCAGCGCGTAGCGGGTGACCTTGGTCGGATCGAGCACGCCCATCTCGACCATGTCGCCGTACTCGCCGGTCGCGGCGTTGAAGCCGTAGTTGCCCTTGCCTTCGACCACCTTGTTGACGACGACCGAGGGCTCCTCGCCGGCGTTGGCCACGATCATCCGCAGCGGCTCCTCGACCGCGCGCAGCACGATCTTGATGCCCGCGTCCTGATCCGCGTTCGCACCCTTGAGGCCCTTGAGATGCGCGCGGGCACGCAGGTACGCGACACCGCCGCCCGGGACGATCCCTTCCTCGACGGCCGCGCGGGTCGCGTGCAGCGCGTCCTCGACGCGGGCCTTCTTCTCCTTCATCTCGAC
>JADZDA010000173.1 GCA_020851255.1 Burkholderiales bacterium | reverse complement strand
TCGCGCACGGACGCGGCGAGAAGGTGAAGATCTTCAAGATGCGCCGGCGCAAGCACTACCAGAAGCACCAGGGCCACCGCCAGGGCTACACCGAGATCACCATCGACACGATCGACGGCTGAGGAGAACCCACCATGGAACACAAGAAGGCGGGCGGCAGCTCACGCAACGGCCGCGATTCGAACCCGAAGATGCTCGGCACGAAGGTGTACGGCGGCGAGACCATCCGCGCCGGCGGCATCATCGTCCGGCAGCGCGGCACCAAGCTGCATCCGGGCGTCAACGTCGGCATCGGCAAGGACCACACGCTCTACGCGCTCGTCGACGGCGTGGTGAAGTTCACCGTCAAGGGCGAACGCCAGCACAAGTACGCCAACGTCGTCGCGGCCGTCGCCGTAGCGGCGTAACCCGCGCAGGTCCGGAGCCGGCGTACCGCCGGCTGCACGTCAGGCCCCGAGGCGGCGATCCCGGGGCCTGCGCATTTCCGCGGCCTCCGCGCGCGATCGACGCCGCGACGAGCCGCGTTGCGGTCAGCGCCGCGCGAGCAGCCGGTCGACGAACGTCCCGGCTTGCGGCGAACCGTCGTCGCCCAGGCCGGCGATCGCCGGACCCGTCCGGCCCTGGCGCGGACGCAGGCCGGTTCCCGCCGACCGGGCGTAGAGCACCAGGTCGGCGTTCCACAGCCGCGCCACGTCGAGGATCTCGCGGGACGGTACGCCGGCCGTGGCGAACACCTCGGCCTCCGACAGCCGGAGTTCGTCGACCAGGCGGTCGAGCGCGCGCTGCCGCTCGACGACCAGCCGTGCGCGCCGGTCCAGCGGCGTGGGGAACAGGCAGGCCGACGCGTCGACCGGCAATTCGAACCAGGCCGCGCTGACCACGCCCAGCCGCGCGTTCGAGCCGGCCAGCGTCGCGGCGATCCTCGCGACGATCCGGCGGCCGGTCTCGTCGGGCTCGATCGCGCACAGCACGCGGCGGCGACCGGAGAGCAGCCGGGCGAGGCTCGGGACCGCGGCGGCGGTATCGCGATCGGCGCGCGCCCCCGGCGCGATGTCGACCGGTGCGCGGCGCAGGACCTCGGCCATGTCCGGGCGCTCAGTCGGCCGGCGCCGGCGCGTCGTGCCGCGCCTCGCGGATGCCACGCCTGTGCTCGCCCATGCCCTTCGCGAGCGCCCAGAGCACCATACCGGCGCCGATGACCAGCGCGAGCACCATGATGACGAAGCTCACGACCTTGAGGATCGCGGCGGTCGACGCCGGCAGCGCGGCGATCAGACCGAGCTCCGACAGGTAGACGGGAATCACGAACGCGCGCGACGCGAGCACGGTCAGCATGATCGTCCCCATCACGAGCTTGATCATGTACGGCTTGACGTAGGTCGTGCCGATCGCGCCGAGCTGGATGCCGAACAGCGATCCGGCGAGGATGATCATGGCGAGACGCACGTCGACGAATCCGTCCCACGCGAACTTGATCGTGCCGCCCAGTCCCATGATGAACGCGATCACGAGTTCGGTCGCCGACGCCATCATGCTCGGCGCGCCCAGCACGTACATCATCGACGGGACGCCGACGAAGCCGCCGACGGCGATCGTGGCGGCGAGCAGCCCGGTCGCGAAACCGAGCGGCACGGTCACGAGCCAGGAAACGCTCGCGCCGATGCTGCGGAAATGCACCATCGTCCCGGGAATGTGGATCGACTGGACCCATCGGGCGAGGCGGCCGGCCTGCTCCGGCCGGTTCGCGTTGCCGTCGCGGCGCGAGCGCAGCGCGTCGCGCATCACGAAGCCGCCGACGATCGCGAGCACGACGACGAAGGCCGCGCTGACGTAGAGGTTCGAGCCGGCTTCGCCGAACCGCGACTTGATCGTCTGCTGCAACTGGGCGCCGACGAGCACCCCGATCTCCGCGGACGCGCCCATGTACAGGCCGAGCTTGACGTCGACCTGTCCGTAGCGCGCGCGCTTGATCGCGCCGACCAGCGCCTTGGGGAACTTGTGGCACATGTTCGACGCGACCGCGACGATGCCCGGCACGCCCAGGCTCATCATCGCCGGCGTGAGCACGAACGCGCCCCCCGAGCCGATGAAGCCGCTGACCATGCCGCCGACGAAGCCGACGATGAGCAGGAACGCGACCGCGGCCGCGTCCAGCTCGATGAAGGTCATCCCGGTGTCCATCGCCGCCTACTTCCGCGCCTTGATGCCGAGCACGTCCCAGAACAGCCCGGTGAACGCGCCGTGGACCAGCGAGAACACGAACGCGATCGCGACCGGGACGACGAACCAGCCGTGGCCGCGGCGCGAGAGTTCGAGGACGGTCGCTTCGTTCCAGAACAGCAGCGCGTAGAGGAGCGCGCTGGTCGCGCCCAGCGCGATCATGCGCAGCCAGGCACGCGCGGGAGCAGAGAGGGGCATGGGTGGCAGTGGGGGATGGCGGAATGCCACCGAACTCATCGCAGGACCCATGCCAGCCGACGCGGAGTTGCTAACCAATTGTTTTGTAAGCATCCAATGGCCGTTCCCGCCCGGGGCAAGATTCGACCGTCATTGCATTTTGCAACATCGTTATCCGCTCGCACGGACCGACGGCGCCAGCCCGGTCGGCGGCAGTGGTCCATTCATGACTGTTGCGCAAATCGGATGATTGTTGCATTCTGCAACGATGTTCGATTCCCTGCGCGCCAGGATCACGGTCGCGTTCCTGCTCGTCGGCGCGCTGCTGGTTGCGATCTCCGCCGTGGCCTACGTCGAGCTGCGGATCCTGGGGGACAAGGTCCGCGCCGGATCGGTCGTGTCGGAGTTCCTCGAGGTGACGCTCGAGATCCGCCGGTTCGAGAAGAACTACTTCCTCTACCGGCAGACCGAGGACCTCTTCGAGCAGCGTAGCTATCTCGCCCGCGCGGGCGAGCTCCTCGCCCGGCATCCCGAGGCGTTCCGGTCGTTCGGCGGCGCGGCGCGGATCGCGGAGTTGAACGACGGCATCGCTCGCTACCGGCGGCTGATGGACGAGTACGCCGAGGCCGCCGACCGCGCCGGGCGGCGCCGGGAGCTCGATGCGCTGATCCGCCAGGACGGCAAGCAACTCGTCGATTTCGCCGAGGACGCCGAGCGGCGGGAGCGCGCGATGCTCGAGGCCTCGCTCGACGCGATCCAGGGCAACCTGGTCGTGTCGATCGGCATGCTGCTCGCGCTGATCGGCGTCGCCGGCACGCTGGTCGCGCTGCGCATCGTGCGGCCGCTCAAGGAGATCGAGCGCCACTTCGACCGGATCGCGCGCGGCCACCGGGGACCGCTGGACCTCGCGTCGGCGGACCGCGAGATCGTGTCGCTGCGCCAGGCGCTGGACCACATGCTCGACGAGCTCGACCAGCGCCGCGAACGCCTGGTGCGTTCCGAGAAGCTCGCCGCGCTGGGCACGCTGCTGTCGGGTGTCGCCCACGAGCTCAACAACCCGCTGTCGAACATCTCGTCGAGCGTGCAGATCCTGATCGAGGAGGCGGGCGAACTCGACGCGCAGCAGGCGCGCCGGCTCCACGGGCAGATCGACGAGCAAACCGAGCGCGCGCGGCGGATCGTGCGGACCTTGCTCGATTTCGCGCGCGACCGCCCGTTGCGCCGGGACCCGGTCCGGCTGCGCGAGCTGGTCGAGCGGACGATCGGGTTCCTCGCCGGCGCGATCCCGTCGGACACGCGTATCGTCGTCGCGATCGACGCCGAACTCGGGCTGCGCGGCGATGACCAGCGGCTCCAGCAGGCGCTGCTCAACCTCGTGCAGAACGCGGTCGAAGCACAGGAGGGACGCGGCGAGGTCCGTATCGCCGCGAGGCGCGTGCCCGGCGGCCGGGACCGCGCGCCGGCCGTCGAGATCGAGGTCGCCGACGACGGACCGGGCATCGATCCGGCGATCGCCGCGCGGATCTTCGATCCGTTCTTCACCACCAAGGACGTCGGCCGGGGGTCGGGACTGGGACTCTTCGTCGCGCACGAGATCGTCGTGGAGCACGGCGGCACGATCGACGTGCGCAGCTCCCCGGGCGCGGGTGCCTGTTTCCGGATCGTCCTGCCGGATCCGCCGGCCACGGGCGCGGATCCGACCGGCGCCGGGACCGTCGCCGCCGGCCCGTCCGCGCCGATCGCGCCGATCGCGCCCTCGGGGACTCCGGGCCGATGAGCGCGCATCTGCTGATCGTCGACGACGAGCCGATCGCGCTCGCCAACCTCGAGCACGTGATGGCGAGGGCCGGTTACGCGGCGACCGCCGTGGGGAGCGGAGCCGCTGCGCTGGAGCGGCTCGCCGAGTCCGAATTCGACCTGGTGCTGACCGACCTGCGGATGGAGGGCGTCGACGGGCTCGCGGTCCTGCGGGCCGTGCGCGCGCGCCATCCGGACACCGAGGTGATCGTGATCACCGGCTTCGCGACCGCCGAGTCCGCGGTCGAGGCGATGCGCGAGGGGGCGTTCTACTACGTCGCCAAGCCCTACCGGCTGGACGAGGTGCGCAAGGTCGTGGCCGAGGCGCTGGAGAAGCGGCGGCTGACGCGCGAGAACGCCGAGCTGCGTACGCGGCTGTCGGTCTACGAGGGCGACGCCCCGATCGTGACCCAGTCGCCGGCGATCCTCGCGCTGGTGGAGACCGCGCGACGGGTCGCGCCGACCGATTGCAACGTACTCGTCAGCGGCGAGACCGGGACCGGCAAGGAGCTCTTCGCGCGCCATGTCCACGACGCGAGCCTGCGCGCCGGCGGCCCGTACGTCGCGGTGAACTGCGGGGCGCTCTCCGAGGACCTGCTGGCGAACGAGCTCTTCGGCCACGAGCGCGGCGCGTTCACCGGTGCGCTCGCGTCCAAGCGCGGGCTGATCGAGTCGGCGGACGGCGGCACGCTGTTCCTGGACGAGGTCACCGAGATGTCCCCGGCGATGCAGGTCAAGTTCCTGCGCGTGCTGCAGGAGCGCGAGTTCCTGCGGCTGGGCGGCACGCGTCCGGTCCGGGCCGACATCCGCGTGGTCGCGGCGACCAATCGCGACGTGCGCGGCGAGGTCGAGGCCGGGCGCTTCCGCAGCGATCTCTACTACCGGCTGAACGTCGTGGGCCTCGACATCCCGCCGCTGCGCGAGCGGCCCGGCGACGTGCCGCTGCTCGCCCGCCACTTCCTGCGGAAGTTCGCGGCGATGATGAAGCGCCCGGTGGACACGTTCGCGCCGGAGGCGCTCGACCTGCTCGAGTCCTATCCGTTTCCCGGGAACGTGCGCGAACTCGCCAACGCGATCGAGCGCGGAGTCGCGCTGGCCACGGGCGTACGCGTCGAGGCGCGGGACCTGCCCGCGGCGCTGACCGAGCCGGCCCGCGATTCCCCGGCCGGGACCTTCCCCACGCTCGAAGCCGTCGAATGGCGGCACATCCGGCAGGCCCTGGACGCCGCCGGCGGCAATCAGACGCAGGCGGCGCAGATGCTCGGCATCGACCGGGTGTCGTTGTGGCGCAAGCTCAAGCGCCACGAGGCGAAGGGCGGCGCGTGAACGCGCGGCGGGAGCGCCGCGCGCCCGCCGCGTCCCGGCCGCCGGTCGTCAGGCCGGCGCGTGCCAGCCGGCGTCGACCCAGAGCTCGCCGCTCACCGCGGAATTGGCGAGCATGAAGCAGATCGCGTCGGCGATCTCGTCGGGTCGGATCAGGCGGCCCAACTGCGTGTAGGGCAGGATGTTCTTCGCGACGTAATCCTCGCCCATCGCGCGGACCATCGGCGTGTCGGTGAAGCCGGGATGGATCACCCCGCAGCGCACGCCGTGGAAGATCGCCTCCTTCATGATCGTCGCGGCCGCGCCTTCGAGTCCGGCCTTGGTGCTCGCGTAGGAGATCTGGCCGCGGTTGCCCTGCGACGAGATCGAGCCGATGAACCCGACCGAGCCCTGCATCCCCTCGGCGGGCATCCAGCGCTTGAGTCCGCGCACGGCGCGATCTTCGGCGATGCGCCCGATCATCTCGAGCGCCCAGTACACCGGCGCGATCAGGTTCACGTCGACGACGAGCTTGAACCGGTCGAGCGGATAGATGCGCGCCTTGCCGGTGTTCTTGTCGATGCGGATCGCGAGGTCGTCGCGCGTGATGCCGGCGGCGGGGACGCACAGCGACACCGGGCCGAAATGGCGGCTGATCGCGTCGTACACCGAGGATCGGAACGCCTCGTCCGTCGTGTTGCCCTGGAAGGGAATCGCGACCTTGCGACCGACTTCCGCGTTCAGCTTGTCGGCGACGTCCTCGATCGAGTCGCTCATGTCGACGAGCGCCATCGCGCGCACGCCGCGCTTCGCCATCGCGTTGGCGACCGCGCGACCGATGCCGCTGCCGCCGCCGGTGATGACTGCTACCTTGTTGTGGAAGTCCATCGTGGTCCCCTCGGGTTTGTTGCGCCGCAACATTCTAGCCGGTTCGGCGCGCGGAGTCATCTATTCGTCGAATCCGCTGCGCTGATTGCCGATCTACGGCAACCGGGCACGAAAACCCTACAGATAGTATGGATAGTCTGGCCGATACGGCGGCGAAGATTTCTCCATAAAACAATTGGTTGCAAATAGCGTGCCGGCCGGACAGGCCGCAGTCCGGCAGTCGGGGCACCGCAGCCAGCCGGCGTCCCTCGAGCCGCCCGCCGGCCCCGCCGGCCCTGGAATCAGCGGCGCGCGGCCGGATTTGCGCGCTGCGGTCTGGCGAGGAGCAGGACCGCGCCGGCGCACAGGCCCCAGAACGCGCTGCCGACGCCGGCCAGCGTGACGCCCGAGGCGGTGACCAGGAACGTGACCAGTGCGGCGTCGCGTTCGGCGTCTACGCGCATCGCCGCGGCGAGCGCGTTGCCGATCGTCCCGATCAGGGCGAGTCCGGCGACCGCGACGACGAGCGCGCGGGGGAACGCGGCGAACAGCGCGCCGACGGTCGCTCCCAGGACGCCGAGGACGAGGTAGCACACGCCGGCGGCCACGGCGGCGACGTAGCGGCGCGCGGGGTCGCGATGCGCTTCCTCGCTCATCGAGATCGCCGCGGTGATCGCGGCGAGGTTGTAGGCGAATCCACCGAACGGCGCGAGGACGACGGTGGTGACGCCGGTCCACCCGACGATCGGCGAGATCGGCGCGTGCGCGTAGCCGGATGCGCGCAGCGTCGCCGCGCCGGGGACGTTCTGCGACGCCATGGTCACGAGGACCAGCGGCAGCGCGATGCCGGCCACCGCCGCCCAGGAGAGGGCCGGCGTCGTCCAGACCGGCCGCGCGACGTCGACGGCGATCGATCCGGGCGCGAGCGTCCCCTGCGCGGCGGCGACCACGGCGCCGACGACGAGCACCGCGGGGATCGCGTAACGCGGGAACCACCGGCGGCCGGCCAGCCAGGCCACCGTCATCGACGCGACGAGCGCGAAATCGGTCTGGAGCGCCGCGAACGCGCCCAGTCCGAAACGCAGCAGCACGCCGGCCAGCATGCCGGCCGCGACGCCGACCGGAATCCGCGCGATCGCGCGCTCGAACGCGCCCGAGAAGCCGGCGATCGCGCACAGCGCGCCGCAGACGGCGAACGCGCCGATCGCCTCGGCCATCGGAACGCCGGCCACGCCGGTGACGAGCATGGCCGCGCCCGGGGTCGACCACGCGGTGACCACCGGCACCCGCCACCGGAGGGAGAGCGCGATGCAGGTGAAGCCCATGCCGACGCCGAGCGCGCCCATCCAGGAGGCGATCTCGCGGTCGCCGGCGCCGAGCGCTCGCGCGGCCTCGAACACGATCGCCGCCGAGCTCGTGTAGCCGACCAGGACGGTGACGAACCCGGCGACGAGCGCGGACGCCGAGGCGTCGCGCCACAGCCGCGGCATGCTCACCGCCGCTCGATCCAGGCCAGCATGCCGACGGCGACCGCGGCGAAGATCAAGAGCGGCATCGTCGCGGAGACGAGCGGCGGCCAGTCGTTCAGCACGCCCAGGCTGGAGAAGAGCCGGCCGACGAGGAAGAAGGCGAGTCCCAGCATCGTGCCGGCGAAGATCCGGAATCCGACGCCACCCGCCCGGCGCTGGAAATGCGCGAACGGCAGCGCGACCAGCATCATGGCCAGCACGGCGGCCGGATAGAAGATCTTGTTCCAGAAGGCGATCTCGAAGCGGCCGGTCCGCGTGGCGCCGCCGGCGCCGAGCAGGCGGATGTTGTCCCAGAGCACCGGAATCTCGAGCCGCTCGGGAGCGACCTGGTAGACGGTGAGCAGCGAAGGCCGGAGCACGCTCGTCCAGGTCCAGGTCGGCGCGCTCGATACCTTCGCCACGCCGTCGACGATCTCGGTCGCCTTGACCCCGGAGAGCGTCCAGCGGCCGTCGCCGGCGAAGCGTCCGGTCTCCGCGGCGCGCACCGCGCTGAGCCGCATGTCGGCGTCGAACTCGTAGATCCGCACGCCGACGAGCGTCAGGTCCGCGAGCACCGAGCGGATGTTGACGAAGGTCTGGTCCTGCTTGAACCAGAAGCCCGACGAGAACTGCTGCGCGACGACCCGCGAGCCGTCGCCCTTCGCGGCCGAGCGCATCTGCTGGGCGAGACGCTCGGCCGGCGGCGCGACGAACTCGCCGGCGAGGAAGGTCGCGACGGCGAGCGGTATGCCCACGCGCAGCACCGCCCAGCCGATCTGCCAGAGCGACGCGCCCGACGCGCGCATCACCGTGTACTCGGAGTTGCCGACGAGCTGCGCCAGCGCGAACAGCGTCCCGATCAGCGCCGCGACCGGAAACAGTTCGTAGAGGCGGGACGGCAGGTGCAGCGCGACGTAGATCATCGCCGCGCTGATCGTGTAGCCGCCGCGTCCGACGTCCGACAGCTCGTTGATGAGATCGAAGAACGCGAACAGCGACAGCAGCGCGGCGAACACCGCGAGCGTCGCGAACAGGACGTCGCGTCCGACGTAGCGGGTCAGCGTCTTCATCGCGCCGGGCTCCCGGCCGCGTCGGGCGGCGGTCCTGGCCTGGGCCGGGCGCCGAACAGCCCGGCGACCGCGAGCTGGTGGCGGAACAGCACGAAGACGACGGCGAGCGCGACCGCGTGCGGCACGGCGAGCCCGACCCAGAAGTCGAGCTTGCCCTGCGCGATCAGGCTCTGCACGATGTTGAGGCAGTTCGTGTAGAGCAGGTAGAGGAACGCGGCCGCGAACAGGTTGAACGACCGGCCGAGGCGCGGATTGACGTTCGCGAGCGGAATCGCGAGCAGCGTCAGCACCAGCGCGAGGATCGGCACCGAGATCCGCCAGAAGAGCTCGCTGCGCTCGGAATTCCCCTCGGCGGCCACGAGCGCCGCCGTCGGGATGGCCTTGCGCGACACCGGCAGCGCCCGGGCCACCGCCGGCTCGATGACGCGGCCCAGCCGCTCGAACTCGACGATGCGGAAATCCGCCTGTCCGGCCGCGCCCTCGTAGCGGCGGCCGTCCTCGAGCACGACGTAGCGCGCGCCCGACGGCTCCTCGACCAGGCGGGCGATCCGGGCGACCGTCGTCGCGTCCTTCCCGTCCTCGATCGAGTGGAGGAAGACGTTGCGGATCGTCCCGTCGAACGTGTTGAGGCTCTCGAGGAACACGACCAGGTTCGCGCGGCGGAACTCCCGGAAGAGCCCGGGCGTCACGAAGGCGAGCTCGTCGCGCGACTCGAGCTGGCGCTCGAACTCGACCTTGCGCTGCTCGGCCCAAGGCGACAGGAACAGCGAAAGCGCGACGATGGCGGCCAGGAACGGCGCCGAGAACCAGAGGATCGGCTTGAGCAGCCAGGTGAGCGAGACGCCCGATGTCTGCCAGACGATCATCTCGCTGTCGCGGTACCAGCGCGACAGCGTGAGCAGCACCGTGAGGAACAGCGCGACCGCGAGCAGGATGTTGAGGTAGAAGAGCGCGTTGAAGCCGAGCAGCGCGACGATGCCGTCGGGCGCGACGGCGCCGCCGGCCGCGCGCGCGAGCAGCCGCAGCACGAGGTTCGTGAACAGGATCGCCGTCAGGACGACGAACAGCCCGATCGCCGTGGCGGTGAGCTCGCGGACCAGCGCGCGGCGCAGGATCATGACGGCGGGAAAAGTTTTGACTTTTTCGCCGTCATTTGCCGATAATGGCCGCAAACCGCCCCTAAGAGCAACAATCGCCAGGGCCGGATACGGGCACCCGCCGGTACGGCGGGCACGGGAGGCAGCCGCGCCGAGGCGTCGCGACGCGGCGGGAACGGGCGGATCGAAGGATCTTCGATGGAATTTACCATAAAGAGCGGCAGCCCCGAGAAGCAGCGAAGCGCCTGCGTCGTTGTAGGTGTATTCGACAACCGCAAGCCGACCCTGCCCGCCGAGCTCATCGACCGGGCCTCCAACGG
>JADZDA010000172.1 GCA_020851255.1 Burkholderiales bacterium | reverse complement strand
TTTGGATTTCGAGGGGGAATTGGGGGTCAGACTCGATTTCCAAACTTGGAATTCGCGTCTGACCCCAATTTCGCCAGGACCGCCATTTCGCTCCGATGCGACAATGCTCACCCGGCCTCGACCCCACCCGACCGCCATGACCTCCGCCAACCCCTTCGACCTGACCGGCCGTGTCGCTCTGGTCACCGGCGCCGCCCGCGGGCTGGGCCTCGCGATGGCGCGCGGCCTCGCGCGCGCCGGCGCCACCGTCGTGCTGAACGGCCGCGAACGCGGCGCGCTGGAGACGGCGGCGCGATCGATCGCGGGCGAAGGCGGCAAGGTCGACATCGCCGTCTTCGATGTCGCCGACGCCGATGCGATCCGTTCCGGCGTCGCGGCGGTCGAGGCGAAGCACGGCGCGGTCGACATCCTGGTCAACAACGCCGGCATCCAGCGGCGCGGCGCGGCGGCCGAATTCCGCAAGGAGGACTGGGACGCGATCGTCGCGACCAACCTCACCGGCCCGTTCCTGATGGCTCAGGCGGTGATCCCCGGAATGCGCGCACGCCGGCGCGGCAGCATCGTCAACGTGACCTCGCTCACGGCGGAGCTGGGGCGGCCCAACATCGTTCCCTACGCGGCGTCGAAGGGCGGTGCGCGCCAGATCACGCGCGGTCTCGCCGTCGAGCTCGCGCCGGACGGGATCCGCGTCAACGCGGTCAGCCCCGGCTATTTCACCACCGAGATGAACCGCGCTTTGCTCGACAACGCGGACTTCGTCGCCTGGGTGCACCTGCGCACGCCGATGAAGCGCTGGGGCGATCCCGACGAGGTCGCGGGCGCGGTGGTCTTCCTCGCGAGCGACGCGTCCGCGTTCATCACCGGGCAGACGATCAGCATCGACGGCGGGTTCAGCGTCAACATGTAGCGCCGTCGCGCGCGGCGGCTCCGGGTCGCGCGTGTTCGCGAGACCCGCTAGCGGCGCACGGTGCCGGCGAGCTTCGCGAGCAGGTCGTCCCTGGCCCGGCGGCAATGCGCCCGCGCGATATCCCCGGCACGCGCGGCGTCGCGTCGGGAGATCGCCCGCAGGAGCGCGCGATGCTCGCGGACGATCGCCTCGACCCGGCCGGCACCGTAACCGAAGCGCACCCGCAGCGCATCACCGAGCACGCGCCCGCGATCGAGTACGGCGAGCGCTTCGCGGTTGTCCGCCACGGCGTTGACCATGTCGTGCAGCCCGCGGTTGGCGGCGACCGCGGCTTCGGCGCCAGCCGATGCCGCGGTTTCGAAGGCCTCGACCGCGGATTCCAGCCCGGCGAGCTCCGGCGCGCGGATCGCCGCCGCGCAGCGTTCCGCGAGCATGCCTTCGACCGCGGCGCGCAGGTCGTAGAAATCGCGCACGAACCGCTCGTCGACGCCCTTGACCACCGCGCCGCGGTGCGGAGACGACTCGAGCACGCCCTCGCCCTCGAGCTGGCGCAGCGCGTCGCGCACCGGCATGTGGCTGACGCCGCAGGCGTCCGCGACCTCGTCGATCTTGAGCCGCTGCCCCGGCGCGAGTTCGCCGGCGAGTATCCGCCGGCGCAGTTCCGCCGCCACCCGCATCGCGGTCGTCGCGGTCATCGCGGCGACCGTGGCCGGCACCGGCTTACTCGGGCGGGATGCCGACATCGCGGATCAGCTTGGTGAGCCGCGCCTCCTCGGCGTTCATGATGCGGGCGGCCTCCGCCGGCGAATTGCCGATGACCTCGGCGAGCATCGCCGCCATCCGCTCCTTCACGTCGGGCTCGTTGAGGACGGCCACGATCTCACGGTGGAGGTAATCGACGATCGGCCTGGGCGTCTTCGCCGGCGCGATCACCGCACCCCACGAGGCCATCGCGTAGCCGGGCACGCCGCCTTCCTGCATCGTCGGCACATCGGGGAGATACGGCGAGCGCTTCTCGCCGCCGACGGCGAGGATGCGCAGCTTTCCCGCCTTGACGTGCGGCGTCACGGCGGCGACGGCATCGAACATCACCTGCGTCTGCCCCGCGAGCAGGTCCGGATGCGCCGCGCCGCTGCCCTTGTACGGGACGTCGATCATCTGCGTCCCGGTCGCCTGCTGGAATGCGAGCGCCCAGAGCTGCGGATTGCTGCCGCGACCCGAGGTCGCCACCGCGAGCTTGTTCGGATTCGCCCTGAGGTAGGCGACCAGCTCGCGCACGTTCTGCGCCGGCACCGACGGGTGGACGACCAGCCCGAGCTGGACCTGCGCCGTCATCGTCACCGGAGTCATGTCGGCGAGATCGAACGGCAGCTTCTTGAACAGCGCCGGATTGGCGACGTGCGAGCTCGCGACGAGGCCCAGCGTATGGCCGTCGGGGTCGGCGCGCGCGATCGTCTCGGTGCCGATGACGCCGTTCGCGCCGGCCTTGTTCTCGACGAAGACGGGCTTTCCGCCCCAGCGCTTGGTGAGCTTGTCGGCGAGGACGCGCGCGGTGACGTCGGACGCGCCGCCGGGCGGATACGGCACGAGGATCCTGACCGGCTTGGTTGGATAGTCCTGCGCGTTCGCCGGCGCGGACAGGCCGAACGCGAGCGCGGCGGCGGCGAGCGCGGCGGCGAATCGATTCGATCGTGGCATGGGACCTCCGGTTGCGGCAACGGGTTTGGTATCGGGTGTGCTGTCGGGCCTGGCTTCAGTAGGCCGGCTTGGTCGGGAACCAGCCGGGGCGGCCCGGGTCGAGATAGGCGCCGCGGATGTCGTCGACCTCGTAGCGCTCCACCGCTACGCGGTCGAGCGACACGCCGAGCCCGGGACCGTCGGGCACGGCGAGCGTTCCGCGGTCGACGGCGAACGGTTGTGTGACGACGTCCCCGCCCAGGTGGTCGATCTCGTTGTCGATCGCGAGCGTCAGATTGGGGATCGACGCGGCGAGATGCAGGTACGCCGCCTGCGAGAACCCCAGCTCGCCGCCGCTGTGCAGCGTCACCGGGATGCCGACCGACTCGGCGACCGCCGCGGCCTTGATCGTCGGCCACAGCCCGCCGGCCTCGTGCGGGTCGAGCAGGATCACGTCGGCCGCGCGAGCGCGCACGATGTTGCCGACGTCCTGCAGCGTGTAAGCACTCTCGTCGAGCGCGATCGGGACGCTCTGCGACGCGCACAGCCTCGCGTGGCCGTCCAGGTCGTCGAGCTCGAGCGGTTGCTCGACGTACGCCGGATCGAACACAAGCAACCGCTCGAGCTGGCGCTTGGCGGTGCCCGGCGTCCATGCGCCGTTGACGTCGAGGCGCAGCGGCGCGTCCGGACCGATGATTTCGCGAACCAGGCGGGTCAGCTCGATGTCCGAGCGCTCGTCGTAGCCGATCTTGAGTTTGTAGGTGCCGTAGCCGCGGGACCGGTAGCGCTTCGTCGCGGCCTCGAGCTTGCCGGGATCGTTCTGCAGCAGGTAGGCGGCGAGCGGCACGCGCGCGCGCCATTCGCCGCCCCAGAGTCGATAGAGCGGCTGGCCGCAGACCTTGCCCCACGCGTCCCACATCGCCATCTCGACCGCGCACATCGCCATCACGGCCGCGCGCTTGGGGTGGTAGTAGCCGGCCCCGAGGATGTGCCGGTGGAATCGCTCCACATCGCTGACCGGCCTGCCGATCGCTAGCGGGATCACTGCGCGGTCGAGCACCGCGGGGATCGCGTCGAGCAGGCAGATCGTCTCGCCCCAGCCGACGACGCCGGCATTGGTCGTCAGCTCGACCACCAGGCGCGTGACTCCGGTGCGCACGCCCGATCCCCAGACGATCGGCTCCTTCGCCGGCACGCGGACGAGCCAGCGGCGGATCGTGGCGATCGCGAGATCGGTCCCGGAACGCGAGGTGCGCGCATCGTGCGCCCGGTTCGTGCGCGTGCCGGTTCGTGCGGGGCGGCGGGGCATGGCGTCGTTCGTCGTCGGGTGGGCGGTCCGAGAATCGTTGATCTTTGATCAAATGTCAACCGCGACCGTACCGACGCGCGTACGCGCCATGCACCCGGACTGTCCCGGCTCGCCCCGCGGCGCGCCGGCCGCGGCTACGCCGGCCTGCGATCGAGCAGTTTGTAGAGCCAGGCGAGTCCGGTCTCGGTGCCGGTCGCCGGCTTGTACTCGCAGCCGACCCACCCG
>JADZDA010000171.1 GCA_020851255.1 Burkholderiales bacterium | reverse complement strand
CGAACGACATCGCCACCTGGCGGCGCTGGCGAAGCATATTCCACTGCGAGTAGGCGCGCGAGACCGGGTCGCGCAGCAGCAGCACCCAGCGCATCGCGGGGTTGTAGTCGCGGATGCGCTCGGCCGCAGGCGGCCACCAGCAATACGCGGGCGTCGCGTCGCCGCAGGTCGCGATGCCGAACCGGGCGCCCCAGAGTCCGTGATACGCATCGAACGGCGGCGTGCCGCTCGCGAACCGCGAGTCGACGTCGAAGAAATGCGCCTCCTTGCGCGCCGGCAGCGCGATCCCGGGATGGCGGGAGAGGATCCCCGCGAGCGCCGTCGTGCCGCCTTTCTGCACGCCGCCGATGACGAAGGACACGCGCGGGCCACCGGAAGGACTACTGGCGGGGGTTGGAATGTTCATGGGGACGGGCAGGGCTGCGGTCGATGATACGTTGAGCGGCGCGGAGGGTCGGCGACACGCGGGTCAGACCGAGCACGCGGACGGAACGCCTGTGGTCCGTCGCCTTCCGAGGAGGACATCGATGGTTTCCATGACACGGTTCGCTGGTCTGTTCGCAGTTGCCGTCGCCCTTGCGTACCCGGGCAGTGCGTCGGCGTTCCACTGTCCGGCCGACATGGCGAAGATCGACGCGGCGCTCGCGAAGGCGCCGAAGCTCACCGACGCGCAGCTCGCCGACGTCCGCAAGTATCGCGCGGAGGGCGAGGCGCTCCACAAGGCCGGCAAGCACCAGGAATCGGTCGACGCGCTGGCCAAGGCGATGAAGATCCTCAGCATCGGATAGGCGGAGCGGCGGCCCGGCCGGATCCCGGGGTCCCCGCAGGCGACCGCGGATTCGGATCAGGAGCTCGCGGGCGGCCGCAGGGCCGATTTCGGCCGGAACGCCTTGCACACCGCTTCGACGGTCTCGACGTAGGGCCCCCCGATCAGGTCGAGGCAGTAGGGCACGGCCGCGAAGACGCCGTGCACGACGACCTTGCCGGCTTCGTCGCGCACGCCTTCGAGCGTCTCCCGGATCGACTTCGGCTGGCCGGGCAGGTTGAGGATCAGCGTGCGACCCCTCACGACGCCGGTCTGTCTCGACAGGATCGCGGTCGGCACGAAACGCAGCGAGACCTGGCGCATCTGCTCGCCGAATCCCGGCATCACGCGGTGCGCAACCGCAAGCGTCGCGTCGGGCGTCACGTCGCGCGGCGCGGGGCCGGTGCCTCCGGTCGTGAGAACGAGGTCGCAGGCCGCGACGTCCGCGAGTTCGACCAGCGTGCGCTCGATGACCGGCTGCTCGTCGGGGATGAGACGCTTCTCGGTCCGGAACGGCGTGGCGAGCGCGCTCGCGAGCCAGGCTTCGAGCGCAGGCAGCCCCTGGTCCTCGTAGGCGCCGCGGGAGGCGCGATCGGAGACCGAGACGAGGCCGATCGTGAAGGTGGACATGGACGGGCTCAGGCGTCGCCGCTGGCGCGACGCAGGATGCGGAACAGTTCGCGGAAGGCGCGCGTGGCTTCGCCGCGGGCGCGCTCGTTTCGCGCGGCGCCGACCGCCTTCGAGATTGCGTCGCGATCGGCGCCCGGATGCTCGTTGACGAACGCGTCGAGCGCGCCGGCTTCCGCCAGCAGGCGCTCGCGCCAGCGTTCGATCGCGGCGAAGCGCGCCTTCTCGGCGGCGGGCACGAGGTCGAACCGTTCGAGCGCGGCCCGGATCGGCGCGGGATCGACGTCGCGCATCAGGCGGCCGACGTACTGCATCTGCCGCCGCCGCGCTTCGTGACGGGTGATGCCGCGGGCGAGCGCAATCGCATCGGCGAGGCGCTCCGGCAGGTCCAGGGCGGCGAGCCGGGCCGGATCGAGGTCGACCAGCGACACGCCGAGATCCTGCAGCGATGCCATCTCGCGTTTCAGGCGGGTCTTCGAGGGGCGGGCGTTCTCGTGACCGTCGGTCGGGAGGTCGCTCGCGCCGGGCGGGTGGCGGTATGCAGGCGTCATGGGGATTCGCGGCTTTGCTATGATAAACGACCGCTGCCGTGCAGATGCGCCGCGACCGAGGTGTCGCTGGCGGGCAGCCTTTTCCATGACCGCGACCACCGCACCCCCGAGAGCTGTTGGCGCCGGCCGCAGCGAGACGGACCGTTTTCCCGTCGCCACCGAGGAACTGGAGCGCGTCGCCGCTCGCGTGCTCGACGCCGCCCGCAAGGGCGGGGCGAGCGCGGCGGAAGCCGACGTGTCGCAGGGGGTCGGCCAGAGCGTGACGGTGCGCAAGGGCGAGGTCGAGACCATCGCCTACAACCGCGACAAGGGCGTGTCGGTCACCGTGTACGTCGGGAAGAGCCGCGGAAACGCGAGCAGCGCGGACTTCACCGACGCCTCGATCCGGGACACGGTGGACAAGGCGCTCGCCATCGCGCGCTACACGGCGGAAGACCCTTGCGCCGGCCTCGCCGACGCCGACCGGCTTGCGCGCGACTGGCCCGACCTCGACCTCTACCACCCCTGGGAGCTGTCGGTCGAGGAGGCGATCGAGATCGGGCGCGAGACCGAGCGCTCGGCGCTCGCCGTCGACCGGCGGCTGGTCAATTCGGACGGCGCGTCGGTGTCGCGCGGCGAGAGCGAGTTCGTGTACGCGAACTCGCTCGGCTTCATGGGCGGCTACCGCAGCTCTCGCCACCACATCGACGCCTCGGTGATCGGCGAGGACGCGGGCGGGATGCAGCGCGATTTCTGGTACTCGGCCGCGCGCTCGCCGCGCGACCTGGATAGCGGCGCCGCCGTGGGGCGCATCGCCGGCGAGCGCACCTCGCGGCGCCTGGGCGCGCGGCCGGTCGCGACCATCGAGTGCCCGGTGCTGTTCGAGGCACCGGAGGCGGTCGACCTGATCGGCGCCTACGTGCAGGCGGTCTCCGGAGGGAGCCTGTACCGCAGGAGTTCGTTCCTCGTCGATTCGCTGGGCAAGGCGGTGTTCGCGCCGCAGGTGTCGATGCACGAGGAGCCGCACCTCGCGCGCGGGCGCGGCAGCGCGCCGTTCGACGCCGAGGGCGTCGCCACCAGCCGGCGCGTGGTGGTCGACGGCGGCGTGGTCAACGGCTACTTCCTCGGGAGCTACGCGGCCCGCAAGCTCGGGATGAGCACGACCGGGAACGCCGGCGGGAGCCACAACCTGGTCGTGTCCCACGGCGAGGACGACCTTCCGGCGCTCATGAAGCGGATGGGGCGCGGCTTCCTCGTCACCGAGCAACTCGGGCACGGCGTGAACGCGGTCACCGGCGACTATTCGCGCGGCGCCGCCGGCTTCTGGATCGAGGGCGGCGAGATCGCGCACCCGGTCGAGGAGGTGACCATCGCCGGCAATCTTCGCGACATGGTCCGCGACATCGTAGCCATCGGACGCGACGTCGACCGGCGCGGATCGCGTCACGTGGGCTCGATCCTGATCGGTCGGATGACCGTCGGGGGCCGCTGATGGCGACGCCGCAGCGAGTGCCGATGGGTCCGCAGCGGAACTTCGGCAATCCGCTGGTCGCCTGGGTACGCCGGCTCTCCGACCCGCTCGCGAGCGCCGCGCACGCCGAGCGCTGGGCGGGCGAACTGCCCGCGGGCGACGTGCTCGCGTTGCAGAAGGAGGCGCTCGAACTCGTCGCCGGTTTCCCCGGCGCGCGCCGCGACGTGGGGCCCGCCCAGGTCGAGGCTCTCCTGCGCATCGACGCGCGGCTCGAACCGGCGCTCGTCCAGATCACGCGGCAGTACACGGCGAACTACCAGAAGAGCTCGTCAGTCGAGTCGCGGCTCTGGCACGCCGCCTTCGACCTCGTGAAGGCGTTCATCGGCGCCTACCAGCTCGCGCTGAAAGCCGGCTATCCGCGCGCGGAGAACCGCCGCTGGCGCGCGATCCTGCCCTGGGTGCTGGTGCGGCTCGCCCGCCACCGCGGGCTCGACGGCCGCTACCGCCTGTTCCGCTACAGCCACTGGATTCCCGCCCAGTGGCGCGACTTCCACGAACTCTACGAGTTCGCGCGCATGCGCGGCTGGCAGCGCGAGCAGCTCGTGCTGGG
>JADZDA010000170.1 GCA_020851255.1 Burkholderiales bacterium | reverse complement strand
TGCAGTACATCGCGCCGTACTCGGGCTGCACGATGGGCGAGTACTTCCGCGATCGCGGGCAGGACGCGCTCATCATCTACGACGACCTGACCAAGCAGGCGTGGGCGTACCGGCAGGTGTCGCTGCTGCTGCGCCGCCCGCCGGGCCGCGAGGCGTACCCGGGCGACGTGTTCTACCTGCACTCGCGCCTTCTCGAGCGTGCCGCGCGCGTCAACGCCGACTACGTCGAGAAATTCACCAAGGGCGAGGTCAAGGGCAAGACAGGGTCGCTCACCGCGCTGCCGATCATCGAGACGCAGGCGGGCGACGTCACCGCGTTCGTGCCGACCAACGTGATTTCGATCACGGACGGGCAGATCTTCCTCGAGACCGACCTCTTCAACGCCGGCATCCGGCCTGCGATCAACGCGGGCATTTCGGTGTCGCGCGTCGGCGGGAACGCGCAGACCAAGGTCATCAAGAAGCTGGGCGGCGGCGTGCGGCTGGCGCTCGCACAGTACCGCGAGCTGGCGGCGTTCGCGCAGTTCGCGTCCGACCTGGACGAGGCGACCCGCAAGCAGCTCGACCGCGGCCGCACGGTGACCGAGCTCATGAAGCAGCCGCAGTACGAGCCGCTGTCGGTGGCCGACCAGGCGCTGACGCTGTTCGCCGTGAACCGCGGCTACTACGACGACGTGCCGGTCGAGAAGGCGCTCGCGTTCGAGTCGGCGCTGCGCCAGTTCATGCGGACCAAGTACGCGGCGATCGTCGACAAGATCACGAAGACGCTGGAGCTGACCGCCGACGACGAGAAGGCGCTGGCGGCGGCGATCGAGGACTTCAGGAAGACCGGCACCTATTGAACCGTCGCCCCCGCGAAGGCGGGGGCCCAGTGACTTTCAACGACGCTGGGTTCCCGCCTGCGCGGGAACGACGAAGTTGAGCAGCCGAACTGTGGAACCCTGACGATGGCCGGCTCGAAGGAAATCCGCAACAAGATCAAGAGCGTGCAGAGCACGCGCAAGATCACCAAGGCGATGGAGATGGTCGCGGCCTCGAAGATGAAGAAGGCCCAGGACCGGATGCGCGCGTCGCGGCCGTACGTCCAGCGGCTGTTCGAGATCATGCTGCACATCCAGAAGGCGAACACGGAGTACCGCCATCCGTTCCTCGTCCAGCGCGAGCAGGTCAAGCGCGTCGGCGCGATCGTCATCACCACCGACAAGGGCCTGTGCGGCGGCCTCAACACCAACATCCTGCGCATGGTGCTCAACGCGCACCGCGACTGGAAGGCGAAGGGCGTCGAGGTCGACTACGTCGCGATCGGTGGCCGTGGCCTGGGCTTCCTGCAGCGGATGGGCGGCAACGTCGTCGCCAGCGCCGTGGGGCTGGGCGACCGGCCGCATCTCGACCGGATGGTGGGCCCGGTGAAGTCGCTGATCGACCAGTACGTGAACGGCAACGTCGACGAGGTCTACGTGTTCTTCACGAACTTCGTCAACACGATGCGCCAGGAGCCGCGGCAGGGCCGGATCATCCCCATCCCGCGCCAGTTCCGCACGGCGTCGGGCGAAGTCCGCAAGGCGGACATCGGCGAGGGCTCGTGGGACTACATCTACGAGCCGGACGCGCAGGTGCTGCTCGACGGCATCATGCTGCGCTACCTCGAGGCGATCGTCTACCAGGCGGCCAACGAGAACATGGCGTCCGAGCAGTCGGCGCGGATGGTCGCGATGAAGGCCGCGTCGGACAACGCGGGCAAGATCATCAACGAGCTGCAGCTCATCTACAACAAGACGCGGCAGGCGGCGATCACCAAGGAACTCTCGGAAATCGTCGGCGGCGCGGCGGCGGTTTGACCCCGAACACCCGAATTCGAATCGACATCTAGGACGGCACCATGAACCAGGGAACCATTGTCCAGTGCATCGGCGCGGTCGTCGACGTGGAGTTTCCGCGCGACCAGATCCCCGAAATCTACGACGCGCTGAAGCTGGACGAGATCGGGCTGACGCTCGAAGTGCAGCAGCAGCTGGGCGACGGCATCGTGCGCACGATCGCGCTCGGCAGCTCCGACGGCCTGCGTCGCGGCATGACGGTCGTGAACACGAAGGCGCCGATCACGGTGCCGGTCGGCACCGAGACGCTCGGCCGCATCATGGACGTGCTCGGCCGTCCGATCGACGAGCGCGGGCCGGTGAACGCCGCCAAGTCGATGTCGATCCACCGTGAGGCGCCGGTGTACGAGGAGCTGTCGCCGTCGACGGAGCTGCTCGAGACCGGCATCAAGGTCATCGACCTCATCTGCCCGTTCGCGAAGGGCGGCAAGATCGGCCTCTTCGGCGGCGCCGGCGTGGGCAAGACGGTCACGATGATGGAGCTCATCAACAACATCGCATCCGCCCACTCGGGCCTGTCGGTGTTCGCCGGCGTGGGCGAGCGCACCCGCGAAGGCAACGACTTCTACCACGAGATGATCGACTCGGGCGTCGTCAACAAGGACGACCTGTCGAAGTCGAAAGTGTCGATGGTGTACGGTCAGATGAACGAGCCGCCAGGCAACCGGCTGCGCGTCGCGCTGACCGGCCTCACGATCGCCGAGTCCTTCCGCGACGAAGGCCGCGACGTGCTGCTGTTCATCGACAACATCTACCGCTTCACGCTGGCCGGCACCGAGGTCTCCGCGCTGCTCGGCCGGATGCCTTCCGCCGTGGGCTACCAGCCGACGCTCGCGGAGGAGATGGGCCGCCTGCAGGAGCGGATCACCTCCACGAAGACCGGCTCGATCACGTCGATCCAGGCCGTGTACGTGCCGGCGGACGACCTGACCGACCCGTCGCCCGCGACGACGTTCGGCCACCTCGACGCCACGGTCGTGCTGTCGCGCGACATCGCGTCGCTCGGCATCTACCCGTCGGTCGACCCGCTCGACTCGACGTCGCGCCAGATCGATCCGAACACGATCGGCGAGGAGCACTACACGACGACGCGCCGCGTGCAGGCGACGCTGCAGCGTTACAAGGAGCTGCGCGACATCATCGCGATCCTCGGCATGGACGAGCTCTCCCCCGAGGACAAGCTGGCGGTCGCCCGGGCGCGCAAGATCCAGCGCTTCCTGTCGCAGCCGTTCCACGTCGCGGAAGTGTTCACCGGTTCGCCGGGCAAGTACGTGCCGCTCAAGGAGACGATCCGCGGCTTCAAGATGATCGTCGACGGCGAATGCGACGCGCTGCCCGAGCAGGCGTTCTACATGGTCGGCGGGATCGACGAGGCGTTCGAGAAGGCCAAGAAGCTGCAGTAGCGTTGTCCGGGCGGCGGCGAGCGCAGGCGCGCAGCCCCGCAGCGATGAACGGCGGTGGTCCGACGCGCGATCCGGTTGGAGCGTCGGCGACGAGGGATCGGGGCACCGGCGAGCGGGTGACCGCCGACGCTCGACCGGCCCACGCGTCGTCGCGTGGTCCTGGTGGACGTGGCAACGACGCACATCGGTACTCGTGTGTCGCGTGGGAGGTGAGCGATGGCCAACACGGTGAAAGTCGACGTGGTGAGCGCCGAGGAGCAGATCTTCTCGGGCGAGGCGGAATTCGTCGTGCTGCCCGGCATCATGGGCGAGCTCGGCATCTATCCGCGGCATACCCCGTTGTTCACGCAGATCAAGCCGGGCGCGGTGCGCATGAAGCTCCCGAACCAGGAGCGCGAGGAACTCGTGTTCGTGCAGGGAGGCTTCCTCGAGGTCCAGCCGCACCACGTCACCGTGCTCGCCGACACCGCGATCCGCGCGAAGGACCTGGACGAGAAGGCCGCGCTCGAGGCGAAGAAGGCCGCCGAGGAAGCGATGGCGAACAAGACCTCGAAGGAGGAGATCGCCCAGGCCGAGGCCGAACTCGCCACGGCGCTCGCCCAGCTCGAGGCGATCCGCAAGCTGCGCCACCGCGCCTGACCGGCGCGGGCGGTACGCGACGCGAGCAGGAGGGCGGCCACCGGGCCGCCCTTTTCGCTGGAGCGGCCGGGTCCAGGCTGTGATAGAGTGATTTGTTGCGGCGCAACATCCCGAGCGCCGGCCCGCCTCGGCGCGCCCGACCGGCCCCGGGACGCCACCTTCGAGACCCAGCGATGCCCGACCTCAACAAGACGATCGACCGATCGATCGACATCTCCCGCAACGTTTCGACGACGCTCGGACGGCGCGCGAAGTCCGCCGCGTCCGCCTGGGGCGAGCGGGTTCGCGGTGCCCAGACGGCCTACCTGCGGCATGGACTGCCGGCCACCTCGCCGCAGCAGTGGTGGTCCGACTGGCTCGGCTACGGCGTGGACTTCGCCCAGCGGACCGCGCTCTTCTGGGACACGATCCGCGAGCGCGGCAACAACTGGCTCGACCACGCGGCCGCCGGCATGCCGCCGCTGCTCCATCACGACTGGGAGATGCTCGCCGACGCGCGGACGTTCGAACGGCCGTGCAACTACGCGCTGCTGCGGATCGTCCCGCCGGCCGATGTCCGCATCGACGAGAACAAGCGGCCGTTCCTCATCATCGACCCGCGCGCCGGCCACGGGCCGGGCATCGGCGGCTTCAAGGAAGAGTCCGAAGTCGGCGTGGCGCTGTCCGCCGGCCACCCGGTCTACTTCGTCGTCTTCTTCCCGGATCCCGAACCGGGCCAGACGCTCGCCGACATCACCGACGCCGAGGCGGAGTTCGTGCGGATCGTCGCCGAACGGCATCCGGCGAGCCCCAAGCCGACGCTGATCGGCAACTGCCAGGGCGGCTGGGCGGTGATGATGCTCGCCGCGGCGCGCCCGGACATGACCGGCCCGCTGGTCATCAACGGCGCTCCGATGTCCTACTGGGCCGGCAACGACGGCGACAATCCGATGCGCTACTCGGGGGGCCTGCTCGGCGGCGCGTGGGTGTCGCTGCTCGCGAGCGACCTGGGCGGCGGAAAGTTCGATGGCGCGCACCTGGTCGCGAACTTCGAGAACCTCAATCCGGCTCACGCGCTCTGGGACAAGTACTACCATCTGTTCGACAACGTCGACACCGAGACCGAGCGGTTCCTCGATTTCGAACGCTGGTGGGGCGGCTTCTACCTGATGAACGAGGAGGAGATCCGCTGGATCGTCAACAACCTGTTCGTCGGCAACAAGCTGTCGGCCGGCGAGGCGCGGCTCGGTCCCGGCCGCTACTTCGATCTCAAGTCGATCAAGCAGCCGATCATCGTCTTCGCGTCGATGGGCGACAACATCACGCCGCCGCAACAGGCGTTCAACTGGATCGCCGACCTCTACTCGTCGACCGAGGAGATCAAGGCCAACGGCCAGACGATCGTCGGACTGATCCACGAGGACATCGGGCACCTGGGCATCTTCGTGTCCGGCAAGGTCGCGAAGAAGGAACACACGCAGATCCTCGAGGTGCTGAAGTACATCCAGGCGCTGCCGCCGGGGCTCTACGGGATGCAGATCCACGAGCATGCCCGCGCCGACGGGGAGATCACCTACGACGTCACGCTGCACGAGCGTTCGCTCGAAGACCTGAAGCGCCTGCAGAAATTCGATCGCGTCGACGAGAAGCCGTTCGAGGCGGTCGCCGCGTTCTCCGAGCTGACCGAACGCGCCTACGAGCTCCTCGTGCGTCCCGTGATCCGCGAGGCGATTCCGGCGTGGTACGCGCGGATGCTGCGCGACCTGCACCCGCTGCGCGTCCAGCAGTGGATCTGGTCGGATCGCAATCCGATGATGGCCGGCGTCGCCGCGGCGGCGGCGATCGCGCGCGCCCATCGCCAGCCGCGCGCGGCCGACAACGCGGGCCGGCGCGCCGAGCAGGTCGTTTCGGAGACGGTCTCCGCGACGCTCGACCTCGTCCGCGACCTGCGAGACGCCGCCGGCGAGGCGGCGTTCTTCCAGGTCTACGGCAACCTGCTGTCGTTGCAGATGGCCGACCAGCGGGCCGCGATCCGCCGGCAGACGCGGTTCGACCCGCGCACGCTCCCGGCGGTCCGGCTGGTGCTGGACGACATCGACCGCGGCGGACTGCCCGAGGCGATCGTGCGCGCGGCGCTGCTGGTCGCCAAGGCCGGCGGCGGCAAGCGCAAGCTCGCGCAGATGCAGAGCGTGCGCGCGCTGCTCGAGCCCTCCGGACTGCTGCGCGGCATGACCGAGGACGACCTGCGACGGATCCTGCACGACGAGACGATCGTCGTCGAGTTCGAACCGGTCGAGGCGAAGCGGACGATGCCCAGGCTCGTGCGCTCGGCGGCGGACAGGCGCAAACTGCATCACCTGTTCGACGGGCTCGCGGCCGACGCACACCTGAACGAACGCCAGCACGCGCTGATCGAGGAGTTGCGCGGGCTGGTTCCCGCCGGCGCCGGCACGCCGGCCCGGCTCCCGTCGCCGCGTACGGTCGGTCGGCCCGCGGGCCGCGCCCGCCGCCGCGCGGCGAAAGCGGCCGCCTGATGCAATCGACGCGCCGGAGCGAGATCATGCGCGACATCACGAACCGGACCTACGCCGAGATCGAGGTCGGCGCGACCGTCACCGCGAAGCACACGATGACGATGAACGAGATCGAGGGACTCGCGCTGGTCGCCGGCGAGGTCGATCCGTTCCACGTCGAAGGCCGTACTGACGCCGAGGGCCCGACCGCGCCGGGCGCGGCGGCCGTCGCCCTCCTGTCGAACCTGATCCTGCGGCGGATGCCCGGGCCGGGCTCGATGATCTGCGAGACCGCGCTCCACTACCGTGGATCGGTCGCGGTCGGCGACGAGCTCACGTCCACGATCACCGTGCGTGCGAAGCGCGCGAAGGACCGTCGTGTCACCTTCGCGTGCCATTGCGAGAACCAGCGCGGCGAGGTGCTCGTCGACGGACTGGCCTACGTCACCGCGCCCAAGTCGCGGGTCGTCTATTCGAACGTCGCCACGCCGTCGCTGATCCTGAGGCGCAACGACGGCTTCGCGAAACTCATCCGCCAGTGCGAGGGCCTGCCGCCGGTGCGCTGCGCGATCGTCCACCCCTGCGACCGCGACTCGCTGCTCGGCGCGCTCGAGGCCGCCAAGCGCAAGATGATCGTGCCGGTTCTGGTCGGGCCGGAAGCGAAGATACGAGCCGTCGCCAGGGCCGAGAAGGCGGATCTCTCCGGCATCGAGGTCGTGTCGACCGAGCACAGCCACGCCGCCGCGCAGCTCGCGGTCGACATGGCGCGCACCGGGCAGGTCGAGGCGCTGATGAAGGGCAGCCTCCACACCGACGAACTGATGGCGGCGATCGTGCCCTCCGCGACCGGATTGCGCACGGCGCGCCGCATCAGCCATACGTTCGTGATGGACGTGCCGTCGTACCCGCGGCTCCTCTTCGTGACCGACGCCGCCGTCAACATCCTGCCGACGCTCGACGACAAGGTCGACATCGTCCAGAACGCGATCGACCTCGCGCGCACGCTGGGCATCGATCGGCCGAAGGTGGCGGTGCTCTCCGCGGTCGAGACGGTGACGCCGAAGCTCGAGTCGACGCTGCACGCGGCGGCGCTGTGCAAGATGGCCGATCGCGGCCAGATCACCGGCGGCGACATCGACGGTCCGCTCGCGTTCGACAACGCGGTATCCGAGATCGCCGCGAAGGCCAAGAAGATCGACTCTCCGGTCGCCGGCCGCGCCGACATCCTGGTCGTGCCCGACCTCGAGTCCGGCAACATGGTCGCCAAGCAGCTCCAGTACCTCGCCGGCGAGGATGCCGCGGGCATCGTGCTCGGCACGCGCGTGCCGGTGGTGCTCACCTCGCGCGCGGACACCGTCCGGACGCGGCTCGCGTCGACCGCCGTGATGGCGCTGGTCGCCGCGGCGAAGCGGACGGTCAAGCGGACCTGACGCCGGTGCGCGACGCGATCCTCGTCGTCAACGCGGGGTCGTCGAGCCTCAAGTACTCGCTGTTCGGCGCGGACGAGGCGCTCGCGCTGCGCGAGCGCGGCCAGATCGAGGGGCTGGGGACGAGCCCGCGCTTCCTCGCCAGGGACCCCGCGGGCGCCACGCTCGCCGAGCGCGCCTGGAGCGGCGACCGCGCGCTCGACCATGCCGGCGCCGTCGATTTCCTGCTCTCGCACCTCGACTCGGGCCCGCACCGGGGCAGCGTGGCCGCGGTCGGTCATCGCGTCGTCCACGGCGGCACGCGCTACGGCGAACCGGTCGTCGTCGATGCGGCGGTGCTCGCCTCGCTCGACGAACTGGTGCCGCTCGCGCCGCTGCACCAGCCGCACAATCTCGCGCCGATCCGCGCGATCGCCGCGCGGTCGCCGGCGCTGCCGCAGGTGGCGTGCTTCGACACCGCGTTCCACCGGACTCAGCCGGCGCTCGCGCAGGCGTTCGCGCTGCCGCCGGAGATCACCGGACGCGGCGTGCGCCGGTACGGATTCCACGGGCTGTCGTACGAATACGTCGCCCAGGCCCTGCCCGCGGTCGACGCACGCGCGGCCGCCGGGCGCGTGGTCGTCGCGCACCTGGGCAACGGGGCGTCGATGTGCGCGATCGCCGCCGGCCGGAGCGTCGCCTCGACGATGGGGTTCACCGCGCTCGACGGGCTGCCGATGGGCACGCGGTCCGGTTCGATCGACCCGGGCGTGTTGATCTACCTGATCGACGAAATGGGCATGGGCGCGCGGGAGCTCGAGAAGCTGCTCTACCACCGGTCGGGACTGCTCGGTGTGTCCGGCGTGTCGTCGGACATGCGCACGCTGCTCGCGAGCGCCGATCCGCGCGCGAAGCTCGCCGTCGATCTCTTCGCCTACCGGATCGGGCGGGAACTGGGCTCGCTCGCCGCGGCGCTGGGCGGTCTCGACGCGCTCGTGTTCACCGGCGGCATCGGCGAGCACGCGGCGCCGGTCCGCGCCGCTGTCGTCCGTTCGGCGGCCTGGCTCGGTTTCGAACTCGACGAGGCGGCGAACGCGGCGCACGGCCCGCGGATCACGGCGGCGCCGTCACGCGCCGAGGCTTGGGTGGTGCCGACGAACGAGGAATGGATGATCGCGCGGCACGTGCGCGCGGCGGCCCTGTCGGCCGGCACGCCGCCGCGGTAGGATCGCGCGATGGAACACGGCGCCCGGATCGAAAAGGACGCGCTGGGCGAGGTCCGCGTGCCGGCCGACCGGCTCTGGGGCGCCCAGACGCAGCGGTCGATCGACAATTTCCCGATCGGCGTCCAGCGGTATCGCTGGGGCCGGACGGTCGTCCGCGCCTTCGGGCTGGTGAAGCTCGCGGCGTCGCGTGCGAACGTCGCGCTGGGCGTGCTGCCGGCCGACAAGGGCGTACTGATCGAGCGCGCGGCGCACGAGGTCGTCGAAGGCCGGCACGACGCGGAGTTCCCGCTGGTCGTCTTCCAGACCGGGTCGGGCACGCAATCGAACATGAACGCGAACGAGGTGATCGCCAACCGGGCGATCCAGCTCGCGGGCGGTGTCATCGGATCGAAGCAGCCGATCCACCCGAACGACGACGTGAACGCGAGCCAGTCGTCGAACGACGTCTTCCCCACGGTCATGCATGTCGCGCTGGTCGAGTCGATCGACGACCGCCTCGTGCCCGCGGTCGCGGACCTCGCGCGGACCTTGCGCGCGAAGGCCCGCGAACACGCGGATGTCGTCATGCTCGGACGCACGCACCTGATGGATGCGACGCCGGTGACGCTCGGCCAGGTGCTCGGCGGCTGGGCCTCGCAGCTCGACGACGCGCTGCGCGGGGTCGAGACGGCGCGCGACGCGCTGCACGCGATCGCGCTCGGAGGAACGGCGGTGGGCACGGGATTGAACGCGCCGGCTGGCTACGCCGAGACGGTCGCCGCCGAGCTCGCGCGCCTGACCGGCCGGCCGTTCGCGACCGCGCGCGACAAGTTCGCGGCGCTCTCGGCGCACGACGCGGTCGTGCAGGCGAGCGCGGCGGTGCGCACGCTCGCCGGTGCCGCGATGAAGATCGCGAACGACGTGCGCTGGCACGCGAGCGGTCCGCGCGCGGGTCTGGGCGAACTCTCCATTCCGGACAACGAGCCGGGTTCGTCGATCATGCCGGGCAAGGTCAATCCGACCCAGGCCGAGGCCCTCACCATGGTGTGCTGCCAGGTCTTCGGCAATCACACCACGATCACCGTTGCGGCGAGCCAGGGCCACTTCGAATTGAACGTTTTCAAGCCCGTCATCGCATTCGCGATGCTGCAATCGATCTGCCTGCTCGCCGACGCATCGCGCTCCTTCACCGACAAGTGCGTGGCGGGGATCCGCGCCAACGAGCCGCGCATTCGCGAATTGATGGAGCGCTCGCTGATGCTGGTGACGGCGCTGGCCCCGAAGATCGGCTACGATAATGCCGCCGAGGTCGCCAAGCGCGCGCATCAGAATGGGACAACGCTCCGGGATGAAGCGGTCAACGGCGGGTTCGTCACGCAGGAAGAATTTGAGCGATTGGTGCGGCCGGAGCGTATGATTCGACCGCGTTGACCGCTATCGCTTGGAAGCGCGAAGCTTTTTGCCGCCATTCGCACCCGCTGCCGGTTTCATGCACCAGCGAACTTTTCGCGAAGCCCTTAAGCGGATGAAAACTCCAATTCTTGTTCATTGCCAATTCCGCCTTGCCGCCGCCACGCTAATGGCGCAATCAACAGCCGGTATGTGTCAATAGATTTGGGCCCGAGGGGGTCCAAAGATAGCCGGTAACTGCCGGGTCTTTGATGGGCGACGTCTTGAATCTTCGGCTGGCGCGGAAGAATCGCGACCGGCAGCGTAACGCGGATCACGCTGCGGCGCGTCGACTATTCCATGGTCGATCGAAGGCGGAGCGCAAACTGGAAGGGGCGCAACGTGACAAGTCTGCAAGCAATCTCGACGGCCACCGGATTGGAAGCGGAGAGGCCAATGAAGTCGCCGGTCGTGAAACGATCGATCGTCATCGCAGGGCACAAGACGAGCGTGAGTCTTGAAGACGCGTTCTGGAAGGGACTGAAGGAAATCGCCGACGCGCGCAACATGACGCTCTCGGATCTGGTCGCGAGCATCGATTCACAAAGGCGGCACGGCAATCTGTCTTCCGCGATCCGGTTGTTCGTGCTCGATCATTATCGGGCGCAATCCATCGACAAGGATACGCGGCAGATGCGAAGCGGGACGTAGCGTCGCTCTCTTCGACCAGCGTTCTCTTTGTCATGCCCCGCGAAAGCGGGGCATCCGGTAAACACCTGAGAATTTTGCGGCTACTGGATCGCCCGCTTGCGCGGGCGATGACAATGGACCGCGGTGCGATTCAACCTGATCAGAACTTTGCACCGCTTTCAGAAAGCCGGCCGCACGGTTTGCGGCGGCAGCGGCTGCAACACCCGTGGCGGCGGCGGCGTGCCGATCGGCGCGGGGAACGGATTGGCGCCGGCCGGACGCTGGGTCTCGGCCCTCTGCGGCTCGGCTCTGTGCGGATCCGGCCGGTGCTGCTGCGGGAGTATGCGCCGGCGCTCGCTGGCCGCGGGTCTGATCGCGACCGGCGGCGGCAGCGGCTCGGACGCGGCCTGCGGCGGCGACCGCCGCGGCGGTGCCGCAGGCAGGTCTGATCGCGGTGCAGCCGCGGGCGCCTCGCGTTGCGGAATGGGCTCCCGCTGCTCCGGCGGCGATACCGCCTCCGCGGGCCGGCCCTGCTCGATCGCCTCGAGCTTCTTCGTCTGCCGGTCGACCGAGCGCAATGCGAGCCATCCGGTCAGCGCGGAAATATCCAGAACGCGTTCGGGCGCCGACACCGGCCCCCGCAACTGCACCGCGATCTCGGGCTGCAGCGACGTGCCCGCCGCCGGGCCCGCCATCGCGAGCCGCACATCGATCCGGGCATCGGAAAAGTCATAGGAGCCGGTCACGGCGAGGTCGGCGGCCTCGGCGCGCGCCTTGAACGTGTCGATGCGGGCGACGCCGGCGGCGATCGTCAGCGTCGCCTCGGCATGCGGCACCACGAGCGGACCGGCATCGAGACCGCGGTTCGCGACGTCGCGGACCCGCGGCGCATCGATCGGCAGTCCCTGATCGACGCTGCGCATTGCGGATGCGAATACATTCGGGTGGAGCGAGGCGACCCGCATCTGGTCGAGCGTCAGCGTGCCGGTCCCGTTGAGCGATCCGACCAGGGCGCGCGGGCTGCGGCCCAGGCCTTCGAATTGCAGGGTCAGCGCCGCCTGACCCGTCAGCGGCGCGGTGCCGTCGCCGAACAGCAATTGCGTCGCATCGGCATCCGTGATCCCGACCCAGCCCTGCAACCCCAATCCGTCGGGGCTGCGCCGCATCGTCAGGTCAGCCGACAGACGGCCGCCCAGAAGTTCGCCCGCGACGCCTTCCGCCGTCACGTCCAT
>JADZDA010000169.1 GCA_020851255.1 Burkholderiales bacterium | reverse complement strand
GGACCTGGCCGTCTGGATCCGCGGCGACTACACGATCTCGGACGTCACGCTGAACCGCTTCTTCGCGTTCCACGTGATCGCCGTGCCGCTCGTGCTGCTCGGACTGGTCGCCGCGCACCTGATGGCGCTGCACGAGACCGGGTCGAACAACCCCGACGGCGTGCAGATCAAGGAGCAGCCGAAGGACCCGAAGACCGGGCTGTACCTCGACGGCATCTACTCGCACCCGTACTACACGATCAAGGACATCGTCGGCGTGATCGTGTTCCTCGCGGTGTTCTCCGCGATCATGTTCTTCATGCCGGACATGGGCGGGTACTTCCTCGAGTACAACAACTTCATACCCGCCGATCCGCTCAAGACGCCCGAGCACATCGCGCCGGTCTGGTACTTCACGCCGTACTACGCGATGCTGCGCGCGGTGCCCTCCTACTTCGGCACCCAGGTCTGGGGCGTGATCGTCATGGGCCTCGCCGTCGTGATCTTCTTCGCGCTGCCCTGGCTCGACCGCAGCCCGGTGCGCTCGATCCGCTACCGCGGCGGGCTCTACAAGGCGTGGCTCGCGGTGTTCGTCGTGAGCTTCCTGATCCTGGGCTACCTCGGCGTCGTGCCGATCACCGTCTGGGGACAGTACGCCGAATCGACGCCGCTCGTGGGCGGCGTCGACCGCGCGACCGTGGCCGCACGCGTCCTGACCGCGCTCTACTTCGCGTTCTTCGTGCTGATGCCCTGGTACACCGCGATCGACAAGACCAAGCCGGAACCGACTCGGGTGACGTCGTGATGAACGCCAAGAACCTCGCTGTCCTCCTGGTCGCCGCCGCGACCGCGTTCCTCGGCGCCGGCGAGGCGCCGGCCTCCGGCGGGCGCGACCTGAAGCTCGAGCCCGCGCCGGTCAAGCGGCTCGACACGGCGTCGCTGCAACGCGGCGCCCGCAACTTCGTCAACTACTGCCTCAATTGCCACAGCGCGAAGTACATGCGCTACAACCGGCTCACCGACCTGGGGCTCACCGAGGACCAGATCCGCGAGAACTTCGTCTTCGGCAGCGCGAAGATCGGCGACGTGATGACGGTGGCGATGCGCCCGGCCGACGCGAAGGCGTGGTTCGGGGCGCCGCCGCCCGATCTGTCGGTGATCTCGCGGGTGCGCGGCAGCGACTGGCTGTACAACTACCTGCTCGGCTTCTACGCCGATCCGTCGTCGTCGACCGGATGGAACAACCTGGTCTTCCCGAGCGTGGGCATGCCGCACGTCCTGTGGGAGCTGTCGGGGACGCCGAAGCTCGTCACCGCCGAGTTCGCCGATCACGCGGCCGCGTCGGCCGCCGCGGTGGCGAGCAAGGGCCTCGTGCTGACCGAGCCGCTGCCCGGCGGCAAGACCGCGGTCCGCACGATCGCGAACGAGACGCCCGGCACGATGGGCGACGTCGAGTACCGGACCTTCGTCGCCGACCTGGTCAACTACCTCGATTACATGGGCGAGCCGGTCCGCAACACGCGCATCACGCTCGGCCTGATCGTCCTCATCTTCCTCGGCGTGCTCTTCGTCTTCGCCTACTGGCTGAAGCGCGAGTACTGGAAGGACGTCCACTAGCGTCGAAACGCGACGCCGTCCGCGCGGGCCCCGCCCGCCGGCGGCGACCGCGGCAGCGCCGCGCCGCGGCGCGGGCCGACGACCACCGCGATCCGCGGAGACACCGCCATGATGACCCTCTATTCCGGGACGACCGACCCGTTCTCCCAGCGCTGCCGGATCGTGCTGCACGAGAAGGGGATGGACTTCCAGATCATCGACGTGGACCTCGACCACAAGCCCGAGGACCTCGCGGTGATGAACCCGTACAACCAGGTCCCGGTGCTCGTCGAGCGCGACCTCGTGCTGCACGAATCGAACATCATCAACGAGTACATCGACGAGCGCTTCCCGCATCCGCAGCTCATGCCGGCGGATCCGGTGATGCGCGCGCGGGCGCGGCTGTTCCTGCACCGCTTCGAGAAGGAACTCTTCTGCCACATCGACGCGCTCGAAGGGAACAACCAGAAGAACGCCGAGAAGGCGCGCAATCTCGTCCGCGACGCGCTGCTGCAGATCGCGCCGGTGTTCGCCAAGCACAAGTACATGCTGGGCGACGAGTACTCGATGCTCGACGTGGCGATCACGCCGCTCTTGTGGCGGCTCGACTACTACGGCGTGGCGATGCCCAAGCCGGCGGCGCCGCTGCTCAAGTACGCCGAGCGGCTGTTCTCGCGGCCGGCCTTCTCCGAGGCGCTGACCAGCGCCGAGCGCGGGATGCGCAAGTAGCGCCGCCTTCCCGGGCGCCAGCCGCCGGCCGGACGGCTTGCCGGGACGCCGTCCCCCGGGTGTATCCTTCCCGGCCATGTCCGAACAGTCCGCCAAGCCCTACCTGGTCCGCGCCATCTGCGAATGGTGCGCGGACAACGGGCTCACGCCGTATCTCGCCGTCAAGGTGAACGGGCAGACGCGCGTTCCGGCCTCGTACGTCAAGAACGGCGAGATCGTGCTCAACGTCTCCCACGCGGCGACCCGCAAGCTGACGGTCGACAACGAGTGGGTCCAGTTCACCGCCCGGTTCAACGGCGCGTCGCAGGAGGTCTCGGTGCCGATGGCCGCGGTCGCCGGCGTGTTCGCCAAGGAGACCGGCTACGGCTTCGCGTTCACCGTGGCGAACGACCCGGTGGCCTCGCTGGCGGCGACGACCAGCCCCGAGGGCACGCCGGTCGAGGCTTCCGCGGACGGCGATCGCAAGCCCCGCGGGAAGCCCCCGCACCTGCAGGTGATCAAATAGCCGCCGGGGAACTGCGCGGCGGTTGGTGCGCTGCGGATTCCCGTCCCCGCGGCCCGATAGAATGACGCCCGTACGCCGGCATAGCTCAGCAGGTAGAGCAGCGGTTTTGTAAACCGAAGGTCCCGGGTTCGATCCCTGGTGCCGGCACCAGGATTCGAGGGTTCGCGGACGCGCGCGGCGTCGATGCGTACGTACACTCCCGTTCGGCGCCGCGCGAAACCGGAGCCAGGCCCGACCATGTCGAACCGCCGCCCGCCGCAGCTCCGCGTGCTCGGACCGACGCTGGTCGCGGCGGCCGCCGGGCTCGCCGGCTGCGGCGGAGGCGGCGACTCGCCGCCGCCCGCGCCGCCGTCGCTCAAGGTCGTCGCCGCCGGCGACATCGCCGACTGCAGCGGCGGAGCGCCTTCGGCCAGCGCCGCCGCGCGCACCGCGGCGCTGGTCGCGCCCGACGACGCGGTCGTGCTGACCCTCGGCGACAACACCTACCCGGTCGGCGCACACACGGAATTCAGCGACTGCTATCACCCGACCTGGGGCGCGTACCGGAGCCGCACGCGGCCCGCGCCGGGCAATCACGACTACGCGACGCCTGGCGCCGACGGATATTTCGGGTACTTCGGCACGCTGGCCGGGCCGGACCGGCGCGGCTGGTACAGCTTCGACGCCGGCGGGTGGCACTTCATCTCGCTCAACAGCAACGTCGACGCCGATCCGGCGTCGGCGCAGGCGCAGTGGCTCGCCGCCGACCTCGCGCAAAGCCGGGACGCGTTGTGCACGATCGCGGTCTGGCACCACCCGGTCACGAGCTCGGGGCTGCACGGGAACGACCCGAAGATGGCGACGGTCCTGTCGGCGCTCCATACGGCCGGTGTCGACGTCGTGCTGAACGGCCACGACCACGGCTACGAGCGCTTCGCGCGGCAGGACGCGAACGGCATCGCGGATTCCACCCGCGGAATCCGCACGTTCGTCGTCGGCACCGGCGGGGCGCCGCTGTACCCGTTCCCGGCGCCGCGTCCCAACAGCGAGGTCCGTTACGCCGGCGATCACGGCGTGCTGCGGCTTTTCCTCGAAGCGGACGGCTATCGCTGGGCGTTCGTGCGGGCCGGCAACGGCTCGACGTTCGATTCGGGCAGCGACCGCTGCCACCGCTGAGCGTCGAAGGCGGCCCGCGCCGGGTCGGCCCTACGCCGGCTTCGCCGCGCCGAGGAGCTCGTCGACCGCGCGATGCGCCTGGTCGATCGCCGCGTGCGCGTACGGATTCCAGTCGGCGTCCGAGCCCGCGAACGCGACCCGCCCGGCCCGCCGCCGCGCGGCTTCCGGGATCTTCTCGTCGTCGCCGTCGGCGTCGAACAGCGTCGAGCCCGCGTACGAGTAGCCGTGGCCCCAGCGGTTGACGGTGATCGCGGCGATGTCGCGCGCGGCGTCGAAGCCGGCTCCACCGAAGATCCGCGTCAATTCATCGCGGGCTTTCTGCTCGAAGGTCTCGAACGGCGTCGCGTACAGGATCGTTCGCGCGGTCCGCCACTTGGTGCGCAGGTCCGGCCCGGCCTCCCGCGCCTGCGGGACGTGGACCAGTTGCAGCACTGTCGGCTCGTCCGGCGACTTCGGGAACCGGTAGTCGCGCAGGCTGACCGGATAGTCGAGCTTGATCCGCGAGTAGTATCCCATGGGATTGGAGACTTCGTGGACCCGGCGGGCCACCCACGGCTTCCAGTTGCGAACCGCGATCTTGACGTAGGCGAGCGGCGCCTTGACGTTCGCCGCCATCGCGTCGCGCTGCCGCCTGGGCAGCTCCCGCATCAGGTACGGCATCATCATGTGGTAGCCGGCGAGGATCGCGTGACCGGCGCGCACGCGCGCGAGCTTGCCTTTGCGCACGTACGCGACGTCGACGCCGCCGTCGCGGTTGCGCACGCCCACCGCGGTGCTGTCGAGACGGACGCGCACGCCCGAGCCCGCCCGGTCGAGCCGGGCGTAGTCGAAGCGCGCGCCGACGATGTCCTCCATCGACGCGCCCGCCGCGGCGCCGGGCACGAGCGAGCGGACGAGGAGCCGTGCGAGCGACGCGTTGCCGTCCGGGAAATGGTGGATGTACGGCTCCTCCATCTCCTTCAGGGCCTCCTCGTCGCGGGCGACACCGATGCCGCCGAAACCCGGGTACCCGGTGTCGTACGCCTCGCGCGCGGAGATCGCGTCGATGCCGACCGCGAAGAAGTCGAGCGAGCGACCCTGGAACGCGTCGGCGGCGCGCTCGTCGAGTCCCCAGACCTTGGTGAGCCAGTCGCGATCGGACGTCCGGTCGAGGATCTCGTTCTTCTGCGCGAGGCTCTTCCCCGCGAGCGGGTCGCTGCGCGACGTGTAGAGCCCGGCCAGCCGCGGCTTCATCACCTCGGAGACCGGGAAGTCCGCGACGAAATCCTCGGCCGCGCGCGCGTTCATCCGGTTGGGAGCGATGTCGTCGGCGACCATCCGCATCGGGTCGCCGGTGACGAGCCGGTCGGTGCCGAACGCCTCGCGGGTGAAAAAAACGCCGCGCGAGAGCCCGAGCGACGGATAGAGCTCGCGGTCGAACGCGGTGTCGAAGCGCGCGAGATCGACGCCGAGCGCGGCCACCAGCGCCTTCGCCTGGTCGCTCCACAATGTCTGCGGCGACTGGAACGACTCGCTGCCGCCGTAGGAGACGAGCAGCCGGTCGCCGACGCGGAATTCGTTGCGGTGCGCGTGGCCGCCGAAGTCGGCGTGCGCGTCGACGATCAGGATGCGAGCGCCGGGCCTGCGCCGCTTCCAGAACCAGGCCGCCGCGAGCCCGGAGATGCCCGCGCCGATGACGACGAGATCGAACGTTTCACCGGCTGCGACCGCGTCGATGTCGAAGCGACGGCCGTCGCGGATCGCGTGGGCGATGTCGTAGGCGCCGGGGTTGCTGCCTTTCATCCCGCCGTCGCCGGGCGGGTAGGGCGCCGCGGAGGCGCCACGCGCCGCGGCGGCGAGCGCCGCCGGCGCGAGGCCGGCGCCGACGGCGACCGCGATCCCGTTCAGGAAATCGCGGCGCGTGACGCCGTCGGCGGCCATGGCGATTCCGGCGTCCGGATCAGTCGTGCACGCACCACTCGGCGCCGTCCTCGGGCGTGAAGCCCTGGTCGATCATCTGCTGGCGGATCACGAGGCTCACCGTGTACCGGTGGTTGGGCGCGCCGGTCAGGCCGCTGTTGTAGAGCCGGTAGAGCTTGCGGCCGATCGGGCAGTTGCCGCCGGCGTCGGGCAGGACGATCAGGAACACGAGGCCCTCGTATTGCCAGATCGGATTCTGCTTGACGAGCTCGCATTCGTTGGTGAGCGCCGTGTAGAAATGCGAGCTCTTGGGCGCGAAGTAGGTCGTGAAGAACCGGCAGACCTGCGCGAGTCCGGTGCCCGAGGACCAGACCTTGAACGTCTGCCCGGTGCGCGCCCAGCCGGCCACCGCGCCGGTGTCCAGGGCGTTGATCTCGCCGGCGATCGCGGTGATGAAATAGTGCCCCATGCCTGCGTGGAAATACTCGACGGCGAGCACGTCCTCGCCCGGCTGCGGCGTGCCACCCCCCGCCGTGATGCCGCCCGACGACAGGAAGACCGCTGCGTCGTAGATCGGGTCGGATACGTCGGCGATCGCGAGCTTCACGCGGTTGGGGACGTTGGGGGTGACCGCGGCCGTGCAGGTCAGCACGACGGTCAGCCCGTCGAACTCGATCGCGCGGCCGCCGCCAGTGTTGTCGACGTACAGCGAAGAGTTCGTCTGGCCGTTGACCGTGTTGACCGTGACCGGCTGATTGCCGACCTTCGCGCAGTTGACGCCGTTGACGAAGAACGCGAAGACGTCGTTGAACTCCGAACCGACGAACTCGTTGTACTCCTCCGACGCGAAGACGTAGCGGATCGTGATCGACGAGGCCGACGTCGTCACGTCGAACTCGAGGACCGTCGCGTCGAAGGTCGTGTACGGCGCGACGATGGCGTCGAGCTGCGCGTCGTTCGACGCCGCCGTGAAGTCGTGGATGTCGCTCGTGTCGCTCGCCTGGTTCGCACGGAAGATCGTTCCGAGGAACCCGGTCGTCATGACGACGCCGGAGTCGAGGCCGACCAGCCCGCCGGCCGTGGAGAACGAGCCGATGCCGATCTCGCCGCGCCAGCTCGCGTTGGAGATGGTCACGCCGGCGCCGGCCAGCGCCTGCGCGGCCTGCGTGGGGCTCGCGTAGGTCGCGACGCTCGCCTTGGACGCACCGGCGGGCGTGCCGGTCGCGGGAGCGGCCACGCGGGGGGTCCTGGCGTCGGTCGGGAGGGCGGACAGGCAGCACGCGGCGAAGGCCGCGGCGACGAGGAAGGAGTGGCGCATGGCGGACCTCGATCAAGGGCCAGGGAGCACCAAGCTTGCCGCAGCCGCGCGGTGGCGGCAAGCGAATAGTCGCCCGGGCAGGCGATCGCGCCGGCCCGGCGGCCGCCGAGCGCGCGGTGCGGGAATCAAGGTGCCGGTCCGCCGTTACAATGCGCGTTGTCGACAGGGAGGCCGCGAACCATGAATCACCTCGATTTCCAGGGCCGCACGGCCGTCGTCACCGGCGGCGCGGCGGGCATCGGGCTCGCGGTCGCGCGGCGGCTCGCGCAGGGTGGCGCGAAGGTCTCGCTCTGGGATCGCGACGCGGTCGCGCTCGACGCGGCTCACCGGACGCTGCCCGGCGGCGCGCACGTCCAGGCCGTCGACGTGACCGACTGGCCGGCGGTCGAACGCGCGGCCTCGTCCACCGCGTCCGCGCTCGGCCGCCTCGACGTACTCGTCTGCTCGGCCGGCGTCACCGGCCCGAACGCGACGACCTGGGACTATCCGGTCGACGAATGGAAGCGGGTGTTCGACGTGAACGTGCACGGGCTCTTCCACTGCAACAAGGCGGTCGTGCCGATCATGCGGGCGAACGACTACGGCCGCGTCGTCAACATCGCGTCGGTCGCCGGGAAGGAAGGCAACGCCAACGCGCCGGCGTACAGCGCGTCGAAGGCCGCGGTCATCGGGCTCACCAAGTCGCTGGGCAAGGAACTCGCGAAGACCGGCGTCCGCGTCAACTGCGTGACTCCGGCCGCCGTGCGCACCGCGATCTTCGACCAGATGACGCAGCAGCACATCGACTTCATGCTGTCGAAGATCCCGATGGGCCGGTTCGGCACCGTCGACGAGATCGCGGCGCTGGTCGCCTGGCTCGCGTCGGAGGATTGCTCGTTCTCGACCGGCGCCGTGTTCGACCTCTCCGGCGGGCGCGCGACCTACTGAGGACCGGGGCGCGGACCGGCGGCGGCTTCAGCGCCGCGCGTCGAGCAGGATCTTGCCGATGTGCTCGCCGCCCTCCATCCGGGCGTGCGCGTCGGCGGCGCGGTCGAGCGGATGGACGCTGTCGACGACCACGCGGAGCTTTCCCGGCGCGCAGAGCGGCCACACCTCCGCGAGGAGCGCCCGCGCGATCGCCGACTTGCGGGCGTGCGGGCTCGCGCGCAGCGTCGAACCGGTGAGGGTCAGCCGGCGCAGCATCAGCGCCCGCAGGTCGACTTCCGCCCGCATACCCCGCTGGAGCGCGATGATCGACAGCCGTCCGTCGTCGGCGAGGCAGGCGAGATTGCGCGGCACGTAGTCGCCGCCGACCATGTCGAGGACGACGTCGACGCCGCGCTTGCCGGTGATCCGGGCGACCTCGGCGACGAAATCGGTCGAACGGTAGTCGATCGCGTGGTCGGCGCCGATGGATCGGCAGTAGGCGACCTTGTCCGGCGTGCCGGCGGTCGCGATCACCGTGGCCCCGCGCGCCCTGGCGATCTGGATCGCGGTCAGTCCGATGCCGCTGGTGCCGCCATGGACCAGCACCGTCTCGCCCGGTGCGAGCGCGGCCCGGTCGACCAGGTTGTTCCAGACGGTGAACGTCGTCTCCGGCAGGCCGGCGGCATCGCGCAACGACAGGCCGGCGGGAATCGGCAGGCACCAGTCGGCCGGCGCGACCGCGTATTCGGCGTAGCCCCCGCCGGCGACCAGCGCGCAGACCTCGTCGCCGACGCGCGGCCGGTCGACGCCACCGCCGGTCGCGACGACACGGCCGGAGACTTCGAGGCCGGGTATCGGCGATGCGTCGGGCGGCGGCGGGTACTTGCCGGCGCGTTGCATGCAATCGGGCCGGTTCACGCCGGCCCAGGCGACCTCGATCAGCACCTCGCCGGCGTTGGGCGCAGGCACCGGGGCCTCGACGGCGGCGAGGACGTCCGGCGGGCCCGGTGTGCGGATGACGACGTGGCGCATCGTGTTCGGTATCGGCATGGCGGGTGCGGTCGCAAAGGGGCTGCGGAACCGCATTGTAGGACGCCGCGGCGCTACACTGCGCGCGATGGGCGATCCCGCAACCGCCGCGAACGTCGCGTGGCTGCTCGCGCGCACGGCCCGCGCGTGGCCGTCGCGTCCGGCACTCGCTCGCGGCGACGGCGTGGTCGCCGACTACGCGCGCTTCGCCGCCCGCGCAGCGCGGCTCGCGGCGGCGATGACCGCGCAGGGACTCGCACCCGGCGACCGGGTCGCGATCGTCGCGCGCAACGAGGCCGGGTATCTCGAGGCGATGTTCGGCGCGTGGTGGGCCGGGATGGTCGCGGTCCCGGTCAACGCGAGACTCCACCGGGACGAGGTCGCCTGGGTGCTCGACGACTGCGACGCGGGCTGGGTCTACGCGGACGACGGATGGTGTCCGGCGCTCGACCGTCCGGGCGGATCCGCCGGTCGCCGTGTCGCGCCGCTCGCATCGATCGATGCGTTGATCGCATCCGCTCCTCCGCCACGCGCGGATCCCGCGCCGGTCGATCGGCACGATCCGGCCTGGCTCTTCTACACCAGCGGCACCACCGGACGGCCCAAGGGGGTCGAGATCACGCACGCGAACCTGGTCGCCATGACGCGATCGTTCCTCTCCGACGTCGAGGCGATCGAACCGGGCGACACGATCGTGCACGCCGCGCCGCTGTCGCACGGGTCGGGGCTCTACGCGGTGCCGCACGTCGCGCGCGGCGCGGTCAACGTCGTCCCCGAATCCGGCGGCTTCGATCCGGCCGAGATCGCCGCGCTGATCGGTGCGCATGACCGGTCGCTGCTGTTCGCCGCGCCGACGATGATCCAGAGACTGGTCCGCGAGCCGGCGTTCCGCGCGGCCCGCCTCGAGCACCTGAAGGCGATCGTCGCCGGCGGCGGGCCGATGTACGTCGAGGACGCGAAGGCGGCGTGCGCGGTGCTGGGCCCGCGGCTCGCGCAGATCTACGGACAGGGCGAGTCGCCGATGACGATCACCGCGATGTCCCGCGCGCTCGTCGCCGACGCGTTCCTCCGGGGCGACGACGCGCGCCTGGGGTCGGTGGGGATCGCGCAGACCGGCATCGAGATCGCCATCGGAAGCGCCGACGCCCACGGCGAGCCCGGCGAGGTGCGGGTTCGCGGCGACACGGTGATGCGCGGCTATTGGCGGGATCCCGCGGCCACGGCCGCCGCGCTGGCGGGCGGATGGCTGCACACCGGGGATGTCGGCACGCTCGACGCCGATGGATTCCTCACGCTCAGGGACCGCAGCAAGGACCTGATCATCAGCGGTGGCGCGAACATCTATCCGCGCGAAGTCGAGGAGGCGCTGCTGCGCTGCCCGGAACTGGCCGAGGTCGCGGTCGTCGGTCGGCGGCATCCGGAGTGGGGCGAGGAAGTCGTGGCCTGCGTCGTTCCCCGGTCGCCGCTCGCCGATGCCGCGGCGCGCGCGCGTTTCGAGTCCGCGCTCGACGCGGCCTGCCTCGCGTCGATCGCCCGCTACAAGCGGCCGCGCGCCTACCGGATCGTCGAGGAGTTGCCGAAGAACGCGACCGGCAAGGTGCTGAAGACCGAGTTGAGGGCGCTCGTCGCGTCAGGGCCGCATCCGGTGTAGCGCGAACGCGAGGATCGACGCGGCGAGCGCGCTCGCCGACGCCCAGGCGAACGCGCCGTTCGGTCCGTGGCTCTCGACGAGCATGCCCGACACCGTCATGCCGGCGCCCAGCCCGGTCACGATCGCGGTGGCGGACCAGGTGAACGCCTCGGTCGCGTACTTCGGCGGCGCGAACTCGGAGACCAGCAGCGAGACGACGGTCATCGCCGGCGCGATCATCATGCCGGCGGCGAACGCCACCGGCGCGAGCGCCCACGGGTTGTCGATCGGCAGGTGGAGCGCGAGCGGGGCCGCCATCGCCGCCATCGCGACCGGAAGCTGGCGGCGCAGCGGCGCGTGCAAGTGGAATCCGCCGTACGCGAGCCCGCCCACCGCGCTGCCGATCGAGCTCAGCGCGATCAGCGCCGGCCCCCAGGCGTCGGCGCCGACGGCGCGGCCGAAACCCGGATAGCCGACCTCGAGCGAGCCGAACGCCATCGTCAGCGTGAACGTGGCGGCGAACAGCACGAGGAGCCGGGGATCGCGCAACGGACCGAGCAGGTGCCGGTCGCCGATCTCCGCCGGAGCCCACCACGCGAGCGCACCCGACGCGAACAGGATCGGCGTGCAGAGCGCGACGAACGCGAGCGCCAGCGCCATCGCCGCGAGCGGCGTGGCCACGGCCACGGCGACCGCGATCAGCGCCGGGCCGATCGTGTAGGCGAGTTCGAGGACGACCGCGTCGAGCGCGAACGCCGCCTGGCGCTCGGCCGGATCGGCGAGCCGCGCGCGCCACAGCGTACGGATCAGCACGGTGATCGGCGGTGAGAACGCGCCGGCGACCGCGGCGACCGCGAGCATCGCCGGCTTCGACAGCGCCAGCGGCCCGGCCGCCATCATGGTCGCGCAGGCGATCGGGCAGACGAGTCCGGTCGCCACGAGCACGCCGCGCGGTCCGCGCCGGTCGATCAACCGTCCCAGGATCGGCGCGGTCGCGGCGGACGCGACGAAGAACGCGCCGACCGCCGAGCCGGCGAACGCGATCGAGCCGGTCAGGTCCCTGAGGTGCAGCAGCGTGGCGAGCGCGAGCGTGCCCAGCGGCAGCCGCATCGGCAGCGACAGGACCGCGAGCCTGAGCGCGCCTTCGTGCGCGAGCAGCGCGGCGTAGCGCGCCGGCAGCCGCCGTCGCGTCGTCAATAGACGACCTGGACGTTGCCCGGCTGGAGCCACTCGCCCAGCCGGGCGATCAGCGCGTCGTCCGGCGTGACGCGCCAGGCGTCGGGCAGCTCGACGTCACCGCTGGCGCGGGCGTTCTCGCAGTGCACGACGACCCGGAGTCCCTCCGACCGGAACGGCCCGAGGATGTCGGCGAGCCGCTCGGCCGAGGCGTTGCCGTTGCACGAGACGCGCAGGCAGCGCCCCCAGCGCCGGCGCGCACCGGCGAGATCGAAGACCTGCTCGGCGGCGATCCGCATCGCCTGCGCCTCGCCGTCCTCGTTGGTGCGCTGCGTGACCTTCACCTCGACGACGATCAGCGCGTCCTCGCGCAACAGCGGGCGCGCCGTCTCGAACACCTCGTTGTACACGACCATTTCGACCGAGCCCTGGCCGTCGTCGAGCGTGACGATCGCGAGCTTGCCGCGGCGCCCGGTCTGCTGGCGCAGCGACGTGACGATGCCGGCGACGAGGTAGCGCTCGTGCCGCGGCTGGATGTCGCGCAGCGAGGTCTTGACCAGCGACGAGAGCTCCGACGCGTACGCGGCGTACGGATGTCCGGACAGGTAGAAGCCCAGGGCGGCCTTCTCGTGCTGGAGGCGTTCGGCGTCGGTCCATTCGCGGGTCTGCACGAGGATCGAGACCGGCGCCTGCACCGCGTCGCCGAAGAGCGAGTTCTGCGCCGCCTGGGACAGCGCGCGCTCGGCCTCGGCGAGCGCGTTGCCGATCGAGGCGAACAGCGTCGCGCGCCGCAGGTCGAGGCTGTCGAGCGCTCCGCCCTTGACCAGCGCCTCGAGCACGCGGCGGTTGACCAGGCGCTTGTCGACGCGGGAGGCGAGGTCGGCCAGGTCGCGGAACGGCCCGCCGGTCTCGCGCGCCGCGACGATCGAGGCGACCGCCTGTTCGCCGGTGCCCTTGATGCCGCCCAGTCCGTAGCGGATGCGCCCGGGGTCGACCGGTTCGAAGCGCCAGCCCGACGCGTTGATGTCGGGGGGCAGCACCTCGAGTCCCAGCGCGAGCGCGTCGTCGCGCAGCGCGCGCAGCTTGTCGGTGTCGTCCATCACGAGCGAGAGGTTCGCCGCCATGAACGCCGCCGGATGGTGGACCTTGAGCCAGGCGGTCTGGTAGGCGACGAGCGCGTAGGCGGCCGAGTGCGACTTGTTGAAGCCGTAGCCGGCGAACTTCTCCATCAGATCGAACAACAGCACGGCCCGGGAGCGCGGCACGCCGTTCTTCTCGGCGCCGGCCACGAAGATGTCGCGGTGCTTCGCCATCTCCTCGGTCTTCTTCTTGCCCATCGCCCGGCGCAGCAGGTCGGCGCCGCCCAGCGT
>JADZDA010000168.1 GCA_020851255.1 Burkholderiales bacterium | reverse complement strand
GCGCCCTGCGAGAGCTTGATCTCGAACGCGCGCACGCACTCGTGCGCCGCGATCTCGCGGATCTTCGCCTCGTCGTAGCGGCCGTCCGCGTCGCGCACGCCGTACTTCGCCGTGCCGATCTGCATGATGAGATCGCACCCGCCCTCGAGGTGGAACGGCGAGAGGCCGCCCTCGCCGGTGGCCATCCAGCAGCCGGCCTCGTGCGCGCCGCGCGACAGCGCGCGCACCGCGGGCTCCGAGATCGCGCCGAAGCTCATGCCGCTCACGTTGACGACCGAGCGCGCGGTGAACGGCGTCCGGCACCAGCCCTCGCCGATGACCAGCGGCGGTGTCGGCAGGCGGTCGGACTCGAGCACCGGGAACGGGGCGTTGACGAAGATGAGCGCGCCGGGCGCGTGCAGGTCGTAGGTCGACCCGAATCCGATCACGCCGCCCTCGCCCTTGGCGAGCCGGTAGACCCAAGAGCGGGTCGACCGGTTGAACGGCATCTCCTCGCGGTCGTTGGCGAAGAAGTACTGGCGGAAATACTCGCCCAGTTCCTCGAACCAGTAGCGGAACCGGCCGATGATCGGGAAATTGCGCAGCACCGTGTGCTGCTTCTGCGTGACGTCGCGGACGAACATCACGAACAGCGCGACCACGACGGCGATGGCCGCGAGCGTTCCCAGGCCCGCCTTCGCGAACTGCGTCCAGTCCCACTCCATGCATCCCTCCGGTCCGACCACGCGACGCGCGGCCGGAATCTATCACGTCGTCGCTGCAGGCAGGGTCGCCGGGCGCACCCCGGCGTCCTGGCCCGGACCGGCCAGGCGAGCCGGTCCGCCAGGTCCCGGCCGAGGAGACGGGGGGCGGCGGATGTCCGGCTCGAAGTAGCGAACGGGTCGCGCGCGCGTCCGGACTGCCGTCGGGGGGGCGGCGTGTCCGGCGGCGGTCAAGCGCGATCGCGCACGCGCGCGAGGACGACGACGGCGGCGAGGATCAGCGCGCCGCCGGCCAGTTGCCAGCCGCCGGCCCGCTCGCCCAGCACGATCGCGGCGAGCACGATCGTCACGACCGGCTCGATCGGCGACAGCGTGGCCGCGCGCGTCGGCCCGATCCGCGCGAGGCCGGCGAAGAACATCGTGATCGCGCCGGCGGTGGACACGATCGCGATCGCCAGTACCGCGGACCAGCCGGCGGCGCTCGCCGGCCACGCGGGACCGCGCAAGGCGACCGCGATGCAATAGGTGACCGCCGCGCTCGCGATGATGACCGTCGACATCGCGAGCGCGTCCACGCGCGCCGCGACGCCGCTGCCCATGACGATGTACACGGAGTAGATGGCGGCGGCCAGCACGCCCAGCGCCACGCCGGCCGGCCGGATCGACGCGTCGCTGGTCAGGAGCGCCGGCACGACGGTGAGCGCCGTGCCGGCGAGCGCGACCGCGATCGCCCAGAGCCCTATCGCCGGCAGGCGCACGTGCAGCCGCCACGCCGCCAGCACCGCGACCAGCGCGGGGTGCAGGTACAGGAGCAGCGCGACCAGCCCGGCCGGGGCGAGCGTGAGCGCCGTGAAGAAGCTCGCCGCCTGGCCCGCGTAGCCGATCGCGCCCATGCCGGCCAGGATCGCGAGGTCGCGGCCGCCCGGCCAGCGCACGCGCGTCACGACGCAGGCGGCGCCCATCACGACGGCTGCGAGCGAGAATCTCAGCGCGAGGAGCGTCGGGACGTCGACGCCGGCCGCGTAGGCGTGGCGCGCGAAGATCGCGATCGCGCCGAAGGCCGCCGCGGAGCCGACGACGAGCGCGACGCCCAGGGCGCGCTGCCGGGCTTCGGCGCCGCCGGATGGCGGGCCGGTCACGCCGGCGGCCGCTGCGCCGACTTCGGCCGGAACGCCTTGCAGACGGCCTCGTCGGTTTCGACATAGGGGCCGCCGATGAGGTCGAGGCAGTAGGGAACCGCCGCGAAGATGCCGGGGACGATCAGCCGCCCGTCGTCGCCGCGTGCGCCCTCGAGAGTCTCCCGGATCGCCTTGGGCTGGCCGGGCAGGTTGAGGATCAGCGACCGGCCGCGGACGACGCCGGCCTGGCGGGACAGGATCGCCGTGGGGACGAAACGCAGCGAGATCTGGCGCATCTGCTCGCCGAATCCCGGCAGGACCTTGTGCGCGACCGCCAGAGTCGCCTCGGGCGTCACGTCGCGCGGCGCCGGGCCGGTGCCGCCGGTGGTGAGCACGAGATCGCAGCCCGCGATGTCGCACAGCTCGATCAGCGCGCGCTCGATCACCGGCTGCTCGTCGGGCACGAGGCGTTTCTGCGCCTGCCAGGGCGACTTCAGCGCCCGGGCGAACCAGTCTTCGAGCGCGGGCAGGCCGGCGTCCTCGTAGACGCCCTGCGATGCGCGGTCCGAGATCGAGAGGAGTCCGAGCTTCAGGAGGTTCATGGCGGTCGGTTCGGTTTCTGGGTGGGAAAGCGTCCCGGGCGGGTCGGCGCGTAGCCGTGGATCAGGCGGCGTCCACGACCTTGCGCAACAGCCGGAAGAGCTCCCGTCCCGGGCGTGGCGCGTGACCGCTCCCCGCGGCGTTGCGCGCGAGGTCGACCGCCCGGACCAGCGCCGCACGGTCGGCGTCCGGGTATTGCGCGACGAACAGGTCGAGCGCCGCCGGATCGTCGACCAGCCGGGTGCGCCACGCTTCCACCGCCGCGAAGCGCGCCTTCTGTTCCCGCGGGACCTGTTCCAGGCGGTCCAGCGCCTCGCGGATGGGCGCGGGATCGACTTCGCGCATCAGCCGGCCGACGTACTGGATCTGGCGCCGGCGTCCCTCGTGGGCGGTGATCCGGCGCGCCGCGGCGATCGCGTCGGCGAGTCGCTCCGGCAGTTCCATCTCGGCCAGGCGGCGAGGCTCGAGCGCGATGAGCGCCACGCCGAGCGCCTGCAGGTCGTGCATCGCGTGCTTGCGGGCGGTCTTGGACGGCCGCGCAGGCGCGCCGCCGACCGGATCGGACGGCGAAACCTCGCGGGCGGGTGGGCGGTTCTTCGAGGGCATGGCGGCGACCGGCTTTGCTATGATAGACGACGTGCTCCGCGAGGCCCGTCGCGGACCGGTGCGGTGGGAGCCGATCCCCTGGTCGATTCGGGTCGGCGGATAGGCCGGCCGCGTGTCGTCCCGACCTCCGGGCAGGATCCGATGACCGCGACCGCCGCCCGCATCCCTGCAGCGAACACGACCGCACCCGGCGGCGAGGGGCGGTTTCCGGTCGCGACCGCCGAACTCGAGCGGGTCGCCGGCGAAGTCCTCGATGCGGCGCGTGCCGGAGGCGCGACCGCGGCGGAAGCCGAGGTATCGCAGGGCATCGGCCAGAGCGTGACCGTGCGCAAGGGCGAGGTCGAGACGATCGCCTACAACCGGGACAAGGGCGTCTCGGTCACGGTGTTCGTCGGCCGGCGCCGCGGACACGCGAGCAGCGCGGACTTCGGTCGGGACGCGATCCGCGCGACCGTCGCCAAGGCGATCGCGATCGCCCGGCACACCGCCGAGGACCCGTGCGCCGGCCTCGCCGATGTCGACCGGCTCGCGCGGACCTGGGCGGACCTCGATCTCTACCACCCGTGGATGCTCGCGGTCGACGAGGCGATCGAGCTCGGCCGCGAGGCGGAGGCCGCCGCGCTCGCCGTCGATCCCCGGCTGGTCAATTCCGACGGCGCGACCGTCTCGCGCGGCGAGAGTGAGTTCGTCTACGCGAACACGCTGGGTTTCCAGGGCGGCTACCGGAGCTCGCGCCACCACATCGACGTCAGCGTCGTCGGCCAGGACGGCGAGGGCATGCAGCGCGACTACTGGTACACCGCGGCGCGCGCACCCGGCGACCTGGAACCGGCGCGCAGCGTCGGGCGCACGGCCGGGGAGCGTACCGCGCGGCGGCTGGGCGCGAGGTCGCTCGCCACCCTCGAATGCCCGGTGCTGTTCGAGGCGCCGGAAGCCGCCGACCTGGTCGGCGCGTTCGTGGGGGCCGTTTCCGGCGGCAGCCTGTATCGCAGGAGCTCGTTCCTGCTCGATTCGCTGGGCCGCGAGGTCTTCGCGCCGCAGGTGTCGATCCGCGAGGAGCCGCATCTTCCCCGGGCGCGCGGCAGCGCGCCTTTCGACGCCGAAGGCGTGGCTACGGCGTCCCGGGCCGTCGTCGATCGCGGCGTGCTCCAGGGCTATTTCCTCGGCAGCTACTCGGCGCGCAAGCTGGGGCTCGCCTCGACCGCCAATGCCGGAGGCAGCCACAACCTCGTCGTTTCCCCTGGCGACGACGATCTCGATGCGCTGCTGCGGCGGATGGGACGCGGGTTGTTCGTCACCGCGCAGTTGGGCAGCGGCGTCAACGGGGTGACCGGAGACTATTCGCGGGGCGCGGCCGGCTTCTGGGTCGAGGGCGGCGAGATCGTGCATCCGGTCGAGGAGGTGACGATCGCCGGCAACCTGAAGGACATGTTCCGCGGCATCGTCGCCGTCGGCCGCGACGTCGACCGCCGCGGCGCGCGGCACGTCGGGTCGGTGCTGGTCGACCGCATGACGGTCGGAGGGCGATGATGGCCTATCCGCAGCGGGCGGCCGCGTCGTCTTCGCGATCGAATCCGATCGTGGCCTGGGTGCGCCGGCTGTCCGATCCGATGTCGTCGGCCGGGCACGCGCAGCGCTGGATCTCCGAGCTGCCGGTGGGCGACGTGCTGGCGGTGCAGAAGGAAGCGCTGGACCTGGTCGCCGGCTTTCCCGGATCGCGCCGCGAAGTCGGCCCGGCGCAGGTCGAGGCGCTGCTGCGGATCGATGCGCGCATGGAACCGGTCATCGCCGAGATCACGCGCCAGTACACGGCGAGTTACCAGAAGAGCTCGACGGTCGAATCGCGGCTGTGGCACGGGGCGTTCGATCTCGTCAAGGCATTCATCGGGGCCTACCAGATCGCGCTCAAGGCCGGCTATCCGCGTGCCGACCACCGTCGCTGGCGCCCGATCCTGCCGTGGGTGCTCGTCCGGCTCGCGCATCACCGGGGACTGGACGGCAAGTTCCGGCTGTTCCGCTACAGCCACTGGATCCCCGCGCAGTGGCGCGACATCCACGAGCTCTACGAGTTCGCGCGCATGCGCGGCTGGCAGCGCGAGCAGCTCGTGCTGGGCGGCGGCGCGTTCGAGCATCCGGGCGTCACGCTGGAACAGGAGTACATCCGCACGCTGCTCCTGATGCGGCTCGACTCGGGCAATTTCACGCCCGACCAGGTCGAATGGGTGTCGCGCCAGCTCGCGGACTGGGCGCCCACGCTCACGCTCGTCCCGCCGCCCGGCGAGGGCACCGGTTTCTTCGTCGACCTGACCGGAGCCCAGGGCCTGCGCCGCCGCGACAAGCCGGTCGCGGGCGGGCGCCTGATGTTCGTCGACCTGGGGCCGGTCTACGCGCGCGTCGTCGAGCGGATGCGCTGGCTGCCGGAGAAGGACGACGCGACCACGCAGCCGGGCGACATTCCGCCGCGCGAGCAGCGGTTGCTGCTCATGCGACTCGCCTCGATCTACGGTCCCGAGGCGATCGCGCACGCGCCCCGCGCCGAGCGGTTCCGGACCGAGGCGCAGCTGCGCGTCGTGACCGGGTTGCAGGCGCTCACGCGCGCGATCGCCGAGATCGATCGGCTGCCCGACCATGCGCGCGTGCCCGGGCTCGCGGCCGCCTTCGACGAGGTCACGCAGATGGTCAATCCGGTGGCCAATCCAGAAAGCGTGGCCAAGCGGATCAAGGGGACGTACTGGACCATGGGGGACCGCAGCGACACCGGCTGCCGGCTGCTCGCCCCCGCCAAGGACGCGCCGGCGAAACTGGGCGAGCTGATCGCGATCCAGGAGGCGGACGGCTGGACGCTGGCGGCGGTCCGGCGCATGCAGCGCCAGCAGGTCGACGAGATCACGGTAGGCGTCGAAGTCATCGCCCGTCGGATGGTCCGGGTGATGCTGCGGTCCTGGTCCGCGCCCACCGATGAGGGGCGACGCGAAGCCGACCGTCCTTTCTTCGGCATCTACCTGCCCGCGCACCCTGACAATCGGCAGGTGGCCCAACGCAGCCTGATCGGCCCCGAGGACAAGTTCGTCCCCGGCGGCCTGATCGAGCTCGACACCGGCAACGCCCGCTACCTGATCCGGTTCAGCCAGATGCTCGAAAGGCAGGCCGGCTGGGCCTGGGCGCTGTTCGCCGCGGTCCGGAAGCTGTCGTCCTGACCGGCGGCGCCTTTTGCCCGGCAGCCCGGGACCCGCCGGGCGGCCGATGTCCGCCGGGAACCGATCGACCGTCGACTTACATCCGGGCGGCTGGCGTACGCGATTTCCGCTAGAATCCGCCCGCACCGGCCCGACTCGCACCGCATCCGCCGCCGCAACCGCGGGGGCGGCTCCGGCGGAGCTACCCCCGGGCCGATCACCTACCGTCGTCGGTGCGCCCGACAATTCGCGAGGAGTCTATTCCCTATGGACCGTCGTTCCTTCCTGAAGCACTCCGGACTGGCCGGCATCCTGGCCGCCGGGTCGGCGCCGGCCTTCGCCCAGGCCCCGACGATCAAGTGGCGCTGCGCGTCGAGCTTCCCCAAGTCGCTCGACACGATCTACGGAACGGCCGAGACGACCGCCAAGGCGCTCGCCGAGGCGACCGGGGGTCGCTTCCAGATCCAGGTGTTCGCCGGCGGCGAGATCGTCCCGGGTCTGCAGGTCGCCGACGCGGTGCAGAACGGCACCGTCGAGTGCGGCCACACCGCCCCCTACTACTACATCGGCAAGGATCCGACGTTCGCGTTCGGGACGGCGATCCCCTTCGGGCTGAACCAGCGTCAGTTCGACGCCTGGTGGTATTTCGGCCAGGGCAAGGAGCTCTACAACGAGTTCCTGAAGGACTACAACATCGTCTCGGTGCTGTGCGGCAACACCGGCGCGCAGATGGGCGGCTGGTACCGCAAGGAGATCAAGACGGTCGCCGATCTCAAGGGCCTCAAGATGCGCATCGGCGGATTCGCCGGCCAGGTGCTCGCCAAGCTGGGCGTCGTGCCTCAGCAGATCGCCGGCGGCGACATCTATCCGTCGCTCGAGAAGGGGACCATCGACGCGGCCGAGTGGGTCGGTCCGTACGACGACGAGAAGCTCGGCTTCAACAAGGTCGCCAAGTTCTACTACTACCCGGGTTGGTGGGAAGGCGGGCCCGCGCTGCACATGTTCGTCAACTCGGCCAAGTGGAACGAACTCTCGCCCGAGTACAAGGCGGCGTTCAACAACGCCTGCGCCGAAGGCAACACCTGGATGATGGCGAAGTACGACGCGCAGAATCCGGCGGCACTGCGCCGGCTCGTCGCCGGCGGCACGCAGCTCCGTCCGTTCCCCAAGGCGGTGATGGACGCCTGCTACAACGCCGCGATGGAGCGTTACGCGGAGGAGAGCGCCAAGAACCCGAAGTGGAAGAAGATCTACGACAACTACGCGGCGTTCCAGAAAGAGCAGATCCTCTGGTTCCGCGTCACCGAGAACACCTACGACCAGTACATGTCGACGGCCGGCGCGAAGCCCGCGGCGCCTGCGCCGGCGAAGGCCGCGGCACCGGCCAAGAAGTCGTAACCGGAACGACGTCGGTCGAAGGCCCGCGGGCGAGGAGCCCGCGGGCTTTTTCATTCGTGCGCGCCGGCGACGGTTCCGGATCTCCGGACATCGCCTGCCGACGCCGCCGCCGGACTTCGCCGGCCTACGATCGGCTCGCCGACGGGTGTGCCGGCTTCGCCGCCCGCTACTTCGCCTTGAAGGCGTCCTGCAACGCCTGACCGGCTTTCTCCTCGTTCTTCTCCTGCTCCTGCGGCATCCGCTCCAGCGGGTCGTTGCTCTTCGGCGCCGCGTCGGAGCCGCCGGCCGGCCCGCCCTCCGCGGGCTTGTCTTCCGCCGGCACCGGCTCGTCGCCGGCCGGCGGGGTTTCCATGCCGGGGATCTGGATCTCGATCTTGGTCGGATCGACCTGCGGCGTGTCGTCCTTGTAGACCATCACCATCTGCGGGAACAGGATGACCAGTCCCACCATGATCACCTGGATGACCACGTAGGGAACCGCGCCCCAGTAGATCTGTCCGGTCGTGATCGGCGCCATCGTTTTCTTCGTGATCTTGTCGACGTACTCCTGCACCGGCGCGACGCTGCGCAGGTAGAAGAGCGCGAAACCGAACGGCGGATGCATGAACGACGTCTGCATGTTGACGCCGAGCAGCACGCCGAACCAGATCAGGTCGATGCCGAGCTTCTCGGCGACCGGCCCGAGCAGCGGCACGACGATGAACGACAGCTCGAAGAAGTCGAGGAAGAACGCGAGCAGGAAGACCAGGATGTTGACGACGATCAGGAAGCCGACCTCGCCGCCCGGCAGGCTCGTCAGCAGATGCTCGACCCACTTATGCCCGTCGACGCCGTAGAAGGTCAGGCTGAAGACGCGCGCACCGATCAGGATGAACACGACGAACGCGGTGAGCTTCGCGGTCGTCTCCATGCCCTGGCGCATGAGCTTCCACGACAGGCGCCCGCGCATCACCGCCATGAGGAGCGCGCCCATCGCGCCCATCGCACCGCCTTCGGTCGGCGTGGCGACGCCCAGGAAGATCGTGCCCAGCACGAGGAAGATCAGCGCGAGCGGCGGGATCAGCACGAAGGTCACCCGCTCGGCGAGCCGCGACAGCATTCCCAGGCCCAGCCACCGGTTGACCAGCGCCGCGGCGAACGCGATGCCGCCGCCGACCAGCATGCACACGACGAGTCGTTCGTCGGTCGCCATGCCCGGGTGGCGCGTGCCCAGGTAGAGGTGCCAGAAGGCGACGGCCGCGCCCGCCGCGAGGACCGTGAGTGTGAGCAGGGAGCGCGTTCCCGGCGAGCCGTCGTCCTCGCGGATCGTCCGTGCTTCCGGCGGGAGCGCCGGTACCCAGGCGGGTTTCACGACCGACAGCAGCACGATGTAGCCGGCGTACAGGCCCGAGAGCACGATGCCCGGGATGAACGCACCGGCGTACATGTCGCCGACCGAGCGGCCGAGCTGGTCGGCCATGATGATCAGCACGAGCGACGGCGGGATGATCTGGGCGAGCGTGCCCGACGCGGCGATCGTTCCCGCGGCGACGCGCCGGTCGTAGCCGTAGCGCAGCATGATCGGCAGCGAGATGAGCCCCATCGAGATGACACTCGCCGCCACGACGCCGGTGGTCGCCGCGAGCAGCGCGCCGACGAAGATGACCGCGTACGCGAGCCCCCCGCGGATCGGGCCGAAGAGCTGGCCGATCGTGTCGAGCAGGTCCTCGGCCATGCCCGAGCGCTCGAGGATCAGCCCCATGAACGTGAAGAAGGGGATCGCGAGCAGCGTGTCGTTCGACATGATCCCCCACAGCCGTTCGGGGAGCGCGCCGAACAGCGACGGGGACAGCAGCCCCAGCTCGATGCCGATCAGCCCGAAGAAGATGCCGTTGGCTGCGAGCGCGAAGGCGACCGGATAGCCCAGCAGGAGGAACACGACGAGCGCCGCGAACATCAGCGGCGCCATGTTGGCGACGAGGAACGCGGTCATGTCTCTGCCTCCGGCCGAACGATCGGAGCGGGGGTCGGCGGCCTCATGCCGACTCGCCGCGCTGCTTGAGGATCTCCTCGGCCAGTTCCTCCTCGGCCGACTTGACATGGATCCTCTCGGCCGGATCGGGGCCGAGCCCCTGCAGGAACGCGATCCGCTTGACGAGTTCGGAGATCCCCTGCAGTCCCAGCAGGAGGAAGCCGAGCGGAACGAGGATCTTGGCGGGCCACAGGATCAGTCCGCCGGCCGACGAGGAGATCTCCTTGCTCGCGTACGCGCGCACGAACCAGGGCCACGCTTCGTAGAGGATCAGCGCGACCATCGGGAACAGGAAGAAGACCGTCCCGAACACATCGATCCAGGTCTGCGTCCGCCGGGAGAACCTCCCGGCGACCACGTCGATGCGGATGTGCTCGTTGCGCAGCAGCGTCCAGCCGGCGCACAGGAGGAAGATCGCCGCGAACAGGTACCACTGGATCTCGAGGAAGGCGTTCGAGCTCATGTCGAAGGCCTTGCGGACTATCGCGTTCGCCGCGCTGATCACGACGGCTGCGAGCACCAGCCAGAGCACGAGACGGCCGATCCGCTCGTTGAGGGCGTCGATCAGCTTCGCCAGCGCGAGCATCGCGTTCATGGATCCTCCGAGTGGCGCCGCGGGCGCCGCAGGCGCCTCGGGGCCGATGCATTCGACGGTTCGACCGGCCGGGTTCCGGGACAGGGTCGGCGACGGCGACGGCGGATTATAGGGTCAAACCCTTGCGGCGCCACCGGGACGCCGGTCGCCTGGGGGAGGAATGCTAGAATCAACGATTCCGCGCGCCCACCGCCGACCGCGAGACACCCATGCAGCACCGCTCCCGCCCGCTCGCCCACAGCGACCCGGATCTGTGGGCCGCCATCGTCGCCGAGAACCGGCGGCAGGAGGAGCACATCGAGCTGATCGCGTCCGAGAACTACGCGAGCCGGGCGGTCCTCGAGGCGCAGGGCTCCCAGCTCACCAACAAGTACGCCGAGGGCTACCCCGGCAAGCGGTACTACGGCGGCTGCGAGTTCGTCGACATCGCCGAGCAGCTCGCGATCGACCGGGCGAAGCGCCTGTTCGGGGCCGGCATGGCCAATGTCCAGCCGCATTCCGGCGCCCAGGCGAACCAGGCGGTCTTCTTCGCCGAACTCGAGCCCGGTGACACGGTCCTCGGCATGTCGCTCCCGCACGGCGGGCACCTGACCCACGGCTCGCCGGTCAACCAGTCGGGCAAGTGGTTCAACGTCGTGCCCTACGGACTCGATCCCGAGACCGAACTGATCGACTACGACCAGGCCGAGCGGCTCGCGCACGAACACAAGCCGAAGCTCGTCATCGCCGGCGCGTCGGCGTATTCGCGCGTCATCGACTGGAAGCGGTTCCGGGAGATCGCCGACGCGGTCGGCGCGAAGTTGATGGTGGACATGGCGCACTACGCGGGGCTGGTCGCCGCGGGGGTCTACCCGTCGCCGATCGGCGTCGCCCACTACGTGACGACGACGACGCACAAGACGCTGCGCGGCCCGCGCGGCGGCATGATCCTCGCCGAAGAGGAGAGCGAGAAGGCGATCAACTCCGCCGTCTTCCCGGGGTTGCAGGGCGGCCCGCTGATGCACGTGATCGCCGCGAAGGCGGTCGCGCTCGGCGAGGCGCTCGAGCCCGCGTTCAAGCAATACCAGCGGCAGGTGATCGACAACGCGCGCGTGCTCGCGACCGTGCTCCACGATCGCGGCCTGCGGATCGTATCCGGGGGCACCGATTCGCACCTGTTCCTCGTCGACCTGCGCGGCAAGAAGATCACCGGCAAGGACGCCGAAGCCGCCCTCGCGAAGGCGCACATCACGGTCAACAAGAACGCGATCCCCAACGATCCGGAGAAGCCGTTCGTGACGTCGGGCATCCGCATCGGCAGCCCGGCGGTCACCACCCGCGGCTTCACCGAGATCGAGTGCGAGGAGCTCGGGCACCTGATCGCCGACCTGCTCGACCGCCCGGGCGACGAGTCGACGATCTCGCGGGTGAAGGCCGGCGTCGCCGTGCTGACGACCAAGCTTCCCGTCTACCGGTAGCGCCGGCGCGTCGGTGGCGCGATGAAGTGCCCGTTCTGCAGCAGCGCCGATACGCAGGTCATCGATTCGCGCGTCTCCGAGCCGGGCGATTCGATACGGCGCAGGCGCCGCTGCATGACCTGCCAGAAGCGGTTCACGACCTACGAGACCGTCGAACTCCGGCTGCCGCAGGTCGTGAAGTCCGACGGCTCGCGCGCCGATTTCGACGAGCAGAAGATCCGCGTGGGATTCCAGCGCGCGCTGCACAAGCGGCCGGTGCCCACCGAGTACGTCGACGCCGCGATCCAGCGGATCGTCTCGCAGGTGCTCGCGACCGGCGAGCGCGAGATCCCGTCGCGCCAGGTCGGCGAGCTCGTCATGGACGAGCTGCGCAAGCTCGACAAGGTCGGCTACATCCGCTTCGCGTCCGTCTACCGCTCGTTCTCCGACGTGTCCGACTTCCGCGACGCGATCAAGGAGGTCGAGATGCCCGCGCGTCGCCCGAAGCGCAAGGCCGGGTCGGAGCCGTAGCCCGGCCGCGCGGCACGCCCGCCGGTCCGCCGTCGCGCGCGCCCGCCCGATCCGTCAAGACGACGATGGACACCGACGCCGACCGCGCCTGGATGGCCCGTGCGATCGAGCTCGCGGAGCGGGGCCTTCGCACGACGACGCCGAACCCGCGGGTCGGCTGCGTGCTCGTGCGCGACGGCGCGCTTGTCGGCGAGGGCTGGCATGTCCGGCCCGGCGGCTCGCACGCGGAGGTCGCCGCGCTCGACGACGCGCGCGCGCGCGGACGCGATCCGGCCGGCGCGACCGCCTACGTCTCGCTCGAGCCGTGCAACCACACCGGCCGCACGCCCCCCTGCGCGGACGCACTGATCCGCGCGCGCGTCGCGCGTGTCGTCTGCGCGATGCGCGATCCGCACGCGCTGGCCGCGGGCGGCGTCGAACGCCTGCGCGCAGCCGGGATCGCCGTCGACGTGGGGGTGATGGCGCACGAGGCGCGCGAACTCAACGTCGGATTCGTTTCGCGCGTCACCCGCGGCCGTCCGTGGGTGCGCACCAAGCTCGCGGCGAGCCAGGACG
>JADZDA010000167.1 GCA_020851255.1 Burkholderiales bacterium | reverse complement strand
CCCGCCTCGACCTTGCCGACGAGGTCGGCGCCGACGTCGGCGCCCTTGGTGAAGATGCCGCCGCCCAGACGCGCGAAGATCGAGATCAGCGAGCCGCCGAACGCGAGGCCGACCAGCGGCTCGATCGCATGGTGCAGCCCTTCCTTCATCAGATTCGGCGCATGGTGGGCCGAATTGACCAGGAACCAGTAGAACCCGGCGACGCCGAGCAGCCCCAGGCCCACCACCAGCATGCCGGTGATCGCGCCGCCGCGGAAGGCGATCGACAGCGCCTCGTTCAGGCCGGTGCGCGCCGCCTCGGCGGTCCGCACGTTCGAGCGCACCGACACGTTCATGCCGATGTAGCCGGCGAGCCCGGAGAGCAGCGCGCCGATGGCGAAGCCGCCGGCGGTGCGCCAGCCCAGGAACCAGCCGATGACGAGGAACAGGATGACACCGACGATGCCGATCGTCGTGTACTGGCGATTCAGGTACGCCTTGGCGCCCGCCTGCACGGCCGCGGCGATCTCCTGCATCCGCGCGTTGCCGGCCGGCTTCGCGAGTATCCAGTTGATCGACCAGGCGCCATAGGCGATGGCGAGGATCGCGCAGACGAGCGTGAAGACGAGCGCGGTGGACATTCGGAGTTCTCCCTCGGTACGAAGACGATTCGCTGCTCCGGGCTACGCTCGAGGCTCGTGGCGGCCCCGCTCGCCCGTTCGACGGCCCGCGGCTCGCGCGACGGACCGATCCCCTGTCCCGGGCGGCGTGCCGGCGACCGGTAAGGCCGCCTGACCACCACCCTGGGCAAACACGCTATTTTGACAGAGCGCGGCCCAGGAAGTCGAGTCGGTCCTGTCCCCAGAACGGCTCGCCCCGGTAGACGTACCAGGGCACGCCGAACACCAGCGCGTCGATCGCCGACTGCGTCGCCGCGTCGTAGGCGGCCGCGATCTCCGGCGAATCGGCTCGCGTGGCGATCGCCCCGGCGTCCAGGCCGCAGGATCGCGCGATCCGGTCGAGCGTCACGGGGTCGGCGATGTCTCGCTCCTCGGCCCAGCGCGCGCGCAGGACGGCGCCCGCCAGCGCGAGGGCGTTGGCCGACGCGCGTTCGCCGGCCGCGAGGATCCATCGGCTGGCGAGATCGCCGCCCGACGCGACGAACTTCGGCTGGGCGTTGAGGGGGATCCGGAGCCAGTCGCTCCAGCGCGCGAGTTCGACCAGGCGGTACGCCTGTCGCTGCGGTGCGCGCTTGGGCAGCGGCAGGCCTCCCGACACCGGGAAGATCCGGGAGAGGTCCACCGGCAGCACGCGCGCGGTCGCGGCGTTCGCCTGGAGCAGCGCGACGAACCGGTCGTGGCCCAGATAGCTCCACGGCGACACCGGCGCGAGGTAGTAGTCGACGATCCTGTTCATGACGGCATCCTCCCGCCGCGCCGTGCCCGCGGACGCGCGTGACCGCGCCGCGCCGGCGTTCGCTTCAGACCTTGAAATCCGAGGCGAGCTTGCGCGGCACCGCGACGTTCTTCAATCGGACGTACCGGGGCAGCCCGTCCTTGTACGGCGGCGGCGCCTCGCCCTTCATCAGCGGCGCGAGGTAGGCGCGCGCCTTCTGCGTGATGCCGTAGCCGTCGCGGCTGATGAAGTCGCGCGGCAGCTTCTTCTCGACGTTCGCCACCGACGCGAGCGGCGCCTCGACGATCTTCCACCGGTAGGGCCGGTCGGCGACCCGGGCGATCGCCGGCATCACCGCGTTCCCGCCGGCGAGCGCCATCTCGACGGCCGCGCGTCCGACCGCGTAGCTCTGCTCGACGTCGGTCTTCGAGGCGAGGTGGCGCGCGGCCCGCTGCAGGTAGTCGGCGACCGCCCAGTGGTACTTCGCGCCGAGCCGGTCCTTGCACAGCTTCGCGATCAGCGGACCGACACCGCCCAGTTGCGCGTGTCCGAACGCGTCCTTCGTGCCCGCCTCGGCCAGCAGCCCGCCCCCGGCGTTCGACAGCCCCTCGGAGACGCCGACGCAGCAATAGCCGTGCGCGCGGATCTTCGCGTCGACCTGCGCGAGGAAGGCCGCCTCGTCGAACGCGATCTCGGGGAAGAGCAGCACCAGCGGTATCGGCGTGTCGGCGTCGTCGGCCATGCCGACCGCGGCGGTGATCCAGCCGGCGTGCCGGCCCATGACCTCGAGCACGAACAGCTTGGTCGAGGTCTTGGCCATCGACGCGACGTCGAACGCCGCCTCGCGCATCGACGTCGCGACGTATTTCGCGACCGAGCCGAAGCCCGGGCAGTTGTCGGTCACCGCGAGGTCGTTGTCGACGGTCTTGGGCACGTGGATCGCCTGGAGCGGATAACCGAGCTTCTCCGCGATCTGCGAGACCTTGAGGCAGGTGTCGGCCGAGTCGTTGCCGCCGTTGTAGAAGAAGTAGCCGATGTCGTGCGCGCGGAACACCTCGATCAGGCGTTCGTACTGCGCGCGCGACTCCTCGAGGCCCTTCAGCTTGTAGCGGCAGGACCCGAAGGCGCCGGCCGGCGTGTGCTTGAGCGCGCGGATCGCAGCGGGACTCTCCTTGCCGGTGTCGATCAGGTCCTCGGTCCGCGCGCCGATGATGCCGTTGCGCCCGGCGTACACCTTGCCGATCCTGGTCCGATGGCGGCGCGCGGTCTCGATGACGCCGGCGGCCGACGCGTTGATGACGGCGGTCACGCCGCCCGACTGCGCGTAGAAGGCGTTTCGTCTGGCCATGCGGGGCTCGTGCGGAAAGGTAGTCGGGTGGCGTCGGCGGAAGGCGGCGGCGGGCGGGCGCGTCGATCGCGATTCTAGCGCGCCGGCGGGTCGTTCCCGCCCGGCCGCGCGAGCCGGGCGCGCGCGCCGGCGTGCCCCGGGTCGATCTCGACGGCGCGCGCGTAGCAGCGCCGGGCGGCGCCGTCCATCGCGGCCGCCGCGCACGCGATCCCCGCGTTGAACCACAGGTTCGCGTCGTCGGAACGGCCGCGCAGGGCGCGCTCCATCAGGCCGACGGCGTCCTGCGGTGCGCCGGCCCGGTGCCGCACCATCGCGAGCAGGTTGAGGAGGTCCGGATCGTCGGCCGCGTCGTCGAGCAGGCTCCGCAGCGTCGCTTCCGCCGCGGCGAGATCGCCGGCGCCCGCCTGCGCCATCGCGCGCTCGGCGCCCTCGCGCTGGCGCCGTTCGTACCCGGCGCGGACGTCGGCCCACTTCGCGAGCACGTAGTCGCGCTGGCGCTGGTATTTCCCCGGGTCGAAGTTCCCGAGGCCGCCGCCGCCCGACGTGCCGGTGTCGGCATGCCAGCGGAACGATGCCCTGTCGACGTAGCGGAACGGCGTGTGCTCGGAGAGCTGGAGCACGAAGTCCCAGTCGTCGTGGATGTCGAGCGCCGTGTCGTACCGGATGCCGGTGTCGAGCAGCGAGCGCCGGTACAGCAGCGCCGAATGGTGGATGTACGACTTGTCGAACAGCTCGAGCCGGTGGAACGGCCGGCCGATGGTCGTGTAGAGCGCGCCCTGCTCGCAGACCTCGAAGCGCGTGTACGCGGCCCCGGCCTCCGGGTGCGCCTCGAGCTCGGCGACCAGCGCCGACAGGTGCCCGGGCAGGAACTCGTCGTCGTGGTCGAGCATCGTCAGGTACGTGCCGCTCGCAGCGTCGATGCCGGCGTTCGCCGCGACCGGACGGGGCAGGCGCCCGTCCCGCACGACGAAATTCAGCCGGAACGGCCACGCGGCCGGATCGATCCTGCGGTGCACCGGCCCGCAGGCGGCGACGAGCACGACTTCGACGGCCGGATGGTCCTGGATCGCGATCGACGCGAGCGCGCGGTCGAGCGTGGGCGGGTCCATGCTGCGCACGACGACGCTCACCCGCGGCGCGCGCGTACCGGCCGGCCCCGTCGGGGCGTCGCTCATCGCGGTTCCACCGCGGCCGGGGGAACGGCTACGGACGCAGCTTCGCGAGACACGCGTCGCGGATCGCCTCGACGCTGCCGGTGCCGTCGACGCGGCGATGGCGCGGCGCGCGCGCGTCGCCGCTCGTCGCCCATTTCGCGTAGTAGTCGACGAGCGGCTTGGTCTGCGCGTGGTAGACGGCGAGGCGGTGGCGGACCGTCTCCTCCTTGTCGTCCTCGCGCTGGATCAGCGGCTCGCCGGTCACGTCGTCCCTGCCCGCCGCCTTCGGCGGATTGAACCGGACGTGGTAGGTGCGACCGGACGCGACGTGGACGCGCCGTCCGCCCATCCGCTCGACGATCGCGGAATCGGGCACGTCGATCTCGAGCACGAAGTCGATCGGGACGTCCGCGGCGCGCATCGCCTCGGCCTGCGGGATCGTGCGCGGGAAGCCGTCGAACAGGTAGCCGCGCGCGCAGTCGGGCGCCTTCAGCCGCTCGAGGACCAGCGCGATGATGATGTCGTCGGGCACGAGCGCGCCCGAGTCCATCAGCTTCCTGGCCGCGAGGCCGACCGGCGTGCCCGCCTTGACCGCCCCGCGCAGCATGTCGCCGGTCGAGATCTGCGGAATGCCGTACGCCGCCGTGATGAATCCGGCCTGCGTGCCTTTGCCGGCCCCCGGGGGCCCGAGCAGGATCAATCGCATGGACGCCTCGACACGGAAGGGAAGGCGAACCGCCGTCGCCAGACCGCGACGGTGGCGCCGCGCGGCCTCCCTTCCGCGTGGCGCGACGATTGTCGGCGCAATCGAAGCACCCGGTCAATGGACGCAGATCAACGCGGAGCGGCGCCCGGGCGACCGTGCGGTGCCGGCACGGCGTCGCGCGCGGTCCAACCCGGTCGGCGAGGGTCAGCCGCGTGCGGCGTAGAGGGCCCGGACGCGTTCGAGATCCTCCGGCGTGTCGACGCCCGGCGCCGGCGTGCCGAATGTCACGTCGACGACGATCCGGTAACCGTGCCACAGCGCCCGGAGTTGCTCGAGCGCCTCGAACCGCTCGATCGGCGCCGGTTCGAGCGCCGGATAGCGCGAGAGGAATTCGACCCGGTACGCGTACAGCCCGTAATGCCGGTGGAGCGGCAATCCGGCGGGCAGTTCGTCGCGGCCCGCGGCGAACGCGTCGCGCGCCCACGGGATGGTCGCGCGGCTGAAGTACAGCGCGTAGCCGGCGCGGTCCACCACCACCTTGACGACGTTCGGATTGAACGCCTCGGCCGGGTCGTCGATCGGGTGGCATGCGGTCGCGATCGACGCGTCCGGGTGCGACGCGAGCAGGTCCGCCATCCTGCGGACGAGCGCGGGCTCGAGCAGCGGCTCGTCGCCCTGCACGTTGACGACGATCGCGTCCGGCGCGAGCCCCAGCGCGGCGGCGGCCTCCGCGAGCCGGTCGGTGCCGGTCGGGTGGTCCGCGCGCGTCATCAGCGACTCGATTCCGTGCGCGAGCGCCGCGTCGTGCACGCGCCGGTCGTCGGTGGCGACGACGACACGCGCCGCGCCGCTCGCCCGCGCCCGTTGCGCGACGCGCACGACCATCGGCGCGCCGCCCAGGTCGGCGAGCGGCTTGCCCGGCAGCCGCGTCGACGCGTAGCGCGCGGGGATGAGGACGGTGAACGACGTCATGTCCGGGGCGGAGGCCTGTGCGTGCCCGTGCACCCGCGCCGGCGCGCGCACCGCCGGCGGCGGCGCCGATGCGCTCAGCGCTTGTGCAGCGCCTCGACTTCCTCGGGCGTCATCCGGCGGGCCTCGTCCTCGAGCATCACGGGGATGCCGTCGCGGATCGGATAGGCGAGGCGCGCGGACGACGACAGCAGTTCCTGGCGTTCGCGGTCGTAGACGAGCGCGCCCTTGGTCACCGGACAGACGAGGATTTCCAGGAGCTTCGGGTCCACTTGAGTTTCTCCTCGACGCGCGCCGGCAGCGCCGGATCGATCCGGGCGCGGATGTCGAGCGCCCAGCAGCGTTCGTCCGCGAAAGGCGCGCATTTTACCGCGTCCTTCGCGGTCATGAGGATCGCGCCGGCGTCGGGCAGGCGCAGGTCGTCCGGCGCGTAGGCGTGGTGGTCGGGAAACGCGCGGGTCCGCGCGGCGATGCCCAGGCGCTCCAGCAGCGCGAAGAACCGGGCCGGATGGCCGACACCCGCGATCGCCCAGGCGCGCTCCGGCCGGAACGCGGCCGGATCCGCCGTCAGTCCGGGGCGGCCGAGGTTCCGCCAGACCGCGGGCTCGTGGGTCGTCAGGGTCTCGCGCGCGTCCGGCGTCTCGGACTCGCGCCAGGCCGCGACGTCGACCAGGCGTACGACCGCGTCGACTTCGTCGAGCCGGGACGCCGGCTCGCGCAGCGGGCCCGCGGGCAGCATCCAGCCGTTGCCCAGGCCGCGCGAGGCGTCGACGACCGCGATCTCGACGTCGCGTGCGAGCCGGTGGTGCTGGAGGCCGTCGTCGGCGACGATCACGTCGCACCGGGGGTCGTGCGCCGCGAGCAGGCGGGCGGCGGCCGGCCGGTCGCGGCCGACGGCGACCGGTCGCCCGGTCGCGGCCAGGAGCAGAGGTTCGTCGCCGACCAGGGCGGCCGGGTCGTCCGCGCGCACGATCCGGACGTCGTCGGCGGCCCGGCCGTGGCCGCGGCTCACGAAACCCGGATGCCAGCCGCGCGCCGCCAGCGCGCCGGCGAGCGCGATCGCGAGCGGCGTCTTGCCGGTCCCACCGACGGTGAGGTTGCCCACGACCACCACCGGTACCGGCGCGCGCTCGACTCGCCGCACGCCGCATCGGTACAGCCCGCGTCGCACCCGCACGACCGCACCGTAGGCGGCGGCCAGCGGAACCAGCGCCGCGGTCAACGGCGTGAGCCTCGGCGAGTACCAGTCCCGGACCAGGCGATCGGCGAATCGCATCGGCCGGTTTCGCGGGTTCGCGCCGGGGAGGCGCCTCGGCCGCGCCTACTTGCGCGCGCCGCCGGCGGACTGCGTGGCGAACGTGATATGGACGAGGCCCGCCTGGCGCGCGGCCTCCATCACGTTGATCACCGACTGGTGCGTGGCGCTCGCGTCGGCGCTGATGATGACTACCGGCTCCTTCGCTTCGCCGGCGCTGCGCCTGAGCTCGGCGGCCAGCGCGGTCGTCGTCGTGTAGGTGAACACGGTCTTGTCGATCACGTAGCGGCCCTGCGCGTCGATGCCGACGTTGACCTCGCGCGGCCTCTCCTTGACCGGATCGGCGTCGGCCTCGGGCAGCGTGATCCTGAGTTCGGCGTAGCGCTGGTAGGTCGTCGTCACCATGAGGAAGATCAGGATGACCAGCAGCACGTCGATCAGCGGGATGAAGTTGATCTCGGGATCGTCGCGAACCCGGCCGCCGCGCAGGTTCATCGCCGGCGCTCCCGTGTCGCAGGCGCCGCGCATCTCCCTACTCCCGCCCGCGGGAGAGGGGCGGGGGTGAGGGCCCTCATGTCCGCTCGCCGTGCGCGAGGTCGACCAGCTTGGTCGCCTGCTGCTCCATCTCGACGACGAGCGCATCGACCTTCGCGCGGAAGTGCCGGTAGAAGATCATCGCCGGGATCGCGACGATCAGTCCGAACGCCGTGTTGTAGAGCGCGATCGAGATGCCGTTGGCGAGCTGGATCGGATTGCTGCCGGCCGCCGACTGCGACCCGAAGATCTCGATCATGCCGACGACCGTGCCGAGCAGGCCGAGCAGCGGCGCCATCGCCGCGATCGTGCCCAGCGTCGTGAGGAAGCGGTCGAGTTCGTGCGTGACCACGCGGCCGACCTCCTCGATCGCCTCCTTCATGACCGGACGCGGGCTCTTGACGTTCGCGAGGCCGGCGGCGAGCAGCCGCCCGAGCGGCCCGGCGCCGGCGGTCTTCGCGAGGAGTTCGGCGCTCGCGCCCGCCTGCCGGAATTCCGCGAGCACCCGGTCGACGAGGCCCGCCGGCGCGACCACGCTCCGGCGCAGCGACCACAGCCGCTCGAGGATCAGCGCCAGCGCGACGACGGACGCCAACAGCAGAGGCCAGATGGGCCAGCCGGCCGCCTGGATGATCGACCACACGTTGCGCTGCTCCCGATGGCGAAATCCGCGAGACTGTAGCCGCTGCCCCGCGATTCGGCAAGGCGCGCGCTCCGGCGCGCCCCCGCGTCAGCCGCGCGACCGCGCGGTCGCACCCAGCGCCGCGACGACCGCCGCACCGACCAGGACGATCATCCAGCACAGGTAGAGCCACAGCATGAACAGCGGCAGCACCGCCAGCGCGCCGTAGATCTGCCGGTAGGTCGGCACGTTCGCGATGTACCACGCGAATCCCGACTTCGCGAGCTCGAACGCGATCGCGGCGGCGACGCCCCCCGCGACCGCGTGGCGCCAGCGGACGCGGCACGCCGGCGCGATCTTGTAGACGAGGGACAGCGCCACGGCGGAGAACAGCCACGGGAGCGGCCGGGCGAACTCGGAGACGTAGGTATCGCCCAGCGGCACGGCCGCGAGCGACCGCGCGACCAGCCACGACGTGATCGAGATCGAGGCGCCCACGAGGAGCGGACCCAGCGTGACCCCCAGCGCGTAGACGACCAGGCGCCGGTGCAGCGGGCGCGCCCTGCGCACACCGAAGATCAGGTTGATCTCGCGCTCGACCGTCCCGACGAGCAGCGCGGCGGTGACCGCGATGAACGCGATGGTCAGCCCGGTCAGCCGCGAAGCCTGCTCGGCGAAACCGGTGATCGTGCTGCGGACCACCCGCTCGCCGGCGACGCCGGGCAGGAGCACGCGCGAGAGCCAGTCTTCGAGGACCCGGAGCCAGTCCTGGAACTCCGGGAATCGCGCCACGAGCGCGAAGGCCACGGTCGCGAGCGGAACGATGCCGAGCAGCGTCGTGAACGCGAGGCTCGACGCGGCGCCGGTCAGGCCGACGCCGACGAGCCGTTCCCTCACCCGCCCGGCGAATCCGGTCATCGCGCGGCGGGGCGCCGGCGGGAGGGCGGCGCGTGGGGTAGGTGGGTCGGGGTCGTCACGGGCCGGGCATTATCGCGCGGCAAGAGCGTAAGCCGCGGCCGGTCCGCGCGACCATCGACGAGCAGCGCCCGCGCCGCACGCCGGCGTAGGATGTGCACACCCACCCCGGAGAATCCGATGAGCGAATCCCCCGCGACCGCCGTCCTGGGCGGCGGCTGCTTCTGGTGCCTGGACGCCGTGTTCCGCGAGCTCGAAGGCGTCGTCGACGTCGAGTCCGGCTACGCCGGCGGAACGGCCGCGCGGCCGACCTACGAGGCGGTGTGCGGCGGCCGCACCGGGCACGCCGAGGTCGTGCGCGTGACCTTCGACCCGGCGAAGATCTCCTACGGCGACCTCCTCGGCGTCTTCTTCGCGATCCACGATCCGACCACGCGGAACCGGCAGGGGCACGACATCGGCACGCAATACCGGTCGGTCGTCTTCGCGCAGGACGAGACGCAGCGCCAGACCGCGGAAGCGCTGGTCCGGCGGCTCGACGCCGAGCGCATCTTCCCCGCGCCGATCGTCACCGAGATCACCGGAACCGCGACGTTCTGGCCCGCCGAGGCCTATCACCAGGACTATTTCTCGACCAACGCCGGCCAGCCGTACTGCCAGGGCGTCGTCGCGCCGAAGATCGCGAAGTTCCGCCGGCAGTTCGTCGAGCGCCTGAAAAAACGCCCGGCGACCGCGTAAGGCGCGGTCCGGCCCCGCGTCACTCCGGCCTGCGGGCCATGGCGCCGCCGGTGGCGAGCCCTGCACCGACCGCCCAGAGCACCGGCGCGAGCCCCACGGCAGTGCCCAGCGCACCGAACGCGAGCGGCACGCCGACCGCCATCGCCTGGATCAGCGTCATCCGCAGGCCGGCGACCTCGCCCAGGCGTCCCGGAGGCGCACGCGCGGCCAGCAGCGAGAGCACCATCGGCTGGCCCGCGCCCAGCCCCAGACCGAGCGCGAACGACGCGAGCGCGAGACTCGCCGCCCCCTGCGAGAACGGATAGGCGAAGTAGGCCGCCGCCGACACGAACAACGCCACGCCGATGACCCGCGTCTCGGCGAAACGCGCCGCGATCCACGGCATCGCGAACCGGACGGTGAACGTGGCGGCGTTGAACGCCGCGAGCGTCAGTCCGATCTGCGCCGCGGTCAGGCCGAGCTGCGCTCCGTAGATCGGAACGAATATCGTGTGCATCTCCCAGCCGATGGCGAACAGCACGTTCAGGGTCAGCACCCGCCGCAGCAGGCGATGGCGCCACAGGTCGAACACCCCGCCCGCGGGTGCCGTGTCGACGTGCGGCGCCGGTTGCGGCGGGCCGATCCGACCCGACGCGAGGAGCGCGAACGGCACGAGCGGGACGAGCGCGAGGAAAGCGAAGGTCGCGCGATGTCCGAGGTGGTCGATCCCGAGTCCCGCCAGCAGCGGGCCGAGCATCCCGGAAACCGAGTAGCCCAGCGCCAGCAGCGAATAGCGGCGGGCCCGGTCCTCGGCGCGGCCGATCTGCGCCGTGGCGTGTTGCGCGGCGATCTGGAACACGCCGAACGCGAGCCCGGTGGCCGCCGAGGTCACCGTGAGCGCGGCGAATCCCGGTGCCACCGCCGGCAGCGCCGCCGCGAGCGCCATCGCCCCGGACGCGATCACCATCGGCCTGCGCGTGCCGACACGGTCGCACAGCCGCCCGATCGACATCGACAGGACCATCGGCAGCAGCGCGAACAGCGCGAGCAGCAGGCCCACGGTCGCCGGCGAGCCGCCGCGCGCGAGCGCGTCGAGCGTGACGTCGATGCGCACGCCCGCGAGGACCAGGTGATTGAGGACCGACAGCCCGATCAGCAGCGCGAAGGCGCTCGGCGACGGCGGTCCTGGTCGGACTGGCATCCGGGCCCGATCAATCGCGGGCGTCACCGCGCGGCGCGCCACCCGGCACGCGCGGCCGCCTCACGGAGCGAGCCGGGAAAGCGCCCAGGCGGTCGGGTCGCGGCGGTAGGCGACCCGATCGTGCAGGCGCGAAACGCGCCCCTGCCAGAATTCGAACGCGTCCGGCACGACGCGCACGCCGCCCCAGTGCGCGGGTCGCGGGACCGCGTCGCCGCCGGCGAGATAACGGCGGTCGGCGTCCTCGAAGGACCGTTCGAGCCAGGCGCGATCGGGAATCGGCTCGCTCTGCGGCGACGCCCAGGCGCCCACGCGCGACAGGCGCGGGCGCCCGGCGAAGTAGGCGTCGCACTCGGCGTCGGACAGATGCTCGGCGTCGCCTTCGATGCGGACCTGCCGCTCGAGCTCCGGCCAGAAGAAGAGCAGCGCGGCGCGGGGCCGGGCCTCGATCTCGCGGCCCTTGCGGGAGCGCAGGTTGGTGTAGAACACGAAACCTCGCGCGTCGACGCCCTTCAGCAGGACGATGCGGGCGGACGGGCGGCCGTCCGCGTCTGCGGTGGCGAGCGTCATCGCATTGACCTCGGGGACCTTCGACGCGTAGGCGTCGTCGAACCAGCGGGCGAACTGGCGGAACGGATCGGGATCGACATCCGCGACGTCGAGCGACGCGCGCATGTAGTCGTTTCGAAGGCTCGCGAGGTCCATGACGGCAGGGGCGGCCGTCGTCGACCGCTGGGTGATTCTAGCACCGGGCGTCGCTGCGGCCGCCGCACGCGGCAACCCCGTGCGCGCGGCGGCGCGAGCGATCGAGCGCAGCGATCACTCGGGGAGGCCCCGACGCGACGCGGGGATCGCTCGAGTGCAACGTGCCGCGGATGCAGGAAGCCCGCATGCCCGGCCGCCCGACGCGGAGGACGGACGTCGCGCGCGTCGGGGCCGACCGGATCGCGCTCGCGCGGCGGAGCGCGGCCTCCGTGCGCGGCGCCCGGGGCGCCGGCCCTGCGAGTACCTCTTGTATCGGGGACGCAACGCGCGCGTTTTCAGAGGGAAATTCCCTCTTGCGCCCAGCGAAAATGCGGTATAGTCGCCGCCGATGGAGCGGGACACCCATGACAGGAGGGTCCGCTTCAGAGTGATCGGCCAAGACCGCTCGCCCCCGAACGACAGGAAGGAGAACCATGGCTACTGCCAAGAAAGCTGCCAAGAAGCCCGCCGCGAAGAAGCCCGCCGCGAAGAAGCCCGCCGCGAAGAAGCCCGCCGCCAAGAAGGCTCCGGCCAAGAAGGCTCCCGCCAAGAAGGCCCCGGCCAAGAAGGTCGCCAAGAAGGCCGGCGCGAAGCGCAAGCCGAATGCCGCGTTCATGAAGGCGATGACGCCGTCGTCGGCGCTCGCCGCGGTCATCGGTGACCGGCCGCTGCCGCGCACCGAAGTCACCAAGAAGGTCTGGGACTACATCAAGAAGAACAAGCTCCAGGACGCCGTCAACAAGCGGATGATCAACGCCGACGCCAAGCTGAAGGAGATCTTCAAGAAGGCGCAGGTGTCGATGTTCGAGATGACCAAGCTCATCTCGAGCCACTTGAAGTAGGACGTTCGTCCCGCCCGGGTGCGTCGCCGATGCGCGACACGCCCGAACGACGGCCGGCGCGCATGGTGATCCCGTGCCCGTCGGCCGTTTCGCATCTCGCCGCGGTTCCCGCGTTCTCGAGGCCGGCGTCGTCCCGGCTGCATCCGCGGACGGGCGCCCGCCGTAGGGAACCGGGCCGCCAACGCGCCGCCCCCCGGCGGCTTCGACAATCCGGAGACACTGCGATGCGACGTACCGCCACCCTGCTCGTGCTGACCGCGACCGCCGCTCTCCTCGCCGGCTGCGGCACGCTGCGCAACACCATCGCCGACGGCGAGGACCGAGCGCTGATGCTCACGGGCAACGACCCGGTCGCCTACTTCACCGACAAGCGTCCGGTGAAGGGTTCCCCGGCGATCAAGGCGGAACGCGACGGTGTCACCTACCGGTTCGCGTCGGAAGCGAACCGCGCGGAGTTCCTCCGCGATCCCGCCCGCTACGAACCCGCGTACGGCGGCTTCTGCGCGAGCGGCGCGCCGTACGCGCTCAAGTCGACCATCGGCGCCGAGGTCTTCTACGTTTACGGGAACCGCCTCTACCTGTACGGTGGCGAGCGCACGAAGAAGAACTGGATCATGGACGCCGCGACGAACGTGAAGCTCGGCGACGATTACTGGGTGAACGAGACGAGGGACGTTCCGTCACGGATCCAGAACGCGAAGCGTTACACGTTCAAGGTTCCCCATTACAGGACCGACGCGGAGCTCGACGCGGAGCGCGAGCGCCGGCGCGCGGCGGGCACGCTCGTCCGCGACGCGCAGTAGACACGGCGGCCGCGGGATCCCCCGCGTCGGTCGTGCGGCCGGGGCCGCAACGCGGCCCGGTCCGGTGTCCGGCCGGCGCGCGACCCGGGGCTAGCCGGTGACGCGGCCGCGTTCCTTCGCCTTGTCGCAGGCTTCGGTCGGCGTCTGGGACAGTGCCTTGCCCTGTGACTTGGCACGCGGTTCCATCGTCTGGTGGGTCGCCTCCATCAGCGTCTTGCACTCGTCGTAGGTCTTCACCTTGCGCACCTTGGCGCGGAAGGCCGTCTTCTCCGCGTCGGTCATCACCTCGGCGTAGACCGACTGGAGGTTGACCCGCTTGGACGGATCCTTCCGGGGACGACCGTCCTGCGGGCGACTTCCCGCGGCACCGGTCTTGCCCTCCGTCGACGAGGGCATCTTGAGGCCGCCGGGCATGCCGCCCGAGCGCGTGGCAGCGCCTCCGGCCGACGCCTTTCCGGCACCCGGTGGCGTTTGCGACGGCGCGGCAGCACCGGATTTCGCCGGTTCCGGCGCGGGTGCCGGCGTCGCCGACGGAGCCGGGGCGGGTGCCTGGGAAGTTGCCGGGGCAGGCGCCGGCGCGTGCGCAGCGGACTGCGCGAACGCGGCCGTGGCCGCGAAGAAAGTGGCGACGGCGAGAGCGCCGAGCCGCAGGGGCGAATTCATGCGGAACTCCGTTGACGTAACGTCCGATGGACCCCTCGCCGGGGTCGCGAGTTCCGCATTATGCCCGCGGAGGGGGCGCAGCCCGCCCGGGCCGTGCAGGCGCGCCGGCTACCGGGTCGCGTGCTCGTCGCTCCGGGTCCGCAGGAAGAGAACCGCTCCTTCGGGGCTCACGACGCGTCCGTGACGACTGCCCGCGACCGCGAGATGGTAGTCGCCACGCGACACCTCGATGTCGCCCAGCCGCACCGAACCTTCGAGCACGACACACAGCTCGTCGACCGCGTGGTCGTGCGCCGGCAGCGACGCGCCGGCGTCGAGCCTGAGCAGGAACGACTGCATCGCGCCGTCGTCGTGGAGCATCTTCATGGCGACCCCCGGCGCGAGCATCCGCCAATGGCCGTCGCTCGTGCGGACGGTGACGAAGCGCGCGCGGTCCGCGCGCGCCCGCGCGAGCACCCGGTCGCGCAGCGCCGCCGGATCGCGCGGCGAGGCCGGCGGCACCGCCAGCGCGAGCGCCTCGACGATCTCGCCGGTGAGCGCCTGCGCCTGCTGATTCCCGCGGTTCTTCATGCCTGCTCCTTCGTCTCCAGCTCGGTGCGCATCGCCGCGAGCGCCCGTCGGATCTGGCTCTTGACCGTGCCCAGCGGCTGGTGGGTCTGCGCGGCGATCTCCTGGTGGGTCAGGCCGCGATAGAACGCGAGCGCGACCATCTGGCGCTGCACGGCCGAGAGTTTCGCGAGCGCCCGGTGGACCGCCGCCGACGCCTGCCCGGCCGCGACCAGGCCCATCGGATCGCCGTCGCCCGACGACTCGGCCTCCCCGACCAACGAAGCCGGATCCTCGTGCGCGATCGCGGGGTCGCGGGCGCGCAGCGCGTCCAGCGCCCGCGTGCGGCAGATGACGAGCATCCACGCGAGCGGATTCCCCCGCGCCGAGTCGAAGCGCGCGGCCTCGCGCCAGGCCTGGTGGTACGCGTCCGCGACGACCTCCTCGGCGAGCGCCGCGTTGCGCACGATCCTCAGCGCGAGGCCGTAAGCGCGCGCGATCGTAGCGTCGTAGAACGCCGAGAGCGCCGATTCGTCGTGATCGACCATCCGCCGGACCAGCCCGGCGAGCGCCGCGCCGGGATCGGCGGACCCCGGATCGCGGGCCGGCAGCCGGCCCGGTGCGACCGCTCGCGCTTCAACCACGGGCCGCCCGGCCGTCGGCCACGGCGCCGCCATCGCCTCGCTCATCCCCATGCATCCTCCCAGGCATCGCCACAAGCACCGCCCCCCCTCTACGCGCTGCGGCAGCGATCGGATGCATGGGACTGCGGCGATCGGGGACGCTATCGATCCGGCTCCGCCGCGGCCATTCCCCGGGCGACCCCGGGGCGGGCCGCGAGCGCCCGCTGCCAGCGTTCGAGCCGCGGCAGCCCGCCGATCCGCTCGATGGACGACCTGCGCACGACGGTGACCGGGTAGAGCGCGAAGTCGGCGATGGAGAGTTCGTCGGCCAGCCATTCGCGGTCGGCGAGCCTCGCGTCCGCGAGGCGCAGCCAGTCGACCAGCCGCGCCTCGTGCCACGCCACGTTCGCCTCGGACTTGTCGGGCACGAGCACCGCGTCGTAGAACATCGACGACGACGACGGGACGACGTCGGTCATCGCGAGGAAGAGCCACTCGAACGCACGCGTCCGCGCGAGCGGTTCGGACGGCAGGAAGCGGCCCGCCTTCTGCGCGAGGTAGACGAGGATCGCCGCCGATTGCGTCAGCGTGACCGGCTGGCCGCCCGGTCCGTCGTCGTCGACGATGACCGGGATCCGCCCGGCCGGCGTGATCGCGCGGAACTCGGGTGTCCGGTGCTCGCCCTTCATCAGCGCGTAGCTGCGCACCCGATACGCGAGCCCGCACTCCTCGAGCATCACGGCCACGCGCTGGCCGTTGGACGTCTGCGCGGTGTGCAGTTCGATCAAGCGGGGCTCGTGCGGGGCGCGCCCCGGGTTTCGCGGTCGCCGGGTCAGCGGCCGGCGGACTGCAGCGCGGCGATCCGCTGTTCGATCGGCGTGTGCGTCGAGAACAGCGCCATGATGCCCGACTTCTCCGTGATGCCGAACGCCTGCATCGCCTTGGGCAGTTCGCCGGGCGCGAGCCCGCCCAGGCGCTTCAGCGCGTTGACCATCGGCGTCGGCGTGCCGATGTAGTCCGCGGCACCGGCGTCGGCCCGGAATTCGCGCTGCCGCGAGAACCACGCGACGATGATCGACGCCAGGATCCCGAACACGATCTCCAGCACCATGACCGAGATGAAATAGCCCGGACCGGTGCCGCGCTCGCTTCGGAAGACGGCCTTGTCGACGATCGAGCCGACCACGCGCGCGAGGAAGATGACGAACGTGTTGACGACGCCCTGGATGAGCGTGAGCGTCACCATGTCGCCGTTGGCGACGTGCGCGACCTCGTGGCCGAGCACCGCCTCGACCTCCTCCTTGTTCATCGACTGCAGGAGCCCCGTCGACACGGCGACGAGGGCGGAGTTCCGGAACGCGCCGGTGGCGAAGGCGTTGGGCTCGCCCTCGTAGATCGCGACCTCCGGCATCCCGATGCCCGCCTTGGTCGCGAGCCTGCGCACGGTCTCGACCAGCCAGGCCTCGGCCTGGTTCTGCGGCGTCGCGATCACCTGCGCGCCGGTCGACCATTTCGCCATCGGCTTGCTCAGCAGCAGGGAGATGATCGCGCCGGTGAAGCCGACGACGGCGGAGAACGCGAGCAGCCCGCCGTAGCTCATGCCGGTCTGCATCGACGCGGCGCGGTCGAGGCCGAAGAGCTTCAGCACGATCGACAGGACGACGATCACCGCGAGGTTGGTGGCCAGGAAGAGGACGATGCGCTTCATGTCGGTCGGGGGTCGGGGGAATGAGGGCGTGGCCTGGAAGATGGGGGCGCGGCCGGCGAAGTCTAGAACCTATCTCGCCATCGTGCACGTCTGCGGAGGGACGACCGTGGCCGCGAGCACCCGTCCCGGCGAATCGTCTGCCGCGGGTTGGACGCCGAGGCGCCAGCCGCGTTCCTCGTGGGGGGATGAACGGCGACCGGGCGCGACCGGCGGGCCGGACGGCGATCCGGGCGGCTCCTTGCCGGCGTCTACCCGCGCCCGGGCTATCCGCCGCTCCCGCGGCCCCAGGAGTCCTTGAGCGTGACCGCCCGGTTGAACACCGGCCGCCCCGGACCGTGGTCGGCCAGGTCGGCGACGAAGTAGCCGTGACGCTCGAACTGGAAGCGCTCCTCCCGCGCCGCGTGCGCGAGGGCGGGCTCGATCCGGGCGCGGATCACGCGCTTGGAGTCCGGATTGAGGTCGTCGAGGAAATCGCGCTCGGCGCCCTCGGCGTCGTCGTCGCCGCCGGGGACAGCCGCCGCCGGGGCCGCAGCGTCGGCCGCAGTCCCGCCCCGACCTCCCCAGGGATCGCGTGCGCCGGGAAACGGGACGCGGAACAGCCGGTCGTAGAGCCGGATCTCCGCCTCGACCGCGCCGTCGACCGGCAGCCAGTGGATGTTGCCCTTGACCTTGCGCGCCTCGGCGCCGGGCGTGCCGCTGCGGGTCGTCTCGTCCAGCGTGCAGCGGACCGCCGTGACGCGGCCGTCCGGGTCCTTGTCGTAGCCGGTGCAGCGGACGACGTAGCCGTACCGCAGCCGGACCTCGGCGCCCGGGGCGAGCCGGAAGTAACCCTTGGGCGGCTGCTCGGCGAAATCGTCGCGCTCGATCCACAACTCGCGTCCGAGCGCGAGCTCGCGCGTCCCTAGCTCGGGTTTCTGCGGGTGGTTCGGCAGCCGGCAGGCCTCGACACGTCCCGCGTCGAAGTTCTCGATGACGAGGCGGATCGGATCGAGGACGGCGATCCGGCGCTGCGCGCTCGCGTTGAGATCGTCGCGCATCGCGTCCTCGAGCACGCTCATGTCGATCCAGGAATCGGACTTCGACACGCCGATGCGCTCGGCGAACAGCCGGAAGCCTTCCGGCGTGTAGCCGCGTCGGCGCGCACCCACGAGCGTGGGCATCCGCGGATCGTCCCAGCCGTCGACGTGCCCGCCGTCGACCATCTGGATCAGCCTGCGCTTCGACAGCACGACATAGGTGAGGTTGAGCCGGGCGAACTCGTACTGGCGCGGCAGCGGCCGTTCGAGCATGCCGCCGTCGGCGAGTTTCCCGATCACCCAGTCGTACAGCGGCCGGTGGTCCTGGAACTCGAGCGTGCAGATCGAGTGCGTGATCCGCTCCAGCGCGTCGCTGATGCAGTGCGTGTAGTCGTAGAGCGGGTAGACGCACCAGCGGTCGCCGGTCCGGTGGTGCGACGCGTGCCGGATCCGGTAGATCGCCGGATCGCGCAGGTTGACGTTCGGGCTCGCCATGTCGATCCGCAGGCGCAGCACATGCGCGCCGTCGGGAAACTCGCCGGCCTTCATCCGCCGGAGCAGGTCGAGGTTCTCGGCGACCGGGCGCGATCGGTGCGGACTCTCGCGACCCGGTTCGGTCAGCGTCCCGCGCGAGGCGCGCAGGTCGGACGCCGACTGGCTGTCGACGTAGGCGAGCCCCTGCGCGACGAACCACTCGGCGAACCGGTAGAGATCGTCGTAGTAGTCGGACGCGTGGTGGCGGTGCGCGCCCCAGTCGTATCCCAGCCAGCGCACCGATGCGGCGATCGCGTCCTCGAACTCGACGTCCTCCTTGAGCGGGTTGGTGTCGTCGAAGCGCAGGTGGCAGCGGCCGCCGTTCTCCGCGGCCAGCCCGAAATTCAGGATGATCGACTTCGCGTGCCCGTAATGAAGATAGCCGTTGGGCTCCGGGGGAAACCGCGTGACGACGCGGCCGTCGTACCGCCCGGTCCGGTTGTCCTCGGCGATGATCGCGCGCAGGAAATTCGATGCGACCGGCGCGCCGGCGTCGCGGGCCGCGACCGGTCGCGGCGGTCGCGGCGTGGGAGCGTCGCTCATCGTCGTTTGTTCATGAACAGGGCCCGAAGAGCGGCCATTCGACCCGGGCGTCCCGGATGCCCCGGGGCGCGGCCGGAGCGCGCCGATCGGCGCAGCCCCGGATCGCGCGCCGGACGCGCGTTTCGGGTGTCCGGAGCACGTGCCAGCCCGTCCGCCGTTTTCCACAATTCCTGTGGATACGAGTGTGCATATCTTGTACATTCGGTCGCTAAGTCCGCCGCGCAATGGGCCTTTCGTTGCGCTGCCCGAAAATGCGACGGCAAAACCCCAAGCCGCGTCAACGAGTTGCGCGGCCCTTCCCCGTCGATCCCCTTCCCGGCATCGAGAATTCCCCAACGGAGCACGTCGCCGCCGGCGTCCCGTGCACCCATGCGCCGTCCAGGACAAGACCCTAGCGCGAACCGTGATGCCGCGCCAACAACCGCGCGGATCGATGCGACGCCGCCGACCGCCGCGATCGGCCGTGCGATGCCGGTGTCCCAGTTCCTGGCCAGTGTCCGCGCGACGATCGAGCGGACCGTCCCCCTGGTCTGGGTACGCGGCGAGGTATCGGGGTTCCTGCGCGCGGCCTCGGGACATTGTTATTTCACGCTCAAGGACGCGCAGGCGCAGGTGCGCTGCGTCCTGTGGCGCTCGAAGGCGCAGCTCCTCGACGTCAAGCTCGCCGATGGCGTCGCCGTCGACGTGCGCGCTGCACCGACGATCTACGAAGCGCGCGGCGAATTCCAGCTCGTCGTCGACTCGGTGCGTCACGCCGGCGCCGGTGCCCTCTACGAACGATTCGCGCGGCTCAAGGCCGAGCTCGAGGCGGCCGGCTGGTTCGATCCTTCGCGCAAGCGCCCGCTCCCGGAGTACCCCCGGGCGGTGGGGATCGTGACCTCGACCAGGGCCGCCGCGCTCGCGGACCTGCTGACGACGCTCGCGCGCCGTTGGCCGGCGCTGCGCGTGATCGTCTATCCGACGCCGGTCCAGGGCGACGGCGCGGCCGAGTCGATCGCCGGTGCGATCCGCACCGCGAACGCGCGCGCCGAGGTCGACGTGCTCGTCGTCGGGCGCGGCGGCGGCTCGATCGAGGATCTGTGGGCGTTCAACGAGCGGGCCGTCGCGCAGGCCGTTTTCGAGTCCGCGATCCCGGTCGTCTCCGCCGTCGGACACGAGACCGACTTCACCATCTGCGATTTCGTCGCCGACCTGCGCGCCGCCACGCCGACCGCCGCGGCGACGCTGGTTACGCCGGACGGGCCGGGCATCTCCCGGCACCTGGACGCGCTCGCCGGGCGGCTCGCCCGTGCGGCGGACCATGCGCTCGCGTCCCGGACGCAACGCCTGGACCTCGCCGCCCGCGGCCTGCAGCACCCGCGCGCGCGGCTCGATGCGCAACGCGCGCGACTCGCCGACATCGCGACGCGGATCACCGCCGGCGCCAGGCGCACGCACGCGCTGTCCGCGGGACGCGGCGCGGCGCTCGGCGCGCGCTACCTGCGGGAACTCGTGCGGCCGATCGACGGCGCCCGGCGGACGGTGGCCGCCGGCGAGCGCCTCGCGTACGCGGCCCGGCGCGGCCGGGAGTCGAGCGAGGTCCGCCTCGCGGCGGCCGCGCGTGCGCTCGCGCACCTCAACCCGTCCGGCGTGCTGGAACGCGGCTACGCCATCGTCGCCGACGGCGCCGGGCGGATCGTGCAGGACGCCGCCGCGCTCGCGGCGGGCGACCGGCTCTCGATCGCGCTCGCGCGCGGCCGGGTCGGCGCGGTCGTCGATCGTGTCGAGCGCGAGACGCACCCGCCGGAGGCGGCCGGGACCGACCCTGTTCCCGATTCCCCGGGCACCTGAAGCCGTCCTGCGACGACCCGCGACACCGGTGGTCCGCGAAGTCTGTTCCCCGGGCGGCGCGCCCCGGAGGGCCGCCGGGCGATCGGAATGCAGCGACCGCGGGGTCCGGCTCGGGCGGGGTTGCGCGCACCGTGCGGCTGCGCGGGGCGTCCCTAGGCTTCGTCGGGCTCGGGGTCGTCGACCGCACGTCCCGATCGCAACCGCGCGATCACGTCGTCGGGCGCCCGCGCCGCGATCCTCGGCGTCGCGGTGACGACGTCGGCGCACTGCGCGCGGTGGCGCAACGCGTGGTCGGCGAGCACCAGCGCGAGCATCGCCTCGGCGATCGGCGTCGCGCGGATGCCGACGCACGGATCGTGACGCCCGTGCGTGTTGACGACGACCGGCAGGCCCGCGCGGTCGATCGAGTGCCGGTCGAGCCGGATCGACGACGTCGGCTTGATCGCGATCGACACGGCGATGTCCTGGCCGGTCGAAATGCCGCCCAGGACGCCGCCGGCGTTGTTCGACACGAATCCCTGCGGCGTCATCTCGTCGGAGTGCTCGGTGCCCTTCTGTCCGATCGCCGCGAAGCCCGCGCCGATCTCCACGCCCTTGACCGCGTTGATGCCCATCATCGCCGCCGCGATGTCCGCGTCGAGACGGCCGTAGACCGGCTCGCCCCAGCCGACCGGCACGCCGGTCGCGATCACGTCGACGCGCGCGCCGCACGAATCCCCGGACTTGCGCAGCGCGTCCATGAACCGCTCGAGATCGTCGACCAGCGACGCGTTCGCCGCGAAGAACGGATTGGCGTCGACCTCGTCCCAGCTCTCGAACGGTATCCGGTTCGGGCCGAGCTGGGTCAGGTGCCCGCGGATGGTCACCGCGTAGCGCTCGGCGAGCCACTTGCGCGCGATCGCGCCGGCCGCGACGCGCACGGCGGTCTCGCGCGCGGACGAACGTCCGCCGCCGCGGTAGTCGCGGATGCCGTACTTCTGCCAGTACGCGTAGTCGGCGTGACCCGGTCGGAACGTGTCGGCGATGTTCGCGTAGTCCTTGCTGCGCGGATCCTGGTTGCGGATCAGGAGCGCGATCGGCGTGCCCGTCGTGCGACCTTCGAAGACGCCGGACAGGATCTCGACGGTGTCCGGCTCGCGCCGTTGGGTGACATGCCGCGACGTGCCGGGACGGCGGCGATCCAGGTCGCGCTGGATGTCGGTTTCGCGGATCGCGAGTCCCGGCGGACAGCCGTCGACGACGCAACCGATCGCCGGACCGTGCGATTCGCCGAACGAGGTGACGCGGAACAGCTGGCCGATCGTGTTGCCGGACATGACGCGCGCGTGCAGGGAGGCGGAGGTGCCGCGGTTCAGTCTAGCACGCGGCATCGCGCGCGTTCCGCGTCCTCGCGGGCGAGTTCGCCCGAGCAGTACGCCGACCAGGCGTCCCGGTAGGCCTGCTCCAGGTGGGCGACGAACACGTCGGGTCGGGCCATCGGCGTGGCCAGCACGCGCGATCGCAGCGACCTGCGGATCGACGCGAGCGCGTCCGCGTCGGCGACGAGCGAGCGCGCGATCGCGACGTACCCGGTCGCGTCACCGGCGACCCACGCGCCCGCGCCCAGTCCGGCGAGCAGGCTCGCGGTCGACCGCGAGCCGGACCACGGCCCCGGCAGCGTCACGACCGGGACGCCTTGCCAAAGCGCGTCCAGCGTCGTCGTGGCACCCGAGAACGGATGCGGATCGAGCGCGACGTCGACGCGGTCGTAGGCCCGCCGGTACGCCGCCTCGTCGAGCCTCGGCAGGAAGTCGACGCGATCCGTCGCGACCGCGAGTCCGGCCAGCACCCGCTCGCGTGTCCGCCCGGACGGCAACCCGACGGCGACCAGGCGCGAGCGCGGCAGCGCCGCGAACAGCGTCCGCCAGATCGAGAGCGTCGCATCCGTGAGCTTGAGTGCGTGGTTGAACGACCCGAACGTCGGCGTGCCCGACGCCGCGAGCGGTGGCGCGACGACCGGCGGCGCACCGTCCGGCGGCGCCCAGCACCACGCCGGCACCGGCAGGCGGAGCAGCCGCTCGCTGTGCGCGCGCTCCGCCGCATCCGGCGGATCGGCCACCGCATCGGTGATCCGGTAGTCGATGGACGCCATCCCGGTCGTCGACAGGTAGTCGAGCCAGGTGAGGGCGACGCGCGCGGGCCGGCGCGCGAACACCGCGAGCCGATTGTGCCCGGTGTGGCCGGCGAGGTCGACGAGCAGGTCCAGGTCGTCGGCGGCGATCAGCGCGGCGGCGCGCGCATCGTCGAGGCCCGCGAGCACGCGGCGGGCGACGCGCGCCTCGAGCGCCGGGTCGGGCCGCTGCGGATTGTTCGTGTACACGTGGACACGAAACCGCGACGGATCGTGCGCGAGCAGCACCGGACGCACGAACGCGGGCAGCGCCGTGTGCGCGTCCGGCGACAGGTAGCCGATCGCGAGCGGACGGTCCGGCACGTCGACGCCGGGCCGCACGGCGGGCCGCGGGTGCGCCGCGCGCTCGACCGCCCGCGCCCACGCGCGATGTTCGGTCAGGATCGCCTCGGGCGTGCGGTCGACGGCGAGCTTCATCGCGGCGAGGCGGTTGGAGGCGGCGACCGCGAACGCCGGATCGGCGGCGAGCGCGCGCTCGTAGGCGGCGATCGCGTCGGCGACCCTGCCGGTCTCCTTGTAGAGATTGCCGAGGTTGTTCATCGCCGCCGCGTGCCCGGGTACGAGCTCGAGCGCCCGCTCGAGCGCGGCGATCGCCCGGTCCGGGTCGCCGGCGCGCTGGCAGGCGCTCCCCAGATGGATCCACGCCGCGACGCAGCGAGGGTCGCCGGACAGGACCCGGTCGAGCACGCTTATCGCCTCGTCCGCTCGGCCCGCACCGGTCAACGCCGCCCCCAGTTGCGCACCGTAGGCCGAATTGGCCGGCTCGATCGCCGCGGCGCGGGCGTACGCGTCGACGGCCTCGGCCCACCGCCGCGAGCGCTGGGCGAGCACGCCCAGGCCCTGCCAGGCGATCGCGAGCGACGGATCGCGCGCGAGCGCCTCGCGGTAGGCGGCCGCGGCCGCCGGATCGCCGGCCCGATGCAGTTCGCGCGCACGGGCGAGTCGCGCGGCCGCGTCTTCGGTCATCGCCGCCGCTCCGGACACCGGCGCCGATCGCGTAGGATCGCCCGATGTCCCGCGCGCCCGCCTGCCCGATACCCGAGCCGCTCGCCCGTGCGCTGGCCGACGCGCGCAGTATCGTCGTGCTGACCGGTGCCGGCGTGTCCGCCGAGTCGGGCGTGCCCACGTTCCGGGACGCGCAGACCGGCCTGTGGGCGAAGTTCGACCCGTTCGAACTCGCGACACCGCGCGCTTTCGCGCGCCAGCCCGGGCTCGTCTGGGACTGGTACGCGGAACGGCGCGCCGCGGTCGCGCGCGCGCTCCCCAATCCCGGCCATCGCGCGCTCGTCGCCATCGAGGGGCGTGCGCCGTCGTTCCTGCTCGCGACGCAGAACGTCGACGGATTGCACCACCGCGCCGGCAGCCGGTCGATCGTCGAATTGCACGGCAGCCTCGCGCGCGTGCGCTGTTCGCGCGAGGACCGGGAGGTCGCCGCCTGGGACGAGCCCGCGCCCGGCGAGCCGCCCCGCTGCCCGGACTGCGGCGCGTTCCTGCGGCCGGACGTCGTCTGGTTCGAGGAGGCGCTGCCGGCCGCGGCGATCGAGCGCGCCGAAGCCGCCGCGCGTGCCTGCGACCTGATGATCGTCGCCGGCACGTCGGCCGAGGTTCATCCGGCCGCCGCGCTGCCCTGGCTCGCGCGCGCGGCCGGCGCGACGATCGTCGAAATCAACCCGTCCGCCACGCCGCTGACGCGCCACGCCGATCACGCGCTGCGCGAGCGGTCCGGCGTCGCGTTGCCCGCCTGGGTCGCGTCCGCCTGGCCCGCGTCCGCCGCACCGGACGCCGCCGGCGGTGGAGCGAAATAGCCGACCGCCAGCAGCATCGCGCCCGCGCCCAGGAAGGCGACGACCCGCGGCAGGCCTGAGAGCGCGGCCAGATCGACGATGAACAGCTTCAGCACGACCAGCGCGAGCAGCCCGGCTCCGGCGATCCAGCGTCCGCGCGCACCCGCGCGCGACGCCCGGACCATCAGCACCAGCGCGGTCGCGGTCCAGGCGAGCGTCACCGCCGCCTGCAGCGGCTTGGAGGCGAAGAGCGCGGAGAATCGCCAGGGAACCTCGCCCCAGTGGTGCGCGGTCCGCGCGAGCAGCCCGTTGCCGGCCACGAACAGCCCGGCGCCCAGCCAGCGTTCCCGCGCCTGCGCCGACAGCCCCGCGTGGTCGTGCGACCAGCCCCAGAGCACCGCGAGCGTCGCGGCGAGGCCCAGGTCGAGCGGATTGACCAACGGCGCCCAGGGCAGAGGCGCCGCACCGCCCGGCGACACCGCGTTCACGCCGAGGTATCCGATCACCAGCGCCGCCGCGACCACGAGCCCGGCCTGTTTCGCGTACACCTCGGGGACTCGTGCCCAGGGCCAGCGCCGGGCGACCGGCTCCCATCCGGAGGCGTTAAGGAACGCGAGCATCGGAGCGGCGGTCGCGACCGCGATCCAAACGGTGCCCGGCGGGGCGATGCGGGCAGTCCATTCGCCCGCCTCCCATGCGGCCCAGGCGACGAACGCGACGGCTGCCGCGAGATGCAGCACCGGCAGCGCCGATGCGCTGCGCGGGTCGTGCTCGGCCCGCCGCAGCGACGCCGCGACGAGCGCCCACGCCACCGGCCAAAGCAGCGCGCCCGGCCATACGAGGGTCGTGCGCGCGTCGTGGAGTTCGAGCGCGGACGCCGCGGCCATCGCCGGCGCGAGCGCGACCGTGGCCCAGGCGAGGCGCGACCAGCCGATGGCGCGGCCGGCGACCAGCGCCGCGGCGGCGCTCGCGATCACCCAGGCGAGCGTCGCGTTGCCGATGCCCGGGCCCAGCCACGCCGGCCGGGCGCGCGCGATGTCGAACACGCCGGCGCCGATCCACCACGCCGCGCCCCACGCGAACACCAGCGGCACGATGCCGCGCTCGCGCTCGCCGAGCGCATCCGCCCAACGGTCGGCGACCCGCGCGGTGAGTAGCCCCGCCGCGCCGATCATCGCCGCGCCGAGGAAGCCCGCGTTCGCGAACGCGGGCGCGCCGGCCGCCGGCGGGCCTCCGATCGCGAACGCGATGCCGGCGAGCGCCTGGAGCAGGAGCGCGAACGCGCGGACCCGAGGCTGGCCCTGCCGGCAGCCGAGCCACCACACCGCGGCCGCCTCGAGCCCCCACCAGGCCGACGTCCACCGGGCGTCGGCCGCGAACGGAATCGCGAGCGTGGCGAACACCAGCGCGAGTGCGAGGAACGCCTGTCCGAGCCATCGCAGCCCCGGCTCGTCGCGACGCCTGAGCGCGAGTCCGAGGACCGCGTAGAACGCCGCGAGGACGAGCGCCGCGACCGCGACGCCGTAGCGCCGGTCGTGCACCAGGCCCGCCTCGAGCGCGAACGCGATCACCGGCACGCCGAACACCACGAAACCGTCGATCGGCCGGGCCGCTGCGAGCGGCGCGCGCTTCGCGTGCAGGATCGCCACCGCCACGGAGACGACGAACTGGAACGCGAGGAACGGCTGGACGACGTCGAAGTGCGCCGGCGTGTACCAGCGGGCGCCCCAGACGATCGCGAGCGCGAACGTGAACGCGGCGCCCAGCGCGTTCAGCGCTTTCCATGCGCGATGCCAGGCGAGCGCGGCGATCGCGACGTTCAACACCGAGAACCAGCCGAACAGCGGCACCGGATCCCCGCCGCCGCGGCCGACCCGCACCGGCGCGAGGAAGCCGCCGGCGAACGCGAGCGCCGCGAGCGCCTGCGAGTCGGCGCGCCACGCGAGCGCCACGGTGCCGGTCGCCACGACGGCGAGCGCCGCGAACGCGCCGGCGGGCTCCAGGACGCCGGCCAGCCGCGCCGCGGCGAAGACCGTCAGGTACAGCACGCCGGCTCCGGCGCCCTGCAGCGACAGGCCGTAGCCCGGTCGTGACGGCGCGACCGCAACACCGATCGCGCCCAGGACGGCACCGCCCAGCGCGACCAGCGCGAGCTTCCACTCGATCGACAGCGTCAGGTGATCGGCGAGCCAGGCGAGCAGGAAAGCGACGCCGAAGAACAGGATGACCACGCCCACGCGCGTGAGCGTGTTGCCGCCGGTGAACCAGGCCCACGCGCGCGACCCGCGCAGCCGCTCGACGATCCCCGATCCCGTCGCCGGCGCCCGCGACACGTCGACCGGCGCGATCGCGGGGGAAGCCGCACCGCCGCCCGCGCCGTACGCGGGCCGGGGCGGAGGCTGGTCGTCCGGCGCGGGAGTTCCGGCGCCGGGCCCCCGAACCGGTTCAAAGACCGGTGCCTCGGTCCTGCCCGCCAGGAGGACTTCCGCGGCCTCCTGCGCGGCTGCGCCGCTCGCGGGCGGCGGATCGACGGCGGTCCGCGTCACCGGCCCGCGCGCCGACAGCGCGGCTTCGAGGGCGGCGAGGCGCCGCTCGATGTCGGTCAGCCGCGTCGCCGCGTCCGGTGCGGTGCCGGCCGCGCTCCTGCGCGACCGCTGGGACGCGGCCCCGGCGAGCGCGCCGACGACGACGAGCGCGACCGTGGCCACCGCCCCCTCGTCGATCGCGAGGCCGGCGAGGAGCCCGACCAGCATGCCGATCACCGCGCCCATCCGGCCTCCCCCGGGCGAACCTCGTACGGCCCGCGGCTCATCTCGCATCCCCGCGCAGCGCGGCGATGCGCTCGCGCAGACGCTGCGGCGTCGCGCCGTCCGGCGTGATCGCCTCGCCCGCCGCCAGCCCGATCCGCGAGAACAGTCCCCGGAACCGCCGCATCGCGCGCCCATCGGCCGCGCGCGAGAAGAAGCTGCCCCACAGGCCCTTCAGCGCCATCGGCACGACCGGCGCGGGCGTGCGCGCGAGTATCTCGGACAGTCCGGGCCGGAAGGGCTGGAGCTCGCCGTCCGGCGTGAGCCGCCCTTCCGGGAAGATCCCGAGGACCTCGCCGCGCGCGAGCACGTCGGCCGCTCGCGCGAACGCGCGCTCCTTGACCGCGGCGTCCTCCTTCGCCGGCGCGATCGGGATCGCGCCCATCGTGCGGAACAGGAACGAGAGCACCGGCATCCGGAAGATCCGGTGATCCATCACGAAGCGCACCGGCCGGCGCACGCACCCGGCGATGACGACCGCGTCGACGTAGCTCACGTGATTGCAGACGACCACGACCGGTCCCTCGTCGGGGACCGCGTCGAGCCCCTCGGTGCGCACGCGATAGGCCAGATTGACGAGCAGCCACGCGAGGAAGCGCATCAGGAACTCGGGCACGAGCCCGTAGATGAACACGGCGACCGCGGCGTTCATGAGCCCGGTCACGAGGAAGAGATCCGGAATCGAGAGGCCGGCGCGGAGCAGGCCGATGGCGACCAGTGCCGCCGCCACCATGAACACCGCGTTCAGGATGTTGTTGGCCGCGATGATGCGCGAGCGGTGCGACGGTTCGCTGCGCTCCTGGATCAGCGCGTAGAGCGGCACGATGTAGAAGCCGCCGAAGACGCCGATCGCCACGAGGTCGAACGCGACGCGCCAGTGCGCCGGCTTCGCGGCGAACGCGGCGAGTCCTTCGACGCCCGCCGCCGAGAGACCCCGGCTCGCGAACCACAGGTCGACCGCGAACACGGTGAGTCCGATCGACCCGAACGGGACGAGCCCGAGCTCGACGCGCCGGCGCGACATCCGCTCGCACATCAGCGAGCCGGTGCCGATGCCCACCGAGAAGAGCGCGAGCAGCGCGGTCACGACCGTCTCGTTGCCCCCCAGGTGGTCGCGCGCGTAGCCGGCGAACTGCGCGAGGAACACCGCGCCGTAGAACCAGAACCACGAGATGCCCATCATCGACAGCCAGACGACGCGGTTGCGCCGGGCGAAGACCAGGTTGCGCCAGGTCTCGGTGAACGGGTTCCAGTTGAACACGAGCGCCGGGTCGACCGCCGGCGTGACGGGAACCGCCCGGCTCGCGAGCCACCCCGCGACGGCGATCGCCACCGCGAGCGCGCCGGCCGCCACCGGGCCGTGAGGACCGGCCGCGACGACCAGTCCGCCGGCGATCGTGCCCAGCAGGATCGCCACGAACGTGCCCATCTCGACCAGGCCGTTGCCGCCGACGAGTTCGTCGGGCGCGAGATGCTGCGGGAGGATCGCGTACTTCACCGGACCGAACAGCGTCGAGTGGACGCCCATCAGCCCCAGCGCGGCGAAGAGCACGACCACGTCGCGCAGCCAGAACCCGGCGAGGCCCACGAGCATGATCGCGATCTCGAAGACCTTGATCGCGCGGATCAGCCGGGACTTCTCGAACTTGTCGGCGAGCTGTCCCCCGGTCGCCGACAGCAGCATGAACGGCGCGATGAACACGGCGCCGGCGAGGTTGACCATCGTGTTCGGATCCGCGTCGCCCAGGCTCGCCGCCTGGAACGCGACGAAGATGACCAGCGCGTTCTTGTAGACGTTGTCGTTGCCGGCGCCGAGGAACTGCGTCCAGAAGAACGGGGCGAACCGCCGCTCGCGCAGCAGGTCGAACTGGCTGCCTTCGCGCGCGGGCCCTCCGGAGGCGCTCACTCGAAGCGCTCGCTGAGGTAACTCGACACCGCGTCGATCGCCGCGCGGACCGCGGCGGGATCGGGCCGGCACACCACGTGGCGCCCCTCGCGTACGCAGACGATCACGCCGGCCTCCTTCAGCACGCGCAGATGGTGGACGACCGCGGTGCGCGACAGCGGCGTCGCCGCGACGATCTCGCCGATCGACAGCCGCCGCCCGCGCTCGAACATGAGCAGGATCCGCTGCCGCTGCGGGTCGCCGAGCGCGGTGAAGACGCGCGCGGTGTGCAGCCACGCGCGCGGCAGGCCGCGGGCCGCCGGCCTGCGCGCAGGCGCGGACGTGCGGGACGACGTTGCGGTGCGCGAGACCATCGGGCCGGCCGTTGCGCCGGCTCCGGGTCGCGGGAAGCCGGCCAATGTCTACATGACTAGTTACGTAGATAAAGCATGCGCGCCGCCGCCGCGGCTGTCAAGCACGACGTCGGCTACAATCGCCGCGACCTCCCCCGCCCGCCGATGCGCCCCTACCTCGATCTCCTGAGCGACGTCCGCCGCCACGGGCTGCGCAAGGACGACCGCACCGGGACCGGCACGCTGTCGGTGTTCGGCCGGCAGTTGCGCTTCGACCTGTCCGCGGGATTCCCGGTGGTCACGACCAAGCGCGTGCACCTGAAGTCGGTGTTCGCCGAGCTGCTCTGGTTCCTGCGCGGGGATTCGAACGTGCGGTGGCTGCACGAGCAGGGCGTCACGATCTGGGACGAATGGGCCGACGGTCGGGGCGAGCTGGGGCCGGTCTACGGCGTCCAATGGCGATCGTGGCCCACGCCCGACGGGAGCGCCATCGACCAGATGGCCGACCTGGTCGCCCAGATCCGGCGCAACCCCGACTCGCGGCGGCTGATCGTGTCCGCGTGGAACGTCGCCGAGATCCCGAAGATGGCGCTACCGCCCTGCCACGCGTTCTTCCAGTTCTACGTCGCCGATGGGCGACTGTCGTGCCAGCTCTACCAGCGCAGCGCCGACCTGTTCCTCGGGGTCCCGTTCAACATCGCGAGCTACGCGCTGCTCACGCACCTGGTGGCGCAGCAGTGCGACCTCGGCGTGGGCGACTTCGTGTGGGTCGGCGGCGACTGCCACCTCTACGTCAACCATCTCGACCAGGTCGACACCCAGCTCGCGCGCGAGCCATACCCGTTGCCCGGACTCGCGCTGCGACGCCGCCCGCCGACGCTGTTCGACTACGAGCTCGACGACATCGAGGTCGTCGACTACCGGCATCATCCGGCCATCAAGGCGCCGGTGGCCGTCTAGCCGGCGTTCCTGCGATTCGGCAGTCGGGTTAGAGAAGCTCGACCGGCGGGCGATACCGAGAGAGCGAGCGCTTACTCAAAAGAACCGCGCACGCAAAAAGAAGCCCGCCGGGAGGAAGTGAGCGGGCAAGGGGGATTCCGATAGCGGAGGCGGGTCCCTGCCTCCGGGAGGGGCGGCCAGACGCGCCGCGGGTAAACCGGGTCAGACGACGCTGCGCGCCGCACTCACGCGCTCGACCAGTTCGACCCACGCCTGCTCGTCGGCCGAATTCGGGCGTTCCTCCCGCGAATCGAGATGGCCGGAGCCATCGTCGTGGGTGGCGCACCAGTAGGCGGACAGGTCGGGGGCGTAGGCGTCCATGGGCGTTCGTCGAGGCGGCGCTGGGCGTCATTACAGGAAAAGCAGCAACCGTGCCAACGCGAACCAGAAACGGTAAAATCGTTCATTTACGCCTCAACTTCTCGCTACTTCTGTCAATGCGCCCTGGTGACGCCCTGTGCACCGAGAGCCGCCGTCATGCCATTCGCATGACAAATGTCGCAGCCGAGCGACAATGCATGCGAATTTCCACGCAACTATATGATTCAAATGAAAAACGCGTGTCTCCCTCCGACGACAATCGTCCGGAGTCGCGCCGGATCCTCGACCGCCGGTTCCCGCGCACCTGCGCCGCGCGGCGCCGGTGTCCCGTTCCGGAGGTCCGTTGCGGAATCGGGCGCCGCACCGTCCAGCGGATGAGCAAGGAGATCGCGGAACGGTGAATCAGCTCTTGGCTTCCTTGAACATGCCCGGCTCCAGCCGGTGCCGCTGCAGGAGCTTGTAGAACTCCGTGCGATTTCGCTTGGCGAGCTGGGCCGCCTGCGTCACGTTGCCGCCGGTGATCTTGAGCAGCCGGACCAGATAGTCCCGCTCGAAAGTCTTGCGGGCTTCCTCGAACGGGACCAGCGCGGCGGCGTCCTCGCGCAGCGCGCCCTGCACCAGCGAGGCCGGTATGACCCCGGTCGTGGTGAGCGCGACCGCCTGCTCGAGGAGATTGAGGAGCTGCCTGACGTTCCCCGGCCAGGGAGCGGCGACCAGCGCCGCGAGGGCGTCGGGCGCCAGCGCCGGCACCGCCTTGCGATACCGCTCGGCGAGGCGGCGCAGGAAATGCGTCGCGAGCAGCGGGATGTCCTCGCGGCGTTCGGCGAGGGAGGGCAGATGCAGCGCCACCACGTTGAGCCGGTAGAAGAGGTCCTCGCGGAACAGCCCCGCGGCGCGCTGCGCGTCGAGATCGCGATGCGTCGCGGAGATCACCCGCACGTCGACGGGGATCGACTGCGTCGAGCCGACCGGCCGCACTTCGCCCTCCTGGAGCACCCGCAGGAGCTTGACCTGCAGCGGCAGCGACATGTCGCCGATCTCGTCGAGCAGCAGCGTCCCGCCGTCGGCGGCCTGGAACAGGCCTTTGTGCGCCTGGACCGCTCCGGTGAACGCGCCGCGCGCGTGGCCGAACAGTTCGGACTCGAGCAGCTCGCCGGGGATGGCGCCGCAGTTCACCGCGACGAACGGCCTGGTCGCCCGCCGGCTCGCGCGGTGGATCGCCTGCGCGAGCATCTCCTTGCCGGTGCCCGACTCCCCGGTGATGAGCACCGCCGCGTCGGAATCGGCGACCAGCCGGGCCTGCCGCAGCAGATCCTCCATCGCCGGGCTGCGCGTGACGATCCCCGCGCGCCATTCGTCGGTCGCCTCGGCACCGCTCTCGACGCCGGACAGCGAGACGGCCGCGGCGACCTTCTGCAGCAACTCCTTGCTGTCGAACGGCTTGGTGAGGAACCCGAACACGCCGCGCTGCGTGGCGTTGACCGCGTCGGGAATCGTCCCGTGCGCGGTCAGGATGATGACCGGCAACGCCGGGTGCTGCCGGTGGATGCCGTCGAAGAGTTGCATGCCGTCGATGCCGGGCATCCGCAGGTCGGTGATCACCAGCGCCGGGCGCGTGACCGCGATCGCCGCGAGCGCGTCCTCGCCACTGTCCGCGGTCCGGACCCGATACCCGGCGGAAGTCAGCCGCAGGCTGATCAGCTTGAGCAGGTCGGGATCGTCGTCGACCAGCAGGATGTCCTCTAGGCTCATGTCCGTGTCCGTTCATGCGCGCCGGTCCGGCGCCTCGGGTATTCGTTGAATGGCGTCCCGCCGGTACGCCCGCGGGCGATCGTGCCACCCCGTCGGACCCGCGTCCGGACCCTGCGCTCCGCGTCCCGCGCCGCGACCGCCCCGCGGCCCATCCGTCATCCCCGAACGCAGCGGGCGCCTGGACCCGGCGAGCGGCCCGCCGGCCGAGCCGGCGCGGCCATCAACGACCGCCGCTGCCGCCGCCGCCGCCGCCGCCGCCGCCCCCGCCTCCGCCGCCCCCGCTGCGCACGCGATCGCGCAGGAGGCTGCGTTCCATCGCGCGCAGCGCCTCGAGTTTCTGCACGGCGTCGTTCGCCTTGACCTGCTCGTCGCGGACGGTCCGGATCCGGTCGGCGATCTGCGCGTGCAGAACCGCGGCGAGCGCCTTGACCGGCGTCGCTCCGCCGCCGCTCCTGGCGACATTGTCGAGCAGCTGCAGCGCGCGCTGGTCGTCCTGCGGCGCGGTGCGCGCGAGCGTGTACAGGATCGCCAGGCGCACGCGGTTGCCGTCGTTGCGCTCGCGCGAGAGCGCCGCCGTCGCGGCGGCGAGCTCGCGCTTCGCCTCGTCGGGCGTCATCGCGCCGTAGCGCTGCAGGTCGACGATCAGCGCCAGCGCGGCGAGGTCCTCGGCGCCGATGGCGGGCAGGTCGGGCATCGTCGACGGGACCGCCGACGCGACGATCGTCGGCGCCGGGGCGACCGTCCGCACCGGTGATGGCGACGGCGCGGGCGAGCCGCCCGACGCAGCCGCGGTACCGGGCGACGGCTCGAGCCGGGGCGCGGGCTGCGGCGGCGGTCGCTGGGCCGGCAGCGGCGGTGGTTCGATGGCTTCGACCGGCTCGACCGGTTCGATCGGCGGCGATTCGATGAGCGGCGTTCCGCCCGCGAGCAGCGTGGGCGCCGTGTCGTCGTACAGCGCGTCGTCGTTCGCGGCCGGCACCGGCGCCGTCGCGCAACCGGCGAGCGCGATGACCGCCGCGATCGCCAGTGCGAGGGTGCGGATGGTCACTCGACCCCCGCCGTCGACACGCCCTGCGCAGCCGGCATCCCGGTCCGCGCACGGACCGCGAGCGGGAGCGTCAGCCGGAAGCAGGCGCCCCGCGCGCCCTCGGCGCGATCGCCGACTTCGATGCGCCCGCCGTGCGCGCTGGCGTACTCGCGCGCGATCGCGAGTCCGAGTCCGCTGCCTTTCACCCGCACGCCGGACGGCGCGGCCCCTTGATAGAAGGTCTCGAAGACCCGCTCGCGCTCGGCCACCGGCACGCCGGGGCCGTCGTCGCTGACGTCGAGCACCGCCGCGCCGTCGCGTTCGGCGAGCCGCACCACGATCGTCCCGGACCGCGGCGAGTACTTGATCGCGTTGGACAGGAGGTTGTCGACGATCGTGCGCAACCGCTCGGCGTCCCCGTTCACCGTGCCGCCATCGAGCCGCGTGTCGAACGAGATCATCCGTGCGAGCGCGGCGAGCTTCTGCTCGCGCAGCACGCGGCGGACGACCTCGGCGAGCTCCACCGGTCCGACGGTCGCCGCCTCGATCGCGCGCGACTGGTGCCAGCGCAGCAAATCCTCGATCAGGCGCTGCAGCGACAGCGTGTTGTCGCGCACGATCCGAACGATGTCGTGCTGCTCGCGGGTGAGCTTGCCGCCGACCTCGTCCCGCAGCAGCTCGGCCCCCTCGCGCACCGCGGTCAGCGGCGTCTTGAGCTCGTGGGAAACGTGGCGCAGGAACCGGGTCTGCTGCTCCTCGAGTTCGCGCAGCCGGGAGCGCAGCCATTCCAGTCGCTGGCCGACGTAGCGCAGGTCCTGCGGTCCGTCGACGACGATCGCATGGGCGAAATCGGCGGCGCCCATCTGGCGGATCGCCTGGTCGAGCTGGCGGATCGGCCGGGCGATCAGCACCGCGAAGAGGATCGCGAGCGCGACGGCGATGCCCGCGGTCGCGAGCGCGAGCCAGTACCAGCTCTCGCGCCCCCGCGCGGCGGTCTCCGACAGCCGGTCGATCGCGCGCTGCGTGAGCTGGCTCGACGCGCCGAGCATCGACTGAACGCCGTCGACGAGCTCGCCGTAGCCCTGCGCGAGTCGCGCGGCGCTGTCGGCGTCGCGGTGCGGGCCGGCGAGGCGGCCGGCAAGCGCCACCTCGCGCTCCAGCAGTCGATCGAGCGACTCGCGCTCGGCGGCGTCGAGCGGAAAGACCGTGAGCTGGGCGCCGGTCGCCCGGAACTCGAGGCTCACGCGGTTGTAGTCGTCGAGGATCGCCGGGTCGTCGAGGATCAGCTGCTGGCGCACGATGCGCTCGAGCGTGGTCGCCTGGTCGAACAGCACGCGGCTCGTCCGCGCCGCCTGCGCCGCCTGCACCACCTCGGCTCGGCCCTGGGACGCGAGCCGGTCGACCGACAGCAGCAGCTCCGCGAGCGCGTACACGAGCGGCAGGCTCACGAGCGCGAACGACAGCAGGATGAACTTGAGGAACGAGCGCGGGTAGTACACGTGGAGCGCCGGCCGCTATGATGCGGGGCATTATGACACCGCACCCGGACGCCGGGCCCGGCGCCGGCCGCACCGCCGGGCATCCGTCGACCCCGATTCCCGACCGCGGTACGACCGTCGCGGACCTCGAGATCGTCGCCGCGGTCGCGCGCAACGGCGTGATCGGCGCGCGTGGCGGGCTCCCCTGGCGCCTGCCCGACGACCTCAGGCGCTTCCGGGCGCTGACGACCGGCCACGCGGTCCTCATGGGACGGCGCACGTTCGAATCGCTCCCCGGCGCGCTGCCCGACCGGCAGAACATCGTGATCTCCCGCGACCCGGGTTTTCGCGCGCCGGGGGCGGAGACCGCCGGCGATCTCGCCGCGGCGCGCGAGCGCGTCTCGAGACCCGATCCCGCGTATTGCATCGGCGGCGCCGAGATCTACCGGATCGCGCTGCCGTTCGCGCGGCGGCTGCACCTGACCGAGATCGATCGCGCGTTCGACGGAGACGTCCGGTTCCCCGACCGCGACCCGGACGATTGGCGCGAAACCGCCCGGGAGCCGCATGTCGATGCGGTGTCGGGAGTCCGATACGATTTCGTGACCTACGAACGCACCGGCCGGATCCTGACCCGGCCGGGACCTGGAGCCTAGCGACATGTCGGGTGGCCGATTCCACTTCCACGGGCCCCGGATCACGAGGTCGAGCATCAGGCGCACGGCGGGGATGATTTCGCCGCGCGGATCGCCGTGATGACCGCGATCCTGTCGACGGTCGGCGCGATCTTCGCCTACCAGGCGGGATCGACGCAGAACGACGCGCTGCTCCACAAGAACGAGGCGGCGATCAGGAAGACCGAGGCGTCGGACCAGTGGAACTCCTATCAGGCGAAGAGCAGCAGGCAGAATCTCGCCGAACCGGGCGCGACCCTCGCGTCGGGCGACGCGGCCGAGCGGTTCCGCAAGGAGGTCGAGCGCTGGAAGGCGGAGAAGGAGGACATCCGCAAGGCCGCCGCGAAACTCGAGGCCGAAGGCCGCGCCGCCGGCGAGCGCAGCGATGCCGCGATGCCTGTCCACCACCGCTGGGCCAAGGCGATGACGCTGATCCAGATCGCGATCCCGCTCGCCGCGATCACGCTGCTCACCCGCCGGCGCTGGCTCCAGCACACGGCGTACGGCGCCGGCGCGGCCGGCCTCGTCCTGCCGGTCCTCGCCCTCCTGCACATCTGACCTGCCGGGATTTCCGGGGAACCGGATGCGGGCGCCCCGCGCGGCGCGAAACCCGCGACCGGCGACACGGCGGGAGGCGCCCGTCGCCCGAATTCGGCGATAATCGCGGCGACGCCGCCTCCCGCGCGGCGCGAGCCGGGGTGGCGGAACGGCAGACGCAGCGGACTCAAAATCCGCCGGTGGCAACACCGTGAGGGTTCGAGTCCCTCTCCCGGCACCAGCACCACCCCGGGTTCCCGCGCGTTCGCCACGCGCCGACTCCACCCGCGCCGATGTCCCCGGATGCCACTCGCCGGCCTCACCCGACGGCACGCCCCGTGACCAGCGCCCTCGCGGACTACGACTACTCGCTGCCCGATGAACTGATCGCCCAGGTTCCCTGCGCGTCCCGGTCGGACAGCCGGCTGCTGCACGTCGAGGCCGGGCGGCTCGTCGATCGCCGGTTCCGCGACCTGCCGGACCTGATCGAACGCGACGACGTCGTCGTCGTGAACGACACCCGCGTGGTCCGCGCGAGACTCGCCGGCCGGAAGCCGTCCGGAGGACGGGTCGAGCTGCTGATCGAACGCGTCGTCGGCGAGACCGAGGCGTGGGCGCTCGTGCGCGCGAGCCACCCGCCCCGGGAAGGCGGCGCGATCGAGCTCCCCGGCGGCGCACGCGCCACGGTCGTCCGGCGCGACGGCGCGCTGTCGCTGCTCGCCTTCACGGACACCGGTCCGCTGCCCGGTTGGCTCGTGGCACACGGACGCCTGCCGCTCCCTCCATACATCGCGCGGCCGGACGGTCCGCTCGACGACGAGCGCTACCAGACGGTCTATGCGATGGCGCCGGGCGCGGTCGCCGCGCCGACCGCCGGCCTGCATTTCGACACCGCGCTCCTCGCCGAGATCGAGGCGCGCGGCGCGTCCCTCGTCCGCGTCACGCTGCATGTCGGCGCGGGGACGTTCCGGCCGGTCCGCGACGACGACATCGCCGGCCACCGGATGCACGCCGAGCGCTACACGGTCCCCGAATCGACGGTGACGGCGATCGCCGCCGCTCGATCGCGGGGAGGACGCGTGCTCGCGGTCGGGACCACGACCCTGCGGGCGCTGGAATCCGCCGCCACCGGCGGCACGCTCGTCCCGACCGACGGAGAGACCGAGTTGTTCATCCGCCCCGGCTACCGCTTCCGCGTCGTCGACCGGCTGCTGACGAACTTCCACCTGCCCCGTTCGACCCTGCTGATGCTCGTCTACGCCTACGGTGGCACCGAGCGACTCCGTCGCGCCTACGCCCACGCCATCGCCGATCGGTACCGCTTTTTCAGCTATGGGGATGCGATGTTGCTGGAGCCCGACACTTCGGCCCGCGGATAATCGCCTGGCGTCGCCGGATGGCGACAAATCGGGATACTTGCGGGTTTTTGCGCAACTTTTCTCGGCCGCGGCCGCCTGTCCCGCCCGCCGGCTCTTGGCAAGAGAACGCGGTTGCGGCAAGCTAGGGCCCAACGTTTCGGCTTGACGAAGAACCGACCGGCACGACACTGTCGCGACGATCGGGCTCGCGGGCCGACCCAAGAGTCGAGCAGTGCATTGAACCCCGAACGCCGAGCGCCGTCAGGCCGTGCGGTAGCGAGTCGCCATGCGACCCGAGGTACCGGTCTCGAAGCCTGCGCGCGCGCATTCCTCGCCCTGATGGTCGTGGGCGCCGCGACCGCGGCGCCGCTGTCGCACGCCGCCCGGCCGGCGAGCGGCGAACGCGTGTCGGCGCCCGTGGCGACCCCGACCCAGTTCAAGGCGGACGAGGAAGAGTCTCTGCGCTACGACTCGTTCTCGGCGTTCAACTGCAGCGCCGACTCGTTCACCGTCGACGCGGTTGCCCATCTCAACGTGCACGGAACGGTGTCGATCGAGGGCACGACCACGCTCAACGGGGTCCCGTACGACAGCTATTTCGCCGACCTGGGCGAGGGCCCGGATTCCTTCGCGACCAATTTCGGGCGCGACTTCACCGGCCAGGGCAAGCCGCTGCCGCCCGCCTCGGCGAGCTACACGTTCGTCTTCAACACCGTGGTCAAGACGCCGACCAAGCACATCGGTCGCACCGTGACCAAGATCCGGTGCACGAACGGCGCGCTCGAGGCCTCCAGCGCATTCAGCCCCGACCAGCCCTACTCGGTTCCTGTCGGGGGGCCCGGCGCGATCGTGGCGCTCGGGCTCGCCCTCGCGGCGCTCGCCGGCTCGCGGCTCGCCCGTACACGGGCCTGACCGGCCGGTCCGTGGCCTCTTTCGCCGTCGTCGCGACGGACGGGGCGGCGCGCCGGGGTCGCCTGGCGCTCGCCCACGGGGTCGTCGAGACCCCGGTGTTCATGCCGGTCGGTACCTACGGCACCGTGAAGGCGATGTCGCCCGCCGAACTGGTCGATCTGGGCGCGTCGATCGTCCTGGGCAACACCTTCCATCTGTGGCTGCGCCCCGGCCTCGAGGTCATCGGCGCGCACGGCGGCCTGCACCGGTTCATGGGCTGGTCGAAGCCGATCCTGACCGATTCCGGCGGTTTCCAGGTCTTCAGCCTGGGGGCGTTGCGCAAGATCGCCGAGGAAGGCGTGACCTTCGCCTCGCCGGTGAACGGCGACCGGCTGCACCTGACACCCGAGATCTCGATGCAGATCCAGCGGGTGCTCGACTCGGACGTGGTCATGGCGTTCGACGAGTGCACGCCATGGCCCGCCTCCCGCGACGAGGCCGCGCGCTCGATGGAGCTGTCGATGCGCTGGGCGCGCCGGTCGAAGGACGCGCACGAGGGCAACCCCAACGCCCTGTTCGGCATCGTGCAGGGCGGCATGTACGAGGATCTGCGCGACCGGTCGATCGATGCGCTCGCGACCATCGGATTCGACGGCTACGCGATCGGCGGGCTTTCGGTCGGCGAGCCCAAGCCGGACATGCTGCGTGTCCTCGCGCACACGGCGCCCCGGCTGCCGGCGGAGCGACCGCGCTACCTGATGGGCGTGGGCACGCCCGAGGACCTCGTGGCCGGCGTCACCGCGGGCATCGACCTCTTCGACTGCGTGCTCCCGACGCGCAACGCGCGCAACGGCTGGTTGTTCACCCGCTACGGCGACGTCAAGATCCGCAACGCACGGCATCGCGCCGACACCGGTCCGATCGACCCGACCTGCGCCTGCCCGACGTGCCGGTCCTTCTCGCGCGCCTACCTGCACCATCTGCAGCGCGTCGGCGAGATCCTGGGAGCCCGCCTGGCGACGATCCACAACCTCCACTACTACGTCACGCTGATGGCGGAAATGCGCGAGGCGATCGCGGAGGGACGTTACGCCGCCTGGACGCGTGCGTTCCGCGCGGACCGCACGCGCGCCGGCGAGGCCGACGAGTAGGGACCGGACGCGGGGAACGCCGGCTCCCTCCCCCGGTCGAAACGGACCGACGGCCCCCGCATGGTAGAATTTCGGGTTCGTCCGTCCCCGTACTTCGCGTGCCGGCGACCCGCCGACAGGGCGGCATCGGCCCGACCGCGCCCATCCGGAGATACCCGACCGTGTCCATATCCCCCGCGTACGCCCAGGCCTCAGGCTCGGCAGGCCAGGGCGACCTGTTGACGACGATGCTGCCGATGATCGCGATCTTCGTCGTCTTCTATTTCCTGCTGATACGTCCCCAGCAGAAGAAGGCGAAGGAGCACCGCGCCATGCTCGAAGCGCTCGAAAAGGGCGCCGAGGTGGTGACCGCCGGCGGGATCGTCGGGCGCGTGGTCCGGCTCGTCGACTCCTACGTGACCGTCGAGATCGCGAGCGGCGTCGAGATCACCGTCCAGAAGCAGGCGGTCTCGCAGCTGCTCCCCAAGGGCACGATGAAGTCACTGTAGCGATCGAGCGCGGGCGGCGATACCCGCCCGCGGCGTCCGCGCAACCGCTCCGTCCATGAACCGCTATCCGATCTGGAAGTACGCCGTCATCGCCGTGTCGATGGCGATCGGCTTCCTCTACACGCTGCCCAACTTCTTCCCCGAGGTGCCGGCGGTCCAGGTCTCCTCGTCGAAGGCGGGCGTGAAACTCGACACCGCGCTGTTGCAGTCGATCGAGGAGTCGCTCAAGGCGGCGTCGATCCCCTATCGCGGCGCCACGCTGGACTCGTCGGGCGTGAAGATCCGCTTCGACGACACCGAGACGCAGATCAAGGGCCGCGACGCGCTGGGGACGAAACTCGGCGGCAACTACATCGTCGCGCTCAACCTGCTGTCGACGTCGCCGCAGTGGCTCGCGTCGATCGGCGCGCTGCCGATGTACCTCGGCCTGGACATGCGCGGCGGCGTGCATTTCCTGCTGCAGGTCGACATGAAGGCCGCCCTCGACAAGGCCGGCGACCGCTACGTGACCGACCTGCGCGGCCTCATGCGCACCGAGAAGATCCAGTACGCCGGCATCGCGCGCGAGGGCGGCGGCGTCGTGCTGCGCTTCCGCGACGAGGCCGAGCGGGCGAAGGCGCTGTTCACCATCGACAAGAACTACCCGGATCTCAACTCCCGCGCGCAGGAAGGCGGTGGCGGGAGCGAGTTCCGCGTGTTCTCGCAGCTCAAGCCCGAGGCGCAGAAGCGCATCCAGGACGGCGCGGTGCTGCAGAACATCCAGATCCTGCGCAACCGCGTCAACGAACTGGGCGTCGCCGAACCGATCATCCAGCAGCAGGGCGCCGAGCGCGTCGTGGTCCAGCTCCCGGGCGTCCAGGACACCGCGCGCGCGAAGGACATCCTCGGACGCACGGCGACGCTCGAGATACGGCTCGCCAACGAGGAGCCCGGCGCGCTGGAGGCGGCGCTCGCGGGCCAGGTTCCGTTCGGCAGCGACCTCTACACCGAGCGCAACGGCTCGCCGGTCCTGGTTCGCCGCGCGGTCGTGCTGACCGGCGACCGGATCAACGACGCGCAGCCCGGCTTCGACCAGCGCAACAACGAGCCCGCCGTCCACGTGAGCCTCGACGGCACCGGCGCCCGCCTGTTCAAGGAGGTGACGCGCGAGAACGTCGGCAAGCGGATGGCGATCGTGCTGGTCGAGAAGGGCCGGTCGGAGGTCATCACCGCGCCGGTGATCCGCGAGGAGATCGGCGGCGGCCGCGTGCAGATCTCCGGGCGCATGAACACGCGCGAGGCCAACGACGTCGCGCTGCTGATGCGCGCGGGCGCGCTCGCCGCGCCGATGGAGATCGTCGAGGAGCGTACGGTCGGCCCGTCGCTCGGCAAGGAGAACATCGACAAGGGGTTCCGCTCGGTCACCTGGGGCTTCCTGGTGCTGGCCGCGTTCATCTGCGTCTACTACATGCTGATGGGCGTCATCTCGACGATCTCGCTGTCGATCAACCTGCTGCTGCTGGTCGCGATCCTCTCGATGCTGCAGGCGACGCTGACGCTGCCGGGCATCGCGGCGATCGCGCTGACGCTGGGCATGGCGATCGACGCGAACGTGCTGATCAACGAGCGCATCCGCGAGGAGATCCGCTGGGGCGCGACGCCGCACGCCGCGATCCAGGCCGGCTACGAGCGCGCCTGGGGAACGATCCTGGACTCGAACATCACGACGCTGATCGCGGGCATCGCGCTGTTCCTCTTCGGTTCGGGGCCCGTCCGCGGATTCGCCGTCGTCCACTGCCTCGGCATCATGACCTCGATGTTCTCGGCCGTGTTCGTGTCGCGCGGCATCGTGGCGATCGTCTACGGCGGCCGCAAGAAGCTCGAACGGATCTCGATCGGGCAGATCTGGAGGCCCGGGGCGTCCGCCCCGGCGCCGGCGAAGCCCTGACACGGCGACGGACGAAACCTTCCTCAGGGCCCGACGATGGAATTCTTCCGCTTCCGGCGCGACATCCCGTTCATGCGCCACGCGCTGGTGTTCAACGTGATCTCGCTGGTCACGTTCGTCGCCGCCGTGTTGTTCCTCGCCTTGCGCGGGCTCAATTTGGGCGTCGATTTCCGCGGCGGCACCGTGGTCGAGGTCGTCTACGAGCACGCCGTCGACTTCGGGCGCGTCCGCGCGGCCATCGACAAGCTCGAGCTCGGCGAGTATTCGGCGCAGAGCTTCGGCGCGGCGAACACCGCCCTGATCCGCCTTCCGCTCAAGGCCGGCGTGTCGAGCGCGCAGCTCTCCGATCGCGTCATGAACGCGCTGAAGGCCGACGACCCGTCGGCGCGGCAGGTCCGGGTCGAATTCGTGGGTCCGCAGGTGGGCAAGGAGCTCTACGAGAACGGCGCGCTCGCGCTGCTCCTCGTCGCGCTCGGCATCGTCGGCTACCTGGCGATGCGGTTCGAGTGGCGGTTCGCGGTCGCGGCGATCATCGCGAACCTGCACGACGTCGTGATCATCATGGGGTTCTTCGCGTTCTTCCAGTGGGAGTTCTCGCTGCCGGTGCTGGCGGCGCTGCTCGCGGTCCTCGGCTATTCGGTCAACGAGTCGGTCGTCGTCGCCGACCGGATCCGCGAGAACTTCCGCAAGATGCGCAAGGCGTCGGTCACGACGGTGATCGACAACGCGATCACCACCACGATGTCGCGCACGATCATCACCCACGGCAGCACGCAGATCATGGTCACGGCGATGCTCGTCTTCGGGGGCGAGGCGCTGCACTACTTCGCGCTGGCGCTCACGATCGGCATCCTGTTCGGCATCTACTCGTCGGTGCTGGTGATGGCGCCCCTCGTCATGTGGATGGGCGTGTCCCGCGAGGACCTGGTGAAGCCGGAGAAGCGGCGCGACGGCCCCGCGGGCGAGACGATCCGCCCGTAGGGCGCGGCGCGCCGGCCGCCGCCCGCGATCCCGCCGCCGCGCGCCGTGTTCACGACGCTCTTCTACTCGCTGCTGTCGCTCGACCAGACGCTCGCGCTGCTGGCCGGACAATACGGGCCCTGGCTCTACGCGCTGCTGTTCGTCGTCATCTTCGCCGAGACGGGCCTGGTCGTCTTCCCGTTCCTGCCCGGCGACTCGCTGCTCTTCATCTCCGGCACCGTCGTCGCGGCGGCGGGACTCAACGTCCATGTCCTGGTGGCGCTGCTCACGGTAGCCGCGATCGCCGGCGACTCGGTCAACTACGCGATCGGTCGCGCGATCGGTCCGCGCGTGTTCCAGCGCGCCGACTCGCGCTGGTTCCGCCAGGAGCACCTGCGGCGCACGCAGGCGTTCTACGACCGATGGGGGGGCTTCACGATCATCGTCGGCCGGTTCGTGCCGATCATCCGCACGTTCGCCCCGTTCCTCGCCGGCGTCGCGCAGATGTCCTACCGCCGCTTCCTCGCCTACAACGTGGTCGGCGGGATCCTCTGGATCTCGTCGCTGGTCTACGCCGGCTACCTGTTCGGCAACATTCCGTGGGTCAAGAACAACCTGACGCTGATCGTGTTCGGTATCGTCGTGGTGTCGCTGATCCCCGCCGCCGCGGCGTTCCTGCGCGAGCGCAAGGCTTCGGCTCCGCGCTGACGGGTGCGCACCGCCCTGCCGGTGCGCCCGGCGCGGCCAGACCGTGCGCCCACCGTCAGACCTCGCGCGCGAGGCGCGGCGCCAGGCCGACGTAACGCGCGGGCGTCAGCGCCTTCAGCCTCGCCTTCGCGTCGTCGGGAAGGTCGAGCCCGTCGACGAACGCGTGCAGCGCCTCGCGCGTCATCCCGCGCTGGCCGCGCGTCAGCGCCTTGAGCCGCTCGTAGGGCTCCGGCAGGCCGTAGCGGCGCATCACCGTCTGGATCGGCTCGGCGAGGACCTCCCAGTTGGCGTCCAGGTCCGCGTCGAGGCGCACCGGGTCGACCTCCAGTTTCGCGAGTCCGCGCCGCAGGGCGTTCCAGCCGACGAGCGCGTGGCCGACCGCGACACCGAGGTTGCGCAACACCGTCGAGTCCGTCAGGTCGCGCTGCCAGCGGGAGATCGGCAATTTGTCCGCGAGGTGACGCGCCAGCGCGTTCGCCACGCCGAGGTTGCCCTCGGAGTTCTCGAAGTCGATCGGATTGACCTTGTGCGGCATCGTCGACGAGCCGACCTCGCCCGCCTTGAGCTTCTGGCGGAAGTAGCCGAGCGAGACGTAGCCCCAGAGGTCGCGGTCGAGGTCGATCGCGATCGTGTTGACGCGCGCGAGCGCGTCGAACCAGGCCGCGATGGCGTCGTGGGGCTCGATCTGCGTGGTCCAGCGGTTGAAGCCCAGGCCCAGCCCGGTCACCACGCGCCTCGCGAGCGCCTCCCAATCCACGTCCGGGTAGGCCACCACGTGGGCGTTGTACCCGCCGGTCGCACCGTTCATCTTGCCGGTCAGTTCGACCGCCGAGAAGTCGGCGGCCGCGCGCTTCAGCCTGGCGACGACATTGGCGAGTTCCTTGCCGAGCGTCGTCGGCGTCGCCGGCTGGCCGTGCGTGCGAGCGAGCATCGCCCGGTCGGCGTGGACATGGGCGAACGCCGTCAGATCCCCGATGAGTTGATTCAGCGCCGGCGACAGGACCTCGCGCCGCGCGTCGGTCAGCGCCATGCCGTGCGCGAGGTTGTTGATGTCCTCGGACGTGCAGGCGAAGTGGACGAACTCGAGCACCCGGGCCACGGCGGCGTCCGAGGCGAAGCGCTCCTTCAGCCAGTATTCGACCGCCTTGACGTCGTGGTTGGTCGTCCGCTCGATCGCCTTCACGCGGGCGGCGTCGGCGGCGGTGAATCCTTCGCCGACGGCCGCGATCCGGGCGCGCGCCTCCGGATCGAACGGCGGCACCTCGGCGACGCCCGGCTCGTCGGAGAGCGCGACCAACCAGGCGAGTTCCACGCGCACCCGGGCCCGGATGAGCCCGAACTCGGAAAAACAGGGGCGGAGCGCCTCGACCTGGCCGGCATAGCGGCCATCGAGCGGCGAGAGGGCCAGAAGCGAGGAATCGTCGGACATTCGGGCGGCAAGCTGTCGTCAAATCAAAATCTTAGGATACCACCGACCGCCAGGTGTTCCCCCGGGGCCGGGTAAGCGGGCCGGACGGGCTGTGCGAATGGCCGAGATCGCCTCGTCTAAGACACGAAGCTGGAGTCGAGCGCCGGCAACCCGGAGGCGGTATTGTGCGCCGCAACACTCCACGATATCGCGGAAGTCGCTCATCCGAAATCCTGGAGGAGCCCAATGCGATCGCCCCCTGTCCGTCGTCCGCTGGTGATCGTCCTCGCGGCCGCGCTGTTCGCTGCGTGCAGTGCCGGCGGTGGCTATCAGCGCGGCATCTTCACCGGCTTCGTCGTCGACACGCCCGAGGAGGACATCGTCTCCAAGTTCGGCAAGCCGGAGCGCGTCGACGCCGCGGGTACGGACGCGCGGAAGTGGGTGTACAAGCGCAAGACGTTCGACCCGGACAACCAGAACAAGATCGACGAGGAGACGGTCATCGTCATGAAAAAGGACCCGGCGACCGGCAAGTGGAAGGGCGTCGAGGTCGTCTTCGGCTGATCGAAGTTCCTCCGCATCACCAGCGGCCCGGCACCTGCCGGGCCGTTTCCATTCCGCCTTCCGTCGGGCACTCCGCCGGGGAACGGGGATCCCGGCAGCGCCACCCGCCCCGGCCCCGGGCGAAAAAAAGGCCCGCGCTCGCGCGCGGGCCTTCTCGAGTACGACGGGACGCCGGTCGGTCAGGTACCGACCGTGTTCAGTGTGTCGCCGGCGAGGTTCGGGTACCGGACGTGCTCGACCAGGTCCTGCGTCTCGCGGTCCGGCGACGGAGTGATCAGGCTGACGACGATGATGACGATGAAGCCCAGCGGCACGCCCCACAGGCCGGCCGAGATCGGCTGGATGCCCCACCAGATGTTGTCGGCGATCGGGCTGGTCACGCCGAACACGCCGCGCAGCCACGGCTGCGTCGTCGCCATGTAGTAGAACGTGACGCCGACACCGGACAGCATCCCGAGGGTCGCCCCCCACTTGTTGGCGCGCTTCCAGAAGATCCCGCAGACCAGCGCCGGGAAGAACGCCGCCGCCGCCAGCGAGAACGCCGCGGACACGAGGAACAGGATGTCCGCCGGCTTCTGCGCCGCGACCAGCGCCGCGCAGACCGCGACGACCAGCAGCAGCATCTTCGAGATCATCACACGCCGCGCCGTCGGGGCGTTCGGGTCCAGCATCTTGTAGTAGAAGTCGTGCGACAGCGCGTTGGCGATCGTCAGCAGCAGACCGTCCGCCGTCGACAGCGCCGCCGCCAGACCACCGGCCGCGACCAGGCCCGAGATCACGTAGGGAAGCCCCGCGATCTCCGGCGTCGCCAGCACCACGATATCGCCGCCGATGGCGATCTCGGCGAGTTGCACGATGCCGTCGCCATTGATGTCGACCACGCTCAGCAACGACGCATCCACCTTGCTCCAGGCCGCCACCCACGCCGGCAACTCCGAGAACTTGGAGCCGACCAGCAGCGTGTAGACGTCGAACTTCGCCAGCACCGCGAGCGCGGGCGCCGTGAAGTACAGGAGGAAGATGAAGAACAGCGACCAGGTCACCGAATCCCGCGCTTCCTTCACCGACGGCGTGGTGTAGTAGCGCATCAGGATGTGCGGCAGCGCCGCCGTGCCCACCATCAGGCAGAAGATCAATGCCAGGAAGTTCTTCCGGGAGACGTCGCGCGCCTTGTCATCCTTGCCCGGGAAAGCTTCTGCGTGCCGCAATGGCGGGCCCGAGCGCGCGGCCAGGCCCGCCTCCCGCGTCCATGCCTTCTTGGCGTCGTCCGCGGTCTTCGGGAACTTGGTG
>JADZDA010000166.1 GCA_020851255.1 Burkholderiales bacterium | reverse complement strand
TTCTCCATCTTCATCGCCTCGATCGTCGCGAGCCGCTCGCCGGCCTGTACGCGCTGGCCCGGCTTCACCGCGATGTCGGCCAGCAGTCCCGGCATCGGCGAGAGCAGGAACTTGCTCGTGTCCTTCGGCGGCTTGAACGGCATCCGGCGCAGCAGCTCCGAGGCGCGCGCGCTCATCACCATCGCCTCGATGCGCGCCCCGTCGTGCACGACGCGGTACCACAGCCCGCTGCGCTCGAGCTGCGCGGTGAACGGACGGCCGTTGCAGGTGCCGGTCGCGCGGATCGAGCTGAACGTCCATTCCATCGTGATCGCGTAGCTCTTCTCCCCGACGGTGACGTGGGTGAGCTCGTCGCCGCGCACGGTCACCGGCACGTGCCGGTGCACGCCGCCGACACCCTTGACCACCGCGACGAAGTCGCTGCCGATGCGCACGCCGTGGCCCGCGAGCTGCCCGCTGATCGTCGCCGCGCGCACGCGGTAGCGCCGGTAGGCGGCCGCCGCCAGCGCGATCAGGACATCCGGATCGTCGTGCGGGACGTCCTCGGCCCGGAAGCCGCCGGCGTAGTGCTCGGCGATGAATCCGGTGTTGAAGTCTCCGGACGCGAACTTCGGATGGGCGAGCAGCGCCGCCTGGAACGGAATGTTGCTCGACACGCCGCGGATCACGAAGCCGTTCAGCGCCTCGCGCATCTTCGCGATCGCGTCGCGGCGGTCGCGGCCGTGGACGATCAGTTTGGCGATCATCGAGTCGTAGTACATCGGGATCTCGCCGCCCTCGTAGACGCCGGTGTCGACGCGGACACCGCCGCCCTCGGGCATCGGCAGCGCCGCCTCCATCGTCTGCGGCGGCGGCAGGTAGCGGACGAGGCGCCCGGTCGACGGCAGGAAGCCGCGGAACGGATCCTCGGCGTTGATCCGGCACTCCATCGCCCAGCCGTCGCGGCGGACGTTCGCCTGGCCGAACGACAGCCGCTCGCCGGCGGCCACGCGGATCATCTGCTCGACCAGGTCGAGCCCGGTGATGCACTCGGTGACCGGATGCTCGACCTGCAGCCGGGTGTTCATCTCGAGGAAGTAGAAGCCGCGGTCGCGCCCGACGACGAACTCGACGGTGCCGGCGCTCTGGTAGCGGACCGCCTTGGCGAGGGCCACCGCCTGCTCGCCCATCGTGCGGCGCGTCTTGTCGTCGAGGAACGACGACGGCGCCTCCTCGATCACCTTCTGGTGGCGGCGCTGGATCGAGCACTCGCGCTCCCACAGGTAGACGCAGTTGCCGTGGGCGTCGCCCAGGACCTGGATCTCGATGTGGCGCGGCTCCTCGATGAATTTCTCGATGAACACGCGATCGTCGCCGAAGCTCGCGCGCGCCTCGTTCCGGCACGCGGTGTAGCCGTCGCGCACCTCGGCGTCGTTGCGGGCGACGCGCAGGCCCTTGCCGCCGCCGCCGGCGCTCGCCTTGATCATCACCGGGTAGCCGATGTCGCGCGCGATCTCGATCGCCCGCTCCGGCGACTCGATCACGTCGTTCCAGCCCGGGATCGTGTTGACCTTCGCCTCGATCGCGAGCTTCTTCGACGCGATCTTGTCGCCCATCGCCGCGATCGAGTAGTGCTTCGGCCCGATGAAGACGACACCCTCCTCCTCGACGCGACGCGCGAATTCCTCGTTCTCGGACAGGAATCCGTAGCCGGGATGGACCGCCTGGGCGCCGGTGGTCCGGCAGGCCTCGAGGATCGCGTCGCCGCGCAGGTAGCTCTCGCGGCTGGGCGGCGGGCCCAGCCGCACCGCCTCGTCGGCGAGGGAGACGTGCCTCGCGTCGCGGTCGGCGTCGGAATAGACGGCGACCGTCGCGATACCCATCCGCTTCGCGGTCTTGATGACGCGGCAGGCGATCTCGCCGCGATTGGCAATCAGGATCTTGCGGAACATGGTTCGCTCCCCTCGGGCGCTCCGCTCAGAGCGGGATGTTGCCGTGCTTGCGCCACGGGTTTTCGAGTTTCTTGGTCTCGAGCATCGCGAGCGAACGGCAGATGCGCTTGCGTGTCTCGTGCGGCTGGATCACGTCGTCGATGTAGCCGCGCGCGCCGGCGACGAACGGGTTCGCGAAGCGCGTCTTGTACTCGGCCTCGCGCGCGGCCAGCTTGGCCGGATCGCCCTTGTCCTCGCGGAAGATGATCTCGACCGCGCCCTTCGCGCCCATGACGGCGATCTCGGCGTTCGGCCAGGCGAAGTTCACGTCGCCGCGCAGGTGCTTGGAACTCATGACGTCGTAGGCGCCGCCGTAGGCCTTGCGCGTGATCACCGTGATCTTGGGCACCGTGCACTCGGCGTAGGCGTACAGGAGCTTGGCGCCGTGCTTGATGATGCCGCCGTACTCCTGCGCCGTCCCCGGCATGAAGCCCGGCACGTCGACGAAGGTCACGACCGGAACGTTGAACGCGTCGCAGAAGCGCACGAAGCGCGCGGCCTTGACGCTGCTCTTGATGTCGAGGCAGCCGGCCAGCACCATCGGATTGTTGGCGACCAGTCCCACGACCCGCCCGCCCATGCGGCCGAAGCCGATGATGATGTTGCGCGCGTAGTCCGGCTGCAGCTCGAAGAAATCGCCGTCGTCGACGACCTTGATCACCAGCTCCCGGATGTCGTAGGGCTTGTTCGGGTTCTCCGGCACCAGCGTGTCGAGCGAGCGGTCGAGCCGGTCGGCCGGATCCTGCGTCGGCCGGAACGGCGGCTTGTCCTTGTTGGAGAGCGGCAGGTAGTTGAAAAAGCGCCTCAGCATCAGGATCGCCTCGACGTCGTCCTCGAACGCGAGGTCGGCGACGCCGCTCTTCGCCGCGTGCGTGTTCGCCCCGCCCAGCTCCTCGGCGGTCACCTCCTCGTGCGTCACCGTCTTCACGACCTCCGGGCCGGTGACGAACATGTACGAACTGTCCTTCACCATGAAGATGAAGTCGGTCATCGCCGGCGAGTAGACGGCGCCGCCGGCGCACGGTCCCATGATGAGGCTGATCTGCGGGACGACGCCCGACGCGCTCACGT
>JADZDA010000165.1 GCA_020851255.1 Burkholderiales bacterium | reverse complement strand
TGAAACTCGCCCGGTACAAGCGCAAGGTGCTGCTGATCGTCAACACGGCGAGCAAATGCGGATTCACGCCGCAATACGAGGGACTCGAGGCGTTGCACCGGAACCTGAACGCGAAGGGGCTCGAGGTGCTGGGCTTCCCGTGCAACCAGTTCGGCGCGCAGGAGCCGGGCAGCGAGGCGGACATCGCCCAGTTCTGCGAGATGAACTACGGCGTGAGCTTCCCGATGTTCGCGAAGGTCGACGTCAACGGCGGCCACGCGTCGCCGCTCTACAGGCACCTCAAGTCGGCCAAACCCGGTGTGCTCGGCTCCGAGGCGATCAAGTGGAACTTCACCAAGTTCCTCGTCGACCGGAACGGCGAGGTCGTCCAGCGCTACTCGCCGCAGACCGAGCCCAAGGACCTGGAAGCGGACATCCGGAACCTGCTGTGACGCCCGGTGCCTGCCGTACCGCGTCGCGTCGTCGCGCCGCCGTGGCGCTGGTCGCGTGGCTCGCCGCGAGCCTGACGGCGCTGGTCGCCGGGCCGGCGCGAGCGCAGCCCGATCCGTCGAAGGTGATCCGCGCGGTCTTCCCGGCGCCGGAGACCGGATTCGATCCACAGGCGGCCGGTGACATCTACTCGAGTTCGGTCAACCGGGTCGTCTTCGACACGCTGTATCGCTACGACTACCTCGCCCGGCCGCACCGGCTCGCGCCCAACGTCGCGGAAGCGCTGCCTGCGGTCTCCGCGGACGGGAGGACCTGGACGATCAAGGTCCGCCCCGGCATCTACTTCGCCGACGACCCGGTGTTCCAGGGGAAGAAGCGCGAGCTGACCGCGGCGGACTTCGTCTACGGGTGGAAGCGGGTGCTCGACCCGCGGATGCGCTCGAATTCGCTGCAGATGTTCAGCGGCCGGTTCGTCGGCGCCGACGAGGCGGTGCAGCGCTCGCGCGAGACCGGCAGGTTCGACTACGACACGCCGATCGAAGGATTGCAGGCGATCGACCGATACACGATTCGCGTCAAGCTCGTGTTCGCCGACAGCGAGCTGCTCGCGAACCTGACGACCGCGGCCGCGTCCGCGGTGGCGCGCGAGGTGATCGAAGCCTACGCCGACGGTTCGGGCTGGGTGATGGCCAATCCGGTCGGCACCGGCCCCTACCGGCTCAAGGAGTGGCGCCGCGGCCAGCGGATCGTCCTCGAGGCGAACCCGAACTTCCGCGACGAACGCTTTCCCGACAGCGCGGACCCGGCGGATCGCGCGATCGTCGCGAAGTACAAAGGCCGCCGGCTGCCGCTCTCCGGCCGCGTCGAGATCAGCATCATCGAGGAGAACAACCCGCGGCTGCTCGCGTTCGAGCAGGGGGAGGTCGACTACGCGGCGGCGCCGCCGGACCTGGTCTGGAACGTGCTGGATCCGCCCGGACGTCTCAAGGAACGACTCGCGAAGAAGGGCATCGTCCACTACCGCGGAACGCAGCCGGCGATCACGTACGTCTATTTCAACATGGACGATCCGGTCGTCGGGGGCTACACACCGGACAAGGTGGCGCTGCGGCGCGCGATCGGGCTCGGGTACAACGTCCGCGAGGAGATCGGGGTGATCCGCCAGGGCCAGGCGGTGCCGGCGACGCAGGTGATCCCGCCGACGGTGACCGGTCACGATTCGAAGCTCGACAAGCGCGCGACCTACGATCCCGCCGCCGCGCGTGCGCTGCTCGACCGGTTCGGCTACAAGGACCGCGACGGCGACGGCTGGCGCGATCTGCCCGACGGCCGGCCGCTCACGCTCACGCTCTCGTCCGCGCCGTCGGCGTCCGAGCGCCAGTTCGACGAGCTGTGGCTGCGCAGCATGAAGGAGATCGGCGTCAAGGTCGACTTCAACAAGCAGAAATGGCCCGATCTCCTGAAAGCCGCGCGACTGGGCCAGCTCCAGGCCTTCCAGCTCGGCAACATCAACACGACGCCGGAGGGCTTCGGATTCCTGGCGCTCCTCTACGGCGGGCACGCCGGCTTCTCGAACCTCGCGCGTTTCAGGCTCCCGGAGTACGACCGCCTCTTCGAGCAGGCGCGCGCGATGCCGCACGGAGTCGAGCGCGAGGTGCTCATGCAGAAGCTCAACGAGCTGGTCTCCGTCTACGCGCCCTGGCACGTGACGGTGTTCCGGATCGAGAACGTGCTGGTGCAGCCCTGGATCGGCGGCTACAAGTACGACGGCTTCCGCCAGCATCCGTGGCAGTACCTCGATGTCGACGTCGAGCGTCGCAAGGCCGCGGGGAAGTGACATGACCGGTGCGCGCTCGCGCCTCGGGTCCGCGGTCTGTGCGGCGTGCCTGGCGGCCGCGTTCGCGACCCTGCCGGCGTCGACCGCGCTCGCGCAGCCGCAGGCCTACGCCGACCCGGCCAAGGTCCTGCGCATCATGATGCCGGTGGCCGAGACCGGATTCGATCCCGCGGCGGTTTCCGACCTCTCCTCGAGCCACGTCAACCGGGCGATCTTCGAGACACTCTACGGGCTGGACTACCTGGCGCGGCCGTACCGCCAGGTCCCGGTGACGGCCGCCGCCATGCCGGAGATCTCCGCGGACGGACGCGTGTGGATCATGCGTGTCAAGCCCGGCATCCGCTTCGCCGACGACCCGGTGTTCCAGGGGCGCCCGCGCGAGCTGACGGCGCACGACTACGTGTATTCGTGGAAACGGCTGCTCGACCCGCGCGTGCGCTCGCCCTACCAGTGGTACCTCGCGGGCAAGCTGGTCGGCGCGGATCCGGTGCTCGAGCGCGCGAAGGCCGCCGGCCGCCTCGACTACGACGCGCAGATCCCGGGCCTGAGGGCGCTCGACCGGCACACGATCCGGATGGAGCTCAAGGACCCGGACTACGTGATGCTGGGTTACCTGTCGCACATCGCGATGGCCGCGGTCGCGCGCGAGGTCGTGGAGGCCTGGGGCGACGCGTCGGGCTGGGTCATGGCCAACCCGGTCGGCACCGGCCCCTACCGGTTGAAGGACTGGCGCCGGGGGCAGAAGATCGTGCTGGAAGCGAACCCGGGTTTTCGCGAGGAGTTCTTTCCGGCGGCACCGGCGGACGCCGATGCGCGCACGCGGGAAACCGCCGCGCCGATGGCCGGCATGCGGCTGCCGCGGATCGGTCGCGTCGAGATCTCGGTGATCGAGGAATCGAGCCCGCAGCTCCTCGCTTTCTCGTCGGGCGACCTCGACTACCTGAACGTTCCGCCGGATCTGGTCGCCAACGTGCTCGACCCCGGCGGGCGGCCCAAGCCGGAACTGGCCGCGAAGGGCGTGACGCTCCACCGTGTCGTGCAGCCTTCGCTCGCCTACACGTACTTCAACATGGACGATCCGGTCGTCGGGGGTTACGCGCCCGAGAAGGTCGCGCTGCGCCGCGCGATCTCGCTGGGCTTCAACACGCCGGACCTCATCCGCGTCTGGTGGCAGGACCAGGCGCTGCCGGCCACGCAGCCGATCCCGCCGGGCGTCTCGGGACACGATCCGTCGCTCGATGTCGGCACGCCGTACGACCCCGCGACCGCGCGGGCGCTGCTCGACCGCTTCGGCTACCGCGACCGCGACGGCGACGGCTGGCGCGAGCTGCCGGACGGGTCGCCGTTCACGCTGTCGATGGGATCGACGCCGACCAACCGCGACCGCGAGCGCGACGAGCTGTGGAAGCGCAGCCTGAAGGACATCGGCATCCGCATCGATTTCGTCAAGCAGAAGTTCCCCGAGCTCCTCAAGATGGGTCGCGCCGGCAAGCTGCAGCTGTGGCCGGTCGGCTGGTTCAATTCCTACGGCGAGGGCGACGCGTTCCTGCAACTCCTCTACAGCCCCAACATCGGCCAGTCGAACTACTCGCGGGTCCGCAACGACGAATACGACGAGCTCTACCGCCGGTCCAAACGCCTGCCGGACGGACCGGAGCGCACGGCGCTCTACGCGCGGATGTCGCGGCTGGTCGCCGCGTGGGCGCCGTGGGATCTCGGCGTCTACCGGATCGAGAACACGCTGGTCCGCCCCCGGGTGCGGGGCTACGTGAAGCACGTCTATGTCGAACACCCGTGGAAGTACCTCGACCTCGATGTCGGGGCCGCGCGGCCCGCACGGTGACCGGCATCCACCGGTTCGCGTTGCGCGGCAGCCACAGGCGGGCCGCGCGGGCGAGGATTCGCATCGTCCGGCGATTGCCGCGTGCCGGCGGGCGTCGTAGACTCCGCTGACCGCACTCCCGGAGCACCTCCCGTGAACCACCGACCTCCGCACCCCGAATCGGCCGCGACCCGCGTCGCGCCGATCGCGCGCCGGCGGCCGATGGACAGGGGCGCTGCCCGCCGGTCGATCCGCGTCGCCGCGATCGCGCCGATCTAGCCGGACCCGACGGAGATCCCGCCGGACCACGGCGGGGCTTCCGAGTCGGGTCCACCGTCCGTCTCGAATTCCCCGCTGCAACACAGCGCCGGCCGCCACCCGCGACCGGCAGCCGGAGCCGTCATCCGCGGCGCCCGGACGACAGGCGAATGGACGGGCACGATGATCGACCGACTGCAACGCACGCTGCGACGGCATTTCCGCGGCCTTTGGCTGTCCGCGGATTTCCGGCGCGTCTGGATCTCGCTCACGATCACCGCGTTCGGCGCGCAGGTGACCAACCTCGCGCTGCCGCTGACCGCCGCGCTGCTGCTGCACGCGACGCCGCTCGAGATGGGCATCCTGGTCGCGCTCGAGGCGCTGCCGTTCGCGCTCGCGTCGCTGCACGCGGGCGTGCTCATCGACCGGGTGCGGCGGCTGCCGATCGTGATCACCGCCGACGTCGGCCGCGGGCTCGCGCTGCTCACGATCCCGTTCGCGGCATTCACCGACCGGCTCGCCATCGAGGTGCTCTATGTCGTCGGCTTCCTCTGCGGCATGGCCAACGTCGTCGGCGGCGCCGCGTACCAGGTGCTGATCGCGCAGATGGCCGGGCGTCGGCGGCTCGTCGAGGCGAACGCCAAGATCTCGCTGGGCGAGACCGGCTCGGCGCTCGTCGGACCGGGATTCGCCGGCCTCCTGATCCAGGCGCTCACCGCGCCGTTCGCGATCATCGTGGACGCGATCACCTTCCTCGGCGGCGCGCTGATCCTGAGGCGCCTGCGTGTACCCAACGACGTGCCGCACCCGGGCCCGCGCGAGAGCGTGCGCGACGAGATCGTCGAGGGTCTGAAGCTCGTGCACGGGCACCCGACGCTGTGGTCGCTCGCGCTGATCGCCGGCGCCTGGCAGCTCCTCCACCACGCGCAGCTCGCCGTGCTGATCCTGTTCGCCACGCGCGACCTGGGCCTGTCGGCGGGCGCGATCGGGCTGGTCTACGTGTTCGGCGGACTGGGTTGCGTGATCGCCGCGGCGAACGCCGAGCGGCTGGGCGCGCGCTTCGGTGTCGGACCGATGATCGTCTACGCGCTCACCGCCACGGCGATCGCCTGGCAGTGCTACGGATTCGTCGGCGGCGGGCCGGTCGCCGCGATGGTCCTGCTCGGACTCGCGATGCTGCTGTGCGATTTCGGCGCGGTCACCTGGGGCATCCAGTACCTGTCGCTGCGCCAGGCGATCACGCCCGACCGCCTGTTGGGCCGCATGACCGCGACGATGCGCTTCCTCACGGTCGCCGCCGCGCCGCTGGGCTCGCTCGCCGGCGGCGCGCTCGCGACCGCCATCGGGCTGCGCGGCACGCTGCTCGTGATCGGTGCACTCGGTCTCGCGCTGGCGGCCGCCGCCATGCTGCGTTCGCCGGTGCGCCGCTACCGCCGGCTCCCGGGCGCGGCCGAGGCCTGAACGCCGGGCCCAAAGGGCGCGGTGCGCCCGCGCGCGTCGTCGGATCCTCCCCGCGCGCGTAGAATCGGGAGGGAGCGCGCCCGGAGACGACCAAGACGCGCGCCGATTCCGGAGGAAACATCCATGGACGATCCGTCCCTCGAACTCACGCCGGCCGAGCGCGCGCTGCGCGAGGCCGCGCTCGAGTACCACCGCAGCCCGACGCGCGGCAAGATCAGCGTCTCGCCGACCAAGCCGCTGTCCAACCAGCGCGACCTGTCGCTCGCCTACTCGCCGGGCGTCGCCTACGCCTGCCTCGACATCGCGCGCGACCCCGCGCTCGCCGCCGAGTACACGTCGCGCGGCAACCTGGTCGGCGTCGTCACCAACGGCACGGCGGTGCTCGGACTGGGCGACATCGGACCGCTCGCCGGCAAGCCGGTGATGGAGGGCAAGGGCTGCCTGTTCAAGAAGTTC
>JADZDA010000164.1 GCA_020851255.1 Burkholderiales bacterium | reverse complement strand
GTACCTGATCGACGACTGGCGCGGCGCCCGCGTGAACCTGAACGCCTCCACGCACATCCGCTTCTGAGCGGCGGGACGACGCGATGAAATTCGGCATCCTGGTCAACGAGGGCCCGTACCAGCACCAGGCGAGCGACTCGGCCTACCTGTTCTGCAAGGCCGTGCTCGCGAAGGGCCACGAGATCCACCGCGTGTTCTTCTACCACGACGGCGTCAACAACTCGACGCGGCTGACCGAGCCGCCGCAGGACGATCGCAACATCGTCGCGCGCTGGTCGAAGCTCGCCGCCGATCACGGCGTCGACCTCGTCGTCTGCGTCGCCGCCGCGCTGCGGCGGGGCATCAAGGACGAGAACCTCGCGCCCGGATTCCGGATCTCCGGGCTGGGACAGCTCGTCGAGTCGGGCATCCAGGCCGACCGCCTGGTGGTCTTCGGAGACTAGGGTGATCCCCCCGAAGCTCACTTCGTTCGCCTCCCCCCGAGGGGGCGCTCGGCGCCCTACGGGCGGCCGGGCGGGCGCCGTGATCCCCCCGAAGCTCACTTCGTTCGCCTCCCCCCGAGGGGGCGCTCGGCGCCCTACGGGCGGCCGGGCGGGCGCCGAGGTAACCCTGCCATGACCGAAGGTGTTGCGAAGAAGTTCATGTTCGTCAACCGGACCGCGCCGTACGGCACGATCTACGCGCTCGAGTCGCTCGAGGTCGTGCTGATCTCGGCGGCGTTCGACCAGGACGTCTCGCTCGTCTTCGTCGACGACGGCGTGTGGCAGCTGAAGAAGGGCCAGCAGACCAAGGGCATCGAGACCAAGAACTTCTCGCCGACCTACCGGGCGCTCGAGGGCTACGACGTCGAGAAACTCTACGTCGAGCGCGAATCGCTCGAGTCGCGCGGCCTGACCGAGGACGACCTGCTGGTCGACGTCAACGTGCTCTCGTCGTCCGAACTGGGCGAACTGATGGCGGAGCAGGACGTCGTCCTGTCTTTCTAACCTCCCGGCGTACGCCCTCCCGAACCGAATCCGGACGGAACCGTGATGCTGCACATCGTCAACAAGTCCCCGCAGGAGCGTCCGTCGCTCGACGCCTGCCTGCGTATCGCCGAATCCGGCTCGATCCTGCTGATCGAGGACGCGGTCTACGCGGCGGTGAAAGGCTCCGCTTCGGCGGGCAAACTCGCCGAAGCGGCGAAGAAGCACCGGATCTACGTGCTGCTGCCCGACGTCGAGGCGCGCGCGATCGCCGACCGGCTGGTCGACGGCGTCACCGGCATCGACTACGGCGGCTTCGTCGACCTGGTCGCCGACCACCGCGCCTGCCAGTCCTGGCTGTAGCCGGCCGACGAGCGAGCCGCCCGGACACCGACCACGAGCCGCACCCCCGCCGGCCGCGACCCGACGGCCGACCGCAACGCAGGAACGAGGAGAACGACCATGCCCACGATCGAAGTGAACGGCAAGTCCTACGAGACCGACGAGGAAGGCTATCTCGTCAACCTCGCCGACTGGAACGAGGACATCGCCAACCACATCGCCAAGGTCGAGAACGTCGACATGTCGCAGAGCCACTGGGAAGTGGTCAATTTCCTGCGCAAGTACTACGACGAATACCAGATCGCGCCGGCGGTCCGGGTGCTGACCAAGGCGATCGGCAAGCAGCTCGGCCCCGAGAAGGGCAACAGCCAGTACCTCTACGAGCTGTTCCCGTACGGTCCGGCGAAGCAGGCCTGCAAGATCGCCGGCCTGCCCAAGCCGACCGGCTGCGTCTAGCGCGACCCGTCGCGCGCGCGCGACGTCGCCCGACGCCGCCGCGCCCGTCCGGCACCCGCCGATGACCGTCCTCGTCGCCGTCCTGCTCACCGTCTCGGCGGTCGTGCTCGTCGCCGGCGTGGCGGGGCGCGTGGTCGACTACGCGCGCACGCCCGCGCCGCTCCAGATCCCGCCCACGCCCGCGCCGGGGACGCGCGGCGGGGTCGTGCTGCGGATGGCGCGCGAGGTGATCTTGTTCGAGAGCCTGTTCCGCGGCAACCTCTGGACCTGGGCGTTCGGCTGGCTGTTCCACGCGGGCCTGGCGCTCGTGCTGCTGCGCCACCTCCGCTATTTCGTCGAGCCGGTTCCGGCCTGGCTCGCCGCCGTCCAGCCGTTCGGAAAGTGGGCGGGCGTGGTGATGGCGGCCGGGCTGGCCGGGCTGTGGGCGCGGCGCACCCTGGTGCCGCGCGTGCGCTACATCTCCACGCCGTCCGACCATCTCTGGCTCGCGCTGCTGCTCGCGATCGCGGCGACCGGGCTCGCGATGACCTTCGCGTTCCCCGTCGACATCGTCGGCGTCAAGGCCTACGCCCTGGGCCTAGTGCGCCTCGACTGGCAGGCGCTGCCGCCCGACGCGCTGGTCTGGGCGCACCTCGTGCTCGTCGCCGCGCTGATGCTGCTGTTCCCGTTCTCCAAGCTGCTGCACGCGCCGGGGATCTTCTTCTCGCCGACGCGCAACCAGGCCGACGATCCGCGCGAACGCCGCCACCTCGCGCCGTGGGCCGCCGAACTGGAGCGCGAACGCTGATGGCCGCCGACGTCAAGGCGCCGCCTCTGCGCCCCACCCCCGAGCCGCCGACGCTCGCGCCGGGCGCGATGGCCGCGTCGAAGCCGTACGTCGCGAACGCGAAGATGCAGGAGGCGATCGGCTTCCCCGGCGAGCTCGACGACGGCTGGCAGGCCCGCGCGCTGGGCAAGATGGGCGAGCTGCTGCGCAAGTACCGCTCGCTCAAGGTGTACCTGGACGCGTGCGTCCACTGCGGCGCGTGCACCGACAAGTGCCACTACTTCCTCGGCACCGGCGACCCGCTCAACATGCCGGTCGCGCGCCAGGACCTGATGCGCAGCGTCTACCGGCGTCATTTCACGCTCGCGGGCAAGCTCTTCCCGAAGGTCGTCGGCGCGCGCGATCTGACCAAGGGCGTCCTCGATCAGTGGTACACGTACTATAACCAGTGCTCCGAGTGCCGCCGCTGTTCGGTGTTCTGCCCGTACGGCATCGACACCGCCGAGATCACGATGGCCGGCAAGGAGATCATGGACGCCGCGGGTCTCGGCCAGAAATACACCAACGAGATCATCGGCAAGGTCCACCGGATCGGCAACAACCTCGGACTGCCGGGGCCGGCGCTCGCCGACACGCTGGAGGGCCTCGAGGAGGACGTCAAGGAGGAGACCGGCGCCGAGGTCCGCTTCCCGCTCGACGTGAAGGGCGCCGAAGTCCTGCTGGTCACGCCGTCGGCCGACTTCTTCGCCGAGCCGCACGTCGACAGCCTGATCGGCTACGCGAAGGTGTTCCACGCCGCCGGCATCTCGTGGACGCTGTCGTCGCACGCCTCCGAGGCCGGCAACTTCGGCCTGTTCATCGGCAGCTACGACCAGCTGAAGTCGATCGCGACGCGCATCCGCGAGGCCGCGCTCGAACTGGGCGTCAAGCGGATCGTCGTCGGCGAGTGCGGCC
>JADZDA010000163.1 GCA_020851255.1 Burkholderiales bacterium | reverse complement strand
GCTGCCGACGGCGCTGCCGGCCACCGCGCTCGCCACCAGCGCGAGCGCGACCATCGCGGGCACCGGCCACGCGACGGGCAGCGCCGTCGTGATGGCCAGCAGCCACGCGCCGCCCGCGATGACGCGCGCGGCGCCGAAGCGGTCGGCCAGGGCACCGACCGCCGGCTGCGCGACGCCGACCGCGAGTTGCCCGAGCGCGAGACTCAGGTTCGCGAGCCCGAGGCCCGACGCGGTGTTGAGCGGCGAGACGAAGAGTCCGAACACCGACCGACCGCCGGCCACCAGCGCCATCAGCGTGGCGGCCGCGAGGGTCGCGCGCCAGGCGGCGGCATTCATCGTGTGCTCCTGCGAAAACGTGCGGGGAAGCGGACGCGCGCAGAGGCGCCATCCGTGCGTGCAGCGACCGCGTCATCGCGGTCGCGCACACGGGCCGCGGCACGGCCGACGGCCGCCGGCACGCGCGATCTGCGCGTTGCCGGCGACCCTCCGACCGCGGCGCGGAGGAGAAGCAGCTGCATGCGAGGCTTCCCGGGGCGGACGCGATGACCGATCACGCCGCCATCGGCACCGGCACTTCGGGCCGGTTCGGCACCGCGTACGTCAGCGGGGCGAGCGCGCTCTGGATCCGCGCGGCCTGCGCCTCGTCGACGAGCGAGAACAGCACCTTCTGGAACCGCGGCTCCATCACGCCGGACACGACGTATTGCCAGCGGTAGGCCTTCAGCACGGTGGCGGCGATCGTCTCGCGCTGCGCGTCGGTGAATCGCGTGGACGCGTGCGCGGTGAAGTAGTCGGCGTCGGACGACGCCTGCACCTGCAGGATGCCGTCGACCGCGCCGACCAGCGCGATCAGGTCGTCGACCGCGGCGTCGCGCGCGGCCTTGTCGAGCTTCGCGTCTTCGCGCACGAGCTCCAGCTCGTCGAGGATCGCGTGCTGCGACTCCTCCTTCCAGTGGAACAGGAACACGTCCTTCCACAGGTCGGACAGGCCGCTGTCCGGCTCGATGCTGGCGCGGTAGTGCGCCTGCGTGAACAGTTCGATGTCGAGCGTCAGCGCCAGCACGGCCCACGTGCTCTTGCTCAGCACCGCCGTCGCCACGGCGTCCGGGTCGGCCGTCCGCACGTAGCCGGCCGGCATGTCGGCGGCCATCATCGCTTCGAGGCGGCGGAAGAGCTCCTGGTGCTTGATCTCCTCGTCGGTCATCCGGACCAGCGCCTCCAGCGCGACCTGGTCGCCGAGCGCGTAGTCGCGGCTCATGTCGATCACCTTGGCGCCGATGAAGCGCTCGACCAGGCCGAAGACGTACGCGTACGTGCGGCCCTGCACCTGGGAGAGGAACCGCTTGTCGGCGGCGCCCAGGAACGGGAGCTCGTTGACGAGCGACAGGCCCGAGGGCAGGAAGGTCTTGTCGTAGTCGAAGCGGCGGCCGCGGATCACGTCGCGCTCGATTTCCCAGCGCACGCGCCGGGAGACTTCGATGACGCGCGCGTAGCGGTCGTGCGCGGCGGTAGACGAAACGGTGGCAGGCATTGTGGCGTCCTCTCGAGTGAATCCCCGCGACACCATGTCCCGGGGCATGGCGGCAGTGTCGAGGACGCCTGTATTCGCCGCGCGTCGGCGGGCGCCGCAGTTGTTGCCGGTTTGTAACCGCCCCTTCACTTTGCCGGCGATATCGGCAAAATAGGCGGATGGAGAGCAACGGGACCCTGCTGGTGGTCGACGACGACCCGGGCGTGCGCGCGCTGCTCGCCGAGTACCTGGGCGGGCACCGCTACGACGTGCGCACGGCCGACAGCGGCGAGGCGATGCGCGCGGAGATCGAGCGCGCGTTGCCCGACCTGATCCTGCTGGACATCCGGCTGCCAGGCGAGGATGGCCTGACCCTCGCGCGCTACCTGCGCGAGCGCTACGACGTCGGCATCATCATGGTCACGGCGTCGGGCGACGTCGTCGACCGCGTCGTCGGGCTCGAGGTCGGCGCCGACGACTACGTCGCGAAGCCCTTCGACCCGCGCGAGCTGCTCGCGCGCGTGAAGAGCGTGCTGCGCCGGATGCAGGCGAAGCCGCAGGAGGATGCGCGGCCGGCGGCGGCGGCGGCGGAAGCGGAATCCGCCGCGCGTGTGCGGTTCGGCCGCTGCGAGGTCGAACTCGATTCGCGACGCCTGTTCGACGTCGCGGCCGGCGGCGCGGAGGTGCAGATGACGGCGATGGAGTACGACCTCATCCGCGTGTTCCTCGCCAATCCGAACCGCGTGCTGTCGCGCGACCAGCTCCTCTCGCACACGCGCAACCGCGAGTGGGAGCCCTTCGACCGCTCGATCGACATCCGGATCGGCCGCCTGCGCCGCAAGGTCGAGCCCGACCCCGCGGGCGAGCCGCGGTGCATCCGCACCGTGCGCAACGCCGGCTACATGTACGTGCCGGCCGACCGCTGAGGGGCAGTCGCGCCGGCGCCGGCTCGGACCGCGCGTTCTCTCGCGTAGGCGCGTATCGCGTACGAGGATCCCTGACAGCACGATCGCTCGAACCGGGGAACCGCAAGCGGCTTGGCCGGTCCCAAAATTGGGGCTGCCGATGTGCGCGCGCGCTCAGGGCTGGATTCGAGCCCCTGCGCTGCATCGCCGGGTTGTGCGCTTGCGCGGTCGCGTCCGTTCATGCCGTGCGCACGGCGCGCCGCCGCGTGGCCGCGAAGAACGGCGGGCCGGGTCGCGCGCGAGCTTGGCGGCAGCAGGCCTGCCGGCCATCGCCAAACGAGGCGATAGCAACTGCAGGACTCCCGTCGTCCACGCGAACGCGGGGACCCAGTGTCCTGGCATCGCCTGGCAAGCCCGCGAGACAACGACTCTGGGTCCCCGCTTTCGCGGGGACGACGGTTTTTCCGGAGACCATACGTCTCGGCAGCATCGTCCCGAAACTACACGGCCCGTTGCGTGCGGGAAGGACGCAACGACCGGACGCAGCACACCAAGGCGATCCGCCCGCGCACCCGCCGCATTCCGCAAAGGAGCCCCGAAGATGGATGACCTCGTTCGCTCGACGCTCGCGGCATGGGACAGCTTGGGCGGCGTCGCCGTCTCCGCTGCCCGCATCGCCGGCATCGTGCTGCTGGCGTGGCTCGCCGTCGCCGTCGCCCAGAGGGGCATCCGCACGCTGCGGATGCGGATCTCGACGCGGCTCGACGATCGCGAGGCGGCCAAGCGCGCCGAGACCCTCGGCCGGGTGGTCCGGTACCGGGTCGCCGTCGTGGTCACGCTCATCGCGGGCATGCTGGTGCTGGCGGAACTCGGCG
>JADZDA010000162.1 GCA_020851255.1 Burkholderiales bacterium | reverse complement strand
GTCGTAGTCGCACTTCTGCAGCAGCTTCTGGATGATGTTCTCGACGTCCTCGCCCACGTAGCCCGCTTCGGTGAGCGTGGTCGCGTCGGCGATGACGAACGGGACGTCCAGCAGCCGCGCGAGCGTCTGCGCGAGCAGCGTCTTGCCCGAGCCGGTCGGCCCGATCAACAGGATGTTGCTCTTCGAGAGCTCGACCTCGTCGTCCTTGCCGCTGGCGGACTCGAGCCGCTTGTAGTGGGTGTAGACCGCGACCGACAGGATCTTCTTGGCGGGCTCCTGCCCGATCACGTACTGGGCGAGGATCGACCGGATCTCGTGCGGCGTGGGCAGCTTGTTGCGTTCTCCGCGCGCCTCGGCGCCCGATGCGCCTTCCTCGCGGATGATGTCGTTGCAGAGCTCGATGCACTCGTCGCAGATGAACACCGACGGGCCCGCGATGAGCTTGCGCACCTCATGCTGGCTCTTGCCGCAGAAGGAGCAGTACAGCAGCTTGTCGCCGGAAGATTTGTCGGCCATTCAAAGACCTGCGATCGAACCCTGACGGAGACTCTACCCGCCCTCGCCCCGCTTCTGCAAGACCTTGTCCACCAGTCCGTAGCCGACGGCCTCGTCGGCGGTCAGGAAATTGTCCCGGTCGGTGTCGCGCTCGATCTTGTCGATCGGCTGACCGGTGTGGACGGCGAGCAGCTTGTTCAGGCGCTCGCGCAGCGACAGGATGTACTTGGCGTGGATCTCGATGTCGGACGCCTGCCCCTGGAACCCGCCCATCGGCTGGTGGATCATCACCGTCGAATTGGGGAGGGCGAAACGCTTGCCCTTGGCGCCGGCGGCCAGCAGGAAGGCGCCCATCGAGGCGGCCATGCCGGTGCACAGCGTCGACACGTCCGGCTTGATGAACTGCATGGTGTCGTAGACGGCCATGCCCGCGGACACCGAGCCGCCCGGCGAATTGATGTAGAAGTGGATGTCCTTGTCGGGGTTCTCCGACTCGAGGAACAGGAGTTGGGCGACCACCAGGTTCGCGGTCGCTTCGTTGACCGCACCGACCAGGAAGACCACGCGCTCCTTGAGCAGGCGCGAGTAGATGTCGTACGCGCGCTCGCCGCGTCCGCTCTGCTCGATCACCATCGGGATGAGGCCCAGCCCCTGCGGGTCGGTCATGGTCGATCCTGCGTTGTAGTTGACAATTCCGTCCGCGTGATACTGCGGACTCGGCGACGCGGCCGGCGTCCCGTCAAGATGGGACCGCCGGCGCCGTCCGTCAAGCGCCCTTCCCGCCGCGACCGGAGGGGAACGCGCCCGGTCAGACGCGCGCCGGTCCCATCAAGGCCTCGAAGGTCGTCGGCCGGTCGATGACGCGCGCACGCTTGAGCACCCAGTCGACGACGTTGCGTTCGACCGCGGCCGTCTCGAACTCGGTCAGCCGCTCCGGTTTCTCGTAATGCCACCGGATCACCGCCTCGGGCTGCTCGTAGGTCCGGGCGAGGGCCTCGACGCGCGCGCGCACCTGCTCGCGGGTGGCGGCGAGCCCGTGATTGCGCACGAGTTCGCCGAGCGCCAGACCCAGGATGACGCGGTCGGTCGCCTGCTGCCGGAACATGGCGACGTCGAGCTTGAGGTCTTCGGTCTTCATGCCCTGCTGCCTGAGCTCGGCGGCCATGTTCTCGGCCATCGCACTCGCCTCGGCCTCCACGATCGTACGCGGCGCCTCGAACGTCGCCTGCGCGCGCAGCGCGGCGAGCGCCTGTTCCTTGACGACCGACTCCACCTTCCGGGCGAGTTCGAGTTCCAGGTTCTGGCTGATTTCCGCGCGCAGTTCTTCGAGCGAGCCGTTCGCGATGCCGAACGCCCGGGCGAATTCCTCGTCGAGCGGCGGCAGCGCCGGCTCGGACACCCGCTTGACGGCGAGCGTGAACGACGCGGTTTTCCCGGCGACTTCCCGGCCGTGGTAGTCCGCGGGGAATTCCAGCGGGAAGGTCCGGGATTCGCCGGCGCGCACACCGGTGACCGCCGCCTCGAACTCCGGCAGCATCCGGCCTTCGCCGATCGCGATCGTGAAGTCGCGGGCCTGTCCGCCGGCGAACTCGACGCCGTCGATCGTCCCGGTGAAATCGACGACCACCCGGTCGCCGTCCTGCGCCTGACGGTCGGTGTCGTTCCACGCCGCCCGCTGCCGGCGCAGCACGCCGATCGTGCGGTCGATGTCCGTTTCGCCGATGTCGACCTGGGGCCGCTCGATCGAAACGCCCGACAGGTCGCCGAAAGTGATCTCCGGATAGACCTCGAACACCGCGGAGAAGGCGAGCGATTCGCCGGCGGCACCGGCGGCGGGTTCGATCCTCGGCTGGCCGGCGATGCGCAGGTTCTGCGCGCGCACGGCCTCGTTGAACCGGGACTGCACCGCCTCCCCGATCACGTCGGTCCGCACCTGGGGACCGTACTGCTGGGCGACCATCTTGAGCGGCACGTGACCGGGACGGAACCCGGGGATCTTCACGGTCCGGGCGAGCTGGGCGAGCCGCTTGACGACCTCGCCTTCGATGTCTTTGAGCGGCACCGCGACGTCGAGGCGACGTTCGAGGCCGGAGGGAGTGGAAAGCTCGGTCATGGGTGGTCGGTCGATTTCGGGACGGGACGTCGAACGGAGCGGACGGTCGTGGCTCGTGGCGGTGCCGGATGCGTGGGGCGTGCTACAGTCTGCGGCGCCCGTCAGGGCGCGGGGCCGTTCCTGGGCGATCTCGCGGGTGCTGGTGCGAAAGGGGGGACTCGAACCCCCACGGGTTGCCCCGCCGGAACCTAAATCCGGTGCGTCTGCCAATTCCGCCACTCTCGCGGCGCCGCTGACACCCGCAGAACCGGCCTGCCAAACCCGAAATGATAGCCGATCCCGGCCCGCGCAGCCACGGGCGTTCATCCAACCGCCTCTGAGACCGCGAAACGCCCGCCCGTGCCCGACGGCCACGCCGAGAACTTCCCGGTCGCCTCGCTCCTCGTCCCCCGGCGCGAGCGGCGGGCGATCGTCGCGCTCTACCGCTACGCGCGGGCGGCCGACGACCTGGCCGACGAGGGGGATGCCCCGGCAGGGGACCGGCTGGCGGCGCTCGGCGCGTACCGGGCCGCCGTGCAGGCCATCGCGGGCGGCCGGGATGCGGACCCGAGCCTCGGACAACCGCCGTTCCGCGACCTCCTCGCGGCGGTCCGCGAACACGCGCTGCCCTGCGCACCGCTGCTGGACCTGCTGTCCGCCTTCGAGCAGGACGTCACCGTGCACCGGTACCCGGACTACGCGGCGCTGCGCGACTACTGCCGCCGCTCGGCCGATCCGGTCGGCCGGCTGGTGCTGGCGGTGTTCGGACGCCCCGAACCCGACCTCCTCCCGGCGAGCGACGCGGTGTGTACCGGTCTGCAGCTCGCCAACTTCTGGCAGGACGTCGCCGTCGACTGGACCAAGGGGCGCGTCTACCTGCCGCAGGACGAAATGGCTGCGCACGGCGTCGACGTAGCCGCGATCGCGGCGGGGCGCTGCGATCGGCGCTGGCGCGAGCTGATGCGGTTCCAGACCCGCCGGGCCCGGGGCCTGCTCGAGCGCGGCCGGCCGCTCGCGCGCGCGCTGCGCTGGCGGCAGGCGCTGGAGATCCGCGCCGTGATCGCCGGCGGGCTCGCGATCCTCGATCGCATCGACGCGGTCGCCGGCGACGTCTTCCGGCGCCGGCCGACCCTGGGCGGCGCCGACTGGGCGCGCGTCGGCTGGCAGGCGCTGCGCGGCGCCGGCGCATGACCCCCGACGAGTACTGCGAGCAGGCGGCGGCGAAGAGCGGGTCGTCGTTCTACTACAGCTTCCGGCTGCTGCCGCTCGATCGACGCCGCGCGATCACGGCGCTGTACGCGTTCTGCCGCGAGGTCGACGACGTCGTCGACGAGGCGCACGACCCGGAGCTCGCGCGCGCGAAGCTCGGCTGGTGGCGAGGCGAGATCGCCGCCGCCTGGAACGGGTCGCCCCAGCATCCGGTGGCGCGCGCGCTCGCGCCGGTCGCCGAACGCTGGCAGCTGCCCCGCGAGCATTTCGACGCCGTCATCGACGGCATGGAGATGGACGTCACGCAGTCGCGATACACCGACTTCGCCGATCTCGAGCGTTACTGCCACCGGGTGGCCGGCGTCGTCGGACTGCTGTCGGCGGAGATCTTCGGCTACCGGAATCCGGCGACGCGCGGCTACGCGCGCGACCTCGGCATCGCCTTCCAGCTCACCAACATCATCCGCGACGTCGGCGAGGACGCCCGGCGCGGGCGCGTCTACCTGCCGCTGGCCGAACTCGCGCGCCACGGCGTGTCGCCGTCGTCGATCCTGCGCGCCCGCGAGGAGCCGGGCTTCCGTGACCTGATGGCGTTCCAGGTCGAACGCGCGCTCGGCTGGTACGACCGCGCGCTCGGGCAGCTTCCGCCCGAGGACCGGCGCGCCCAGCGGACCGGACTCGCGATGGCGGCGATCTACCGGGCGCTGCTCGACGAGATCGCCCGCGACGGCTACCGCGTCCTGGACCGGCGCATCGCGCTCACGCCGATCCGCAAGCTGTGGATCGCCTGGAAGAGCGCGCGCGCGACCCGATGAGCGCGGAGCCCCGTCCGTCACCGGATCGCGGCGATGCGCCGGCGGCGCGCGGCCCGCCGCCGGCGCGCCCGGTCGCCGTCCTCGGCGGCGGCTGGGCGGGCGCGGTCGCCGCCTACCGCCTGTCCGCGAGCGGAATCCCGGTGGTCGTCCACGAGGCGGGATCGGTGCTCGGGGGCCGCGCGCGCCGGGTCGAACGTTCGGGGCTCGCGATCGACAACGGCCAGCATCTGCTGATGGGCGCCTACGGCGCGACTCTCGCGGTGCTGCGCGGGATCCACCAGCAGCCGGACGCGGATCCGGGCTTGCGGCGATTCCGGCTCGTCGTCGCGCCGTTCGAGCGCAGCCCCGGACCGCTGCTCGAGGCGGCCCGGCTGCCTCCGCCGTGGGACCTCGTCGGCGGCATGCTGCGTTCGCGCGCACTCGACTGGAACGAGCGCCTCGCCGCGGTCCGGTGGCTGCGGGGCCTCGCGAAATCCCGGTATGCGCGGCCGGACGGCGAGACCGTCGACGGCCTGCTCGCGCCGCTGCCCCCGTCGGTCCGGCGGCTGCTGGCCCCGCTCTCGCTCGCGGCGCTCAACACGCCGACCGAACGCGCCTCGTCGGCGATGTTCGCGCGCATCCTCGGGCGTCTCGCCGCCGGGCGGGGCGGCACGGATTTCCTGCTGCCGCTGCTCGACCTGTCCGAACTCCTGCCCGAGGCCGCGGCGCGCCGCGTCGAAGCGCGCGGAGGCGAGGTGCGCCTGCGGTCGACCGCCCAGGTCGCCGCGATTCGGGACGACGGCGTCGACATCGTGGCCACCGAAGGCCAGTGGACGGCGTCGGCGGCGATCGTCGCGGTCGGACCCCACCAGCTCGAGGGGGCGTTCTCGCCTGGGGTCGCCGCCCTGCCGGGAGTCGGGCGCGCGATCGGGCTCACCGGAGCGCTCGGCTACGAACCGACGACCACGGTCTGGCTGGGTTTCCGCGAGCGCCTGAGGCTGCCCGCCCATATCGCCCGGCTCGACGACCGTCCCGGACACTGGGTCGTCGATCGCCACGACGTCCTGGAGCGCTCGCCGGAGGCCGCGCAGGCGCATGCGCTCCGCGGGTTCCTCGCGATCGTGATCTCCGCCGGCGGGCCGCATGACGACCTCGACGCGAAATCGCTGTTCGGCGAAGTGCACGCGCAGCTCAGGCGGCTGCGTCCGGAATTCCCCACGCCGGTCTGGTCGCAGGTGATCGCCGAGCGGCGGGCGACCTGGTCGTGCGTTCCCGGCGCGACACGGCCGGAAGCGGGCCGCATCGCCGACCGGCTGTATCTCGCCGGCGACTACACCGATCCCGGGCTGCCGGCGACGCTCGAGGCGGCCGTCGCGAGCGGCGAGCGCGCCGCCCGCGCACTCATCGGCGATCGCGAGCGCTGAGTCCGCGCCAGCGGCGCGCGGCGAGCTGCGCGTCCGCCGGCGCGATGAATGCCCGCTCGACGTACGCGGCGATCGCTTCGATCTCGCCGGCCGCGAGCACGCCGCGCCAGGCCGGCATCGATGATCCGTCGACCCCGTCCTCGATCGCGCGGGAGAGCCGTGCGCGCGTCATCCCCGCCATCGCGCGCGGGTCGGTGAGATCGCGCGGAGGGGGATCGATGAAGCGGCCGAACCAGCTGCGCCCGGTGCCGTCCGCCGCGTGGCAGAACGCGCAGTTCGCCTGGAACAGGCGCTCGCCCGCCCGCACCGCCGGCGAGGGCTGCGCGAGACGCGGCGGCCGATCGTGGAGCCGCAGCGCCCGCGCGGGGCCGGTCGGCTCGGGTTCGTCCGCGGGTACACCTGCGCGCGCGCCCGCCACGGGCGGATGTCCGGGTGGCCGGTGGCCGCCGCGCGAGGCCCCGGCGCCATTGGCCTCGTCGTGGCAACTGGTGCAATACGCGCCGTGCGGCGTGTGGCAGTACACGCAGACCTCGCCGTAGTCGTTGCGCGACAGACTCATCCACCCGGCGCCGGCGCCCAGGTAGCTCATCTTCAGGTTGTGTCGAGTCGCGGCGACGCTGCCGAAGTTCGGTGCCCGGCTCCCCGGCTGCTGGGCATCCGCCATCGGCGGGGTTCCGGCAGAGAGGATCAGGACCAGCGCCAGCGCCGTACACAGGCAGGTGTAGGAACGGATCAAGAACTGCACGAGGGCAATGCCTTATATCCATGACCGATACATGGTTTTCGGCCACGCGGATTCTCGGGCAATGGGTCGTGCGGTACTTGATCCAGATCAAGGCGGCGGCGACGGCGGCGGATGTCCGGCCCGTGCGCGAGGATTCCTCGCCGCCGGTCGGCGACCGCGTGCGGGGTGCGCCCTGGCGGCGACCGTTACCCGAGTGACGCGAGCATCCCGACAGCGTTCACAGGCCCCGGCCGGCGCCCCCCTCCGGAGTCCTGGCCCGGTCCCGCAGCAGGTACTTCTGGATCTTCCCGGTCGAAGTCTTGGGCAGCGGGCCGAATACCACCGCCTTCGGCGCCTTGAAGTGCGCGAGCCGATCGCGGCACCAGCGGATGATCTCCGCGGCGTCGACCGGCGGCGCCCCGGGCTTGAGCGTCACGAACGCGCAAGGCGTCTCACCCCAGCGCTCGTCGGGCCGGGCGACGACCGCCGCCTCCATCACCGACGGATGGCGGTACAGGCACTCCTCCACTTCGAGCGAACTCACGTTCTCGCCGCCGGTGATGATGATGTCCTTGCTGCGATCGCGGATCTCGACATAGCCGTCCGGGTGCCAGACCGCGAGGTCCCCGGTAGAGAACCAGCCGTGGGCGAACGCCTGCGCCGTCGCGTCCGGGTTCGCGAGATAGCCCTTCATGATCGTGTTGCCCCGGAGCATCAGCTCGCCCATCGTCGCGCCGTCGCGCGGAACCGGTGCGCCGGTCGACGGATCGGCGACCTGCACCCGGTCGAGCGTCGGCATCGCCACACCCTGCCGCGCCATCAGCCGGGCGCGGTCGGTCATCGGGAGCGACTCCCACCCGTCCTGGGGCGCGCACAGCATCGCCGGTCCGTACGACTCGGTCAGTCCGTAGAGGTGGGTGACGCGGAAGCCCATCGCCTCCATCGCCTCGATCACCGCCGAGGGCGGCGCGGCGCCGCCGGTGGCGACGTCGACGACGTGGTCGAACGCGAGCTTCGACTCCGCCGGTGCGTGGACGAGCAGGTTGAGTACGATCGGCGCGCCGCACAGGTGCGTGACCCGGTGGTCGCGGATCGCTCGGAAGATGGCGGCGGGCTCGACGCGGCGCAGGCACACGTGCGTGGCCCCGGCCGCGGTGACGGCCCAGGTGTAGGTCCAGCCGTTGCAGTGGAACATCGGCAGCGTCCACAGGTAGACGCTGTCGTGGCCCAGACGGAACGCGAGCGCGTTGCCCAGCGCGTTCAGGTACGCACCGCGATGGTGGTAGACGACGCCCTTGGGGTTGCCGGTCGTGCCCGACGTGTAGAGGAGCGCGAGCGAGTCCCATTCGTCGACCGGGCCGGGCCATTCGTACGCGGGATCGCCGCCGGCCAGCAGCGCCTCGTAGCCGATCGTTCCGACGCGATCGCCGCCCGGCCCCTCCGGGTCGTCGATGTCGACGACCAGGAGTTCGCGCCCGGTCCGGGCGAGCGCCGCGCGCACCGCCGGCGCGAATTCCGGATCGGTGATCAGCACCTTCGCCGCGCCGTGGTCGAGGCAGAAGGCGATCGCCTCGCCGTCGAGCCGGACGTTGAGCGCGTTCAGCACCGCGCCCAGCGCCGGCACCGCGTAGTGCGCCTCGAGCATCGCCGGGATGTTCGGCGCCATGATCGCGACCGTGTCGCCCCGGCATACGCCCCGCGCGGCCAGCGCGCTCGCGAGCCGCCGCGCGCGCTGCCCGAACTCCGCCCAGGTGATCGCCAGCCGCCCGTGGCGCACGGCCACGCGATCCGGCCAGACCCGCGCGTTGCGCTCGAGGAAGGCGACCGGCGTCAGCGGGACATGGTTGGCCGGCGTCTTGTCCAGGTCGCGGACGTAGCGATGGTCCGGCGGCAGCGGCGGGTCGATCGGTCGTTCCATCGGGTCAGTCTCCCCGGCCGCCCGACCGGTGGCGCAGCAGGCGCTCGCGCTCGCGCCCCCACTCGCGCTCCTTGATCGCGGCCCGCTTGTCGTGCTGCTTCTTGCCCTTGGCGAGGCCGATCTCGAGCTTGATCCGGCCGCGCTGGTAGTGGAGATTGATCGGGACCAGCGTGTAGCCCGCCCGCTCGACGCGGCCGGTCAGCGTGTCGATCTCGTGGCGATGCAGGAGCAGCCGCCGCGATCGGGTCGGATCGGCGTGGACGTGCGTGGACGCCTGCGCGAGCGGCGACAGGTGCGCCCCGATCAGGAGCAGTTCGCCGTTCCTGACGACGACGTACGCCTCCTTCAGGTTCGCGCGGCCGGCGCGGACCGATTTCACCTCCCAGCCTTCCAGTGCGATGCCGGCTTCGAGGCGTTCCTCGATAAAATAATCGTGGAACGCCTTCCGGTTCTCGACGATGCTCATCGGACAGATTCTAGCGCCCGCGCCGACCGCGGGTCCCGGCAACCGCCGGGACCGCCCGCCGCCGGTCCGTCCGCGCGCGGCATGAAGCGCGTCGTCCATTCGGTCCTGGTCCGCTACGCCGCGGCCGAGATGTACGCGCTGGTCGACGGCGTCGAGCTCTATCCGCAGTTCCTCCCGTGGTGCGGCGGCAGCCGGATCCTGGGCCTGGGTCCGGGCGGACGCCGCGCCCGCATCGACATCGACTACCACGGCGTGCGCGCGCATTTCACGACCGACAATGTCAACGTGCCCGGCGAGTCGATCGTCATCACGCTGGTCGACGGGCCGTTTCGCCACCTCGACGGCACCTGGCGCTTCCGCGCATTGGCACCCGACGCGTGCAAGGTCGAATTCGAACTCACCTACGAATTCACGAGCGGCCTGCTCGAGCGCGCGGTCGGCCCGGTGTTCAACCACATCGCCACGACGTTCGTCGACGCCTTCGTCGAGCGTGCGCGGGCCGTCTACGGGCCGCGGACATGAGCCGGCTGCGTGTGACCGTCGTCTGGCCGTCCGCCGGCGCGACGGCGATCGCCGGCGTCGAACTCCCGCCGGGCGCGACGGTCGCCGACGCCGTCGCCGCCGTCGGCGCGGCCGCGGCGGCACCCGGTCTCGCGGTCGCGATCCATGGCCAGTCCGCCACCGGCGACACACCGCTACGCGATGGCGACCGCGTCGAGGTCACACGTCCGCTCGTCGCCGACGCGCGGGCGCTGCGCCGCCAGCGCGCCGCGGCGCGTCAGGCGGCCGGGCCGGCGCCTGCGCGCCGGCGGCGGCCGGGGTTGTAGGCCGGTGCTGCGGCGGGCGATAATCGCCCGATGCCCGCCCGCCCCGCCCTCGCCGCGGTCGTGTTCGCGCTCGCGCTCGCGTCCGCGGCGCCGCCCGCGCGCGCCCAGACGGGCGGATCGCCATCGCTGGTCGACAGCGCGCGCACCGCGGCCGCGAACGTGTGGAGCGGCGCCCAGGACATCGCGATCTTCGCGCTCGGTCTCATCGGCGTCGACTACCGCTGGGGCGGCGAGTCCCCGGAGGACGGTCTGGATTGCAGCGGACTCGTCCGCCACGCGTTCCAGCAGGTGACCGGATTCACGCTCCCGCGCACGTCGCGGGAGATGAGCCGGCTCGGCCGCAAGGTCGGCACGCACGAACTCAAGGCCGGCGATCTCGTGTTCTTCAACACGCGACGCTTCGCCTACTCGCACGTCGGCATCTACCTGGGCGACGACCGCTTCATCCACGCGCCCTCGCGCGGCAGCGAAGTCGAGATCGCCGAACTGTCCAACGGCTACTGGCGCAAGCACTTCAGCGGCGCCCGGCGCCTGGTCGGCGTCCTGCCCGGCCTCGTGCCGGACGCCGAGGCCGCGGCTCCGGCCACCCGCTGAGCGGCGCCCGTTTCAGCCGCGCGCGCCGGCGCGGCGCAGCCGTTCGACCAGCGCCGCGTCGTCGTTGCGCCGCGCCCAGTCGAGCGCGGTGGCGCCGTTCTCGTTGCGGTGGTTGACGTTCGCGCCGCGCTCGATCAGCAGCAGGGCGGTCGCGTAGCGGTTCTCGCGGGCCGCCATCATCAGCGCCGTCGTCCCGTTCGGCGAGGCGGCGTTGATCTCGGCGCCCTCGTCGAGCAGCCAGCGCACGATTTCGTCGTGGCCCCCGGTCGCGGCGTAGATGAGCGGGGTCCAGCCCGGACCGCGCACCGACGCGCCCTGCGCCCGCAGCGCCTTCGCGATCGCCAGGTGACCGTTGAGCGCCGCGAGCATCATCGCCGTGTCCCCGTGGCGATTGCGCGCGTCGGGCTTCGCTCCCGCGGCCAGCAGCACTTCGGCGGCTCGGACGCTGCCGCTGCGCGCGGCGACGACGATCGCGGGATCGCCGGCGGCGTCGACGCTGTCGGCGCCGATGCCTCGGGCGACCAGGGCGCGGACCTCGCGGTCGCGGTCGTTCTCCACCGCCAGGAAGAAGTCGTCGAGCAGGCCCTGGGCCCAGGCGCCGCCGAGCGGAACGAGCAACGCGAAGACGACCGCCGGCACGGCGCGGCGCAGTTCAGGCGGCATCGGGATCGATCGAGAACAGGCGGTAGAAGTTGGCCGATGTCGCGGCGGCGACGGTCTCGACCCCGATTCCGCGCAGCCGCGCGATCGCCTCGGCGACCTGGACGACCCACGCCGGCTCGTTGGTCCGCCCCCGGTGCGGGACCGGCGCGAGATAGGGACTGTCGGTCTCGATCAGCATCCGGTCGAGCGGGACGCGGCGTGCGACTTCGTGCAGAGCGGCCGCGTTGCGGAAGGACACGATGCCGGAGAACGAGATGTGGAAGCCCAGGTCGATCGCCGCGGACGCGACGTCCCAGGTTTCGGTGAAGCAGTGCATGACGCCGCCGGCGTCGCGCGCCCGTTCCTCGCGCAGGATGGCGAGCGTGTCGTCGGCGGCGCTCCGCGTGTGGACGACGAGCGGCTTGTTCGCCTCGCGCGCCGCGCGGATGTGGGTGCGGAAGCGCTCGCGCTGCCACGCGAGGTCGCCGGTCAGCCGGTAGTAGTCGAGCCCGGTCTCCCCTATGCCGACGACCTTCGGCCGCGTTGCGCGCTCGACCAGCGTCGCGACGTCGGGTTCGTCGACGTCGGGGTAGTCCGGGTGCGTGCCCACGGTGGCGTAGAGCTCCCGATGCCCGGTCGCGAGCGCGTGCACGCGCGACCATTCCCCGAGGTCCACCGAGATGCACAGCGCGTGGGCGACGCGCGCGACGCGCATCGCCTCGAGCAACGCCGGCAGCTTCGGCGCGAGTTCCGGGAAGTCGAGATGGCAGTGGGAGTCGACGAACGTCATCGGCGATCGGCGGGCCGGGACGCCGCGCCGCCGGCGGCCGGCGGCCGGCGGCGGACCCGCGGCATCCGGGTCACAGCGTGTGCGTGGGTCGCGACGAGGCGAGCGTCTCGCCCAGGATCTTCTCGATCGTCGCCCTCGCCGCGGCGCCGGTCTCGTCCAGCGTGAACTGCACGCCTATGCCCTGCGTGCGGCTCCCCTGGACGCCTTCGGGCGTGATCCACACGACCTTGCCCTGGACGGCGATGCGGTTGGGATCGTCCATCAGCGACAGCAGCATGAACACTTCCTCGCCGAGCGCGTACGAACGGGCGGTCGGGATGAAGATGCCGCCGCCCTTGAGGAACGGCATGTACGCGGCGTAGAGCGCGGCCTTCTCGCGAATGTTGAGGGAGAGGACGCCGGGCCGCGCCACCGCGGCGGGCTTGGGGTCAGCCACCGCCAGCCCCGGTCCCGCGCGATCCGGCGGCACCGGACGGGCGCGGCTGCGGCGCGAAGAGTTCGCGGTAGGCGTCGACCAGCGACTCGGCGACGAGCCGCGGATTGAGGGGCCGGGCGACGTGGGCACGCTGGTGCACGATCGAACGATGATAGCGGCAAAGGTCGACACCCGCCACCCGAGGGGCGAGCGCGCCCAGCGCGTCCGCGCGGCCGGGAAGCCTGCGGGGCGCCCCGCCGCCGGCGACGCGCGCGAGATCCTCGGTCCAGGCCGCGAGCGCGTCGAGCACGAGTTCCAGCCGCGCCTTGCGGTCGGGCTTGTCGGCCGCGTCGATGCGCGCACCCATCGCGATCGCTTCCAGGCGTTCGGGCCGGGCGAGGGCGTCGAACCAGTGCGCGCGCTCGCCCGACTGACCGTCGGCGGCGATACGCAGCGCGGCCAGCGGCGCCCCGCCCGCGTACGCGAGCGCGAGGTCCGGCGTCGCGATCCCCTGCCCGGCGAGCCAGGCGATCGCCTCCGCGGGCGAGGGCCGGGGCGCCGGGATCCGCAGGCAGCGGCTCGCCACCGTCGCGAGCAGACGTCCGGGCAGGTGCGACACCAGCACGAGGATCGTGCCGGCCGGGGGCTCTTCCAGCGTCTTGAGCAGCGCGTTGGCCGCCTCGACCGTCAGGCGCTCGGCGGGCGCGACGATCGCGACCCGGACACCGCGGCGGTGGCTCGTGATCTGGGTGAACCCGGTCAGGTCGCGGATCGCGTCGATGCCGATCTCCTGCACGGCGACGCGCGTACCGTCGGGTTCGATGCGCCAGGGTTCGATCAGCCGCAGGTCCGGGTGCGTCCCGGCGGCGACGTAGCGGCAGCCGTCGCAGTTTCCGCAGGCGAGCGCGTCCGCGGTAGGCGATTCGCACAGCAGGTCGCGGGCGAGGTGGAGCGCGAGCGTCCGCTTGCCCAGGCCCCGGGGCCCGGCCACGAGCCACGCGTGGTGGGCACGGTCGCGACCGGCGGCGAACGACAGGCGCAGGTTCCGTTGCCAGGGCAGCGCGTCGGGCCAGGGCTCGGCGGCCGCTTCGGCGACGTCGGCTTCGGACTCGCTCACCACGCGTCGAGGATCCCCGCGAGCGCGGCGCGCACCTCCGCCGGCGGACGCGTCGAATCGACGATCCGGAAACGCGCCGGTTCCGCGCCGGCGCGTTCGAGATAGGCGGCGCGCACGCGCTCGGCGAATCCGCCCTCCTCGCGCTCGAACCGGTCGAGCGCGCGACCCTCGCCGGCGGCGCGGGCGAGCCGTTCGCGGGACACCGCGAGCGGGACGTCGAACAGGATCGTGAGGTCGGGGGTGCAGTCGCCGTGGACCCAGTGCGCGAGCGCGTCGATCCGGGCACGGTCGACACCGTGCCCGCCGCCCTGATAGGCGTGGGACGCGTCGGTATACCGGTCGCACAGCACCCAGGCGCCCCGCGCGAGCGCGGGACGGATCACCTGCTCGACGTGCTCGCGGCGCGCCGCGAACACGAGCAGCGTCTCCGTATCGTGCGTCATCGGCCGGTGCAGCACCAGCTCGCGCAGCGCCTCCCCGAGCGGCGTCCCTCCCGGCTCGCGGGTGGTGACGACCCGATGGCCCCGTGCGCGGATCGCGTCGGCGATGTAGGCGACGTGCGTGCTCTTGCCGGCGCCATCGACGCCTTCTAGGGTGACGAAACGTCCGCGCGCGGATGGGCTCATGGTCGGCGGGCGACGCGTCGCGCAGCACCCGGCGGCGACGCACCCGCGCCGCCCCGCCCGCTCCGCCTTATCGCCGCCCGAGCTGGTATTTTGCCACCGCGCGATTGTGCTCGGCGAGCGATGCCGAGAACTCGCTCGATCCGTCGCCGCGCGCCACGAAGTACAGGTACGGCGTATCGGGAGGACGCACGACCGCGTCGATCGCCGCCTGGGAGACGAGCGCGATCGGCGTCGGCGGCAGGCCGTCGCGCGTGTAGGTGTTGTACGGCGTGTCCGCCTCGAGGTCGCGCCGGCGCAGGTTGCCGTCGAACGCGGGACCGAGGCCGTAGATCACCGTGGGGTCGGTCTGCAGCCGCATGCCCCGCTTCAGGCGGTTGACGAAGACCGAGGCGATCAGCGGCCGGTCCGCGGCCCGGCCGGTTTCCTTCTCGACGATCGACGCGAGGATCAGCGCCTCGTAAGGCGACGCCAGCGGCAGGTCGGGACGCCGCGCCGACCAGGCCGCCGCGAGCCGCGTCGCCAACTGCCGGTGCGCGCGCGCGAGGATCGCGCGGTCCGCGCTCCCCGTCGCGTAGTGGTAGGTGGCCGGGAAGAACGGGCCTTCGAGCGATGGCGCGTCGACGCCGAGCGCCGCGGTTATCTCGGGGTCGGACCGCAGCGCGACGCCGGCGGCGATCGACGGTTCGGTGGCGAGCCTGCGCTTGAACTCCGTCCAGGTCGTGCCCTCGACGACGGTGAAGGCGCGCTGGGTGACGTCGCCCTGGGTCAGGCGCGCGACCAGCGCCGCGAGATCGAGCGTTGCGTCGAACTCGTACTGTCCGGCCTTGATCGACCGGTCGGCGTCGAGCATCCGCGCGTAGAGCGTGAGCAGCGCCGGATGCACGAGTACGCCGTCGGCGGCGAGCGTGCGCGCGATCGACGCGAGCGACGCTCCGGGCCTGACGTCGAGCGCGTACGGACGCGAGGGGAATTCGAGCGGCCGGCTGGTCCACCACAGGACGATCGCGACGGCCGCGGACCCGGCGCAGGCGAGCGCGACGAGCGCGCGCACGAGCCAGCGGACGGCGCGGGTAGCCGACATCGGGTCGCGCCGCTCGCGCGGCGCCGTCGTTCGAAGCGGCGATTATAATCGCCCGATGGACACGCCCCGCGGCGGACCGGCGACGACGTCGGGATTCACGCTGATCGAGATCATGGTGGTCATCGTGATCCTCGGCGTGCTCGCGGCGCTGGTCGTGCCGCGGGTGCTCGAACGGCCCGACGACGCCCGGCGCGTCGCCGCGAAGGCGGACATCGCCGCGATCGTCGGCGCGCTCAAGCTCTATCGCCTCGACAACGGCCGTTACCCGACGACCGACCAGGGACTGGCCGCGCTGTCCGTCCGCCCCGAGACGGCGCCGGTGCCGTCGAACTGGAAGCCGGACGGCTACCTCGAGCGCGTGCCCAGGGATCCGTGGGGCCGGCCGTATCTCTACGTGCAACCCGGCCTCAAGGGCGAGATCGACGTCTACACGCTCGGCGCGGACGGCGAGGCCGGCGGCAGCGGCGCCGACGCCGACCTGGGCTCGTGGGATCCCGGATCGGCGCCGGCCGGTCGCCGCCCCTCGCGGCGCGCCCGCGTCCGCGGGGCCTCACGCTGGTCGAGATCCTGGTCGTGATCGCCATCATCGCCATCGGAACCGCGGCCGCGTGGACGCTGTGGCGCGGCGCGGACCCGCAGGGGCGGCGCGCGGCCGAGGCGTTCGCCGGCGCCGTCGCGCACGCCGCGCAGCGCGCGCAATGGCGCCACGAGGACCTGGGCGTCAGCCTCGGAACGGACGGCTGGCGATTCTGGCGCCGCGAGTCGTCGTCCCCCGCGTGGGTCCCGGTCACCGACGATCCGCTGCTCGCACCGAGGGCGCTCCCCGACGGACACGCGTTCTCGTCGGTCGTGCTGGCCGGACGCGCGATCGATCCGGCCGCGGTCGTGCCGTTCCGCGCGACCGGGCGCAACCACCCGGCGACCTGGCAGATCACCGGCGCCGGCCGTCGCTGGCGGATCGACGTCGACATCCTCCATCGCGTCGCCGTCGCGCCGATGCCATGACCGGACCGCGCGCGCGGACGCCGGCGGCCGGGTTCACGCTGGTCGAGATCCTGGTCGCGCTGGCGATCGTCGCGGTCGCCCTGACCGCGGGACTGCGCGCGCTGGCGCAGTCCGCCGACGGCGCGGGCACGCTCAAGGCGCGCACGCTCGCGCTGTGGGTCGCGCAGAATCGGCTGGCCGCCGCCGAACTCGCGGCCGAACCCTCGCCGCCCGCCGAGCGTTCCGGGTCGGCGGAACAGGCGGGGGTCGCGTTCGTGTGGCGCGAGCGCGTCGGCGGCACGCCGCATCCGGCGTTCCGCCGCATCGACGTCGAGGTCGCCGCGGCCGACTCGCCGTCCTACGTGCTCGCGAGCCTGACCGGCTACCTCGCGGCCGGACGCGCACGATGAGTCGCCGGCCCGGCGGCTACACGCTGGTCGAGACGCTGGTCGCGCTCGCGATCCTCGCGTTGTTCGCCACGTTCGCCTGGCGGGCCACCGCGGCCCTCGCCGACGGCGAAGCGCGGCTCATGGACGAGGCGGCGCGCTGGCAGGCGCTCGACACGACGATCGCCCGCATCGAGGCCGACCTGCGCGCGGCGGTTCCGCGCGCCGTCCGCACCGCGGCGGGACGCTCGCCCGCCTTGCAGGCCGCACCCGACGCCGCCGGAAACACCGAGCTCGCGTTCTCGCGCGCAGGGATCGAGGCGACCGATCCGCTCGCCGCCGGGGAGCGGGTCGGCTACCGGCTGCGCGCGGGCACGCTGGAATTGCTGGCCTGGTCGAGCCTCGACCGCATCGACGCGGACCCGGTCGCCGCCTACGCGATGGTCGACCGGATCGAGGCGTTCGCGCTGCGGCACGCCGACGGCGGCGGCCGCTGGGTCGACCGCTGGCCGCCCCCGGGCCGCGACGGCCTGCCGCGCGCGGTGATCGTGCGGCTCACGCTGGCCGAGGGCGGCTCGATCGACCGCTGGATCGTGCTGCGATGACGCCGATCCCCGGCCGCGCAATGCGGCGGCGCTCCCGCCCCGCCCTCGGCAGGCATCGACCGCGCGGCGCGGCGCTGGTCGTCGCCATGCTCGTCGCCGCGATCGCGGCCGCGGCCGCGACCGCGATGACGGTGGAGTCGATGCGGCGGCTGGCGTCCTTCGAGGGCCGGCGCGACCACGCGCGCGCGGTGTCGCTCGCGACCGCCGCGATCCACTGGGCCGCCGGCGTGCTCGCCGCCGACGCGGCGCGGGGCGGCATCGACCATCCGGGCGAACCCTGGGCGGTCCCGTTGCCGCCCACGCCGGTCGAAGGCGGCAGCGTCGAAGGGCGGATCATCGATGCGCAGTCGCGGATCAATGTCAACGCGATCGTCGCCGGAGACGCGGCCGCGATCGCGACGCAGGCCCGGTTGGCGCGGCTCGCGGCCCGCCGCGGCGTCGACCCGGCGTTCGTCGACGCGCTCGCCGACTGGATCGACGCCGACGCGCTGCCCCGGGAGCATGGCGCCGAGGACGATGCCTACGCGGGCGAACGCCGGCTCGCGGCGAACGCGCCGATGGTTCGCGCGGCCGAGCTGGCGTTCGTCCGCGGCGCCGCCGCGGTCGCGGCCTCGCGCCTCGCGGACGACCTGGTCGCGCTGCCCGCCGACGCCGCGCTCAACGTGAACACCGCGTCCGCCGGGATCCTCGGTGCCGTCGCGCCGGAACTCCCCGCCGAAGCGCTCGTCGTGCTCGCCGCGTCGCGTGCCGATCGCCCGTTCACGAGTCTCGACGATTTCCGGACGAGGATGCGCGCGGCGGGCGCCGAGATCGACGATCCGCGCGGTCTCGCGGTGTCGAGCCGCCATTTCCTCGTCAGCGTTCGGGCGCGCCAGGGCGTCGCGAGCGCGCGCTCCGAGGCCTTGATCGCGCGCGCCGACAACGGGGCGGCGACGATCGTCTGGCAGATCGTCGAATGAACCGTTCCCGGCCATCCGGGTCCGCGCACCGGATCGGAACCGATCTCCGCGTCGCGTGCGTGACGGTGGGATAGGTTCTACACTCGCGTGCGATGAATACCCTGCGTGTCCGCCTGCCTTCGCCGTTCGACCCGTCCGCGGCGTCGGATTGGTGGCGCGTCGGGGGCGATGGACGTCCGGTCGAGCGTGGCAGCGGACCGCCGGAACGCTGGCCGCCGGCCGACCGCGTCGAGGCGGTGCTCGGTGCCGATACGGTCCGCCTGATCGCGGTCGCGCTGCCGCCGCTGTCCGAGTCGCGCCGCGCGTCGGCGGTCGCCTACGCGCTCGAGGACCAGCTCGCGGCCGGCGCCGGCGATGTCCGGGTCTGCGCGCCGGCTCCGCGCGGCGGCGGACCGACGCTCGCGCGGGTGGTCGATCGCGCTACGATGGACTGGCTGGCCGCGCGCACGCCGAAGTTCCACCGCATCATCGCCGAACCCGACCTCGTCGACGACGACCGGCGGTGGCACTGGTGCGTCGACACCCAGGGACGCGGATTCGTCCGCCGCGCCGACGGCAGCGCGTTCGCGACCGGCGGACCGGCGGACGACGGGTCGCTGCCCGCGGAACTCGGGGCGGCGCTCGAACGAGCTGCGCCCTCCGATGCGGCGCCGATCGTCATCGTCGTGGATGCACCGCTCGACATCACGCGCCTGGAGAAGCGCCCGGGCGTGCGCTACGCGGCCGGGAAGCCCTGGACGATCGACGAGCGACCGGCGGACGCGTGGACCCGTGCGCCGGACCTGCTCGCCGGAACCTCGGCGCCGGACGCACGCCCGCGCGCACCGGCGATGCGCGCCTACGCGCCCGCGGTCCTCTGGATCGTCGCGGCGCTCGCGGTCCAGGTCCTGGGCAGCTACGGCGTCTGGGCGCGCGACCGATTCGCCGTGGTCCAGTCGGAGCGCGCGATCGTCGCACTCGCCCGCGAATCCGGTATCGAGGCGACCGATGCGAATTCGGCCGCCGCGGCGCTCGCCCGGCGCGCGTCCGCGGCCGCGCATGCCTCCGGTCGCGCGGCGGACGGCGACCTGCTGCCGCTGCTGTCCCGGTCCGCAACGACCCTCGCCGCGCTCCCGCCGGGCAGCGTGCGGCGTCTCGCCTACGCCGACGGACGCCTCACCGCCGACCTCGCCGGCCTGGGCGAAAAGCAGGCGTCGCGCGTCGTGCACGACCTCGCGCGGGCGGGCCTGCGCCCGCTCGCCGCGCCGGTCGCCGGCGGAACGCGCGTCGCGGTGTCTCCGGGGCCCTGACGATGGCGCACGCGCTCTCCGTCCACTGGGTGCGGCTCGCGCCGCGCGAGCGGACATTCGTCGCCGCGGGCGCGCTCGGGCTGGTCGTCACGCTCGCCTGGGCGGCGATCGCCGGGCCGTTCGCGCCCGACCTCGGGCGCGGCGCCCGCGACGCCGAGCGCGCGGCGCAGCGACTCGCACAGGCCCGTGTGGACGCGTCCGTGGCGCAGGCACGCCGGGCCGCGCCCGCGCAAGGCGCCGCCGACGCGGGGATCCGCGCCGCGCTCGTACAGCGGCGCATCGGCGCCACGGACGCGACCGTCGCCGGGACCGCCTCGCGCGCGACGCTCACGCTCCCGTCGGTGCGCTTCGAAGAACTCGTCGGTCTGGTCGACGCCCTCGCGCGCGACCAGGCGCTCCACGTCGCGGAAGCGACGATCCTCCCCCGCGTCGAGCCCGGCCGCGTGCGCGCCGAGCTCGTGCTCGCCCGATAGGTCCGCCATGGGTCGCCTCGCAGCACTCGTCATGTTCCTCCTGGTCATCGCCGTCGTCGTGCTCGCGCTCCAGGCGCCGGCGTCCTGGCTCGCCCAGCGCCTGTCGCTCGCGACCGGCGACGCGGTCCGCGTGATCGAGCCCCAGGGCACGATCTGGGACGGCCGCGGTGTCCTGACCAGTCCCGACGGGCGCTGGCGCATCCCGGTGTCGTGGCGGCTGAAGGCCGCGCCGCTCGTCCGCGGCGAGGTCGAGCTGGAACTCGAGCCGCAGGCCGGCCGCGACACGCCGCGCGGCACGCTCAGGATCACGCGCGGCGGCTTCGCGGCGCAGCGGCTGGCGATCGACCTGCCGGCGACCGTGCTCGAAGGCGCGTTCCGCGCGGGCACGCCGCTCGCGTTCGGCGGCGACATGCGGCTCGAGGCCGGCGACGTCGCGGTGGACACCGCCGGTGGACGCGGCGGCCTGCTGGTCCGCTGGGATCGCGCGCGGATGGCGTCCGCCGACGGCAGCGCACTGTCGTTCGGGACGGTGACCGGCAACTTCGTCCCGCGCGGCGCCGGACTCGCCGGCCGCATAGAAGGCAGCGGCGGTGACGCGGCGATCGCCGGCGACATGGTGCTCGACCCGCGCGGGATCAGCCTCGACGCGATGCTCGCGCCGCGCCCGGGCGCCGGCGATGCGGTCGCGCGCGTGCTCGCGAAGCTGGGTCAGCCCGACGCGAACGGGGCGGTGCGGCTGCAGTGGGTCAGCGCGGCGCGCTGAAGCCGCGGCGGGCCGGCGGCGCCCCGGCGCCGGCCGCCCGCCTCCCGGCGATCGACGCGTGGCGCGGCATCGCGATCGTCGCGATGATCGCCTACCACTTCGCGTTCGATCTGCGGCTCTACGGCCTCGCCCGCTACGACTTCGAGCGATCGGCGTTCTGGCTGTCCGCCAGGGCGCTCATCGTCTCGACGTTCCTGCTGCTCGTCGGCGTCTCGCTCGTGCTCGCATGGCGCGCGCGCGTTGCACCGGGCAGGCGCCTGCGTCGCCTCGCGGCGATCGGCGCCTGCGCGATCGCCGTCAGCCTGGCGAGCCGCGCGATGTTCCCCGAGCGCTGGATCGGCTTCGGGATCCTCCACGCCATCGCGGTCGCGAGCCTCGCGGCATGGCCGGTGGTCGCCCGGCCGCGCCTCGCGCTCGCGATCGGCGCCGTCGTCATCGCGGCGGGACTGTCGCTCTCCCACCCGGCGTTCGACACCCGCGCGCTCGACTGGATCGGTTTCGCCACCCGCAAGCCCGCCACCGAGGACTACGTGCCGCTGTTCCCCTGGGCGGGCGCGGTGTTCGCGGGCATCGCGCTGGGACACGCGCTGGTCGCGCGCGCGCAGCGCCTTCCATCCGCCGGGGGCCGGGCCGCGCGCGCGCTGCGGTGGCTGGGCCGCCACGGCCTCGCCGTCTACATGGTCCACCAGCCGCTCATGATCGGCGCGCTCGCGCTGGTCCTGCGCCGGCTGCCGTGACCGTCCCGCCCGGGCCGATTTGGCGGTGCGGTGGCGCGCTGATATAATCGAAGGCTACGCAGGCGCGTAGCTCAGCTGGTTAGAGCACCACCTTGACATGGTGGGGGTCGTTGGTTCGAGTCCAATCGCGCCTACCAGACTGCCTCCGGCGTCCCGGGTCTGTCGCGGGACACCTCCCCCGCTCCGTCCGACGGGGCACCCGATCTCCGGCCGCACCGGCCCGTCCGCGACGGGTCGGTGTCAGCCGGACGCCCAGATACCGGTCGCGCAGGCGCGCTCCAACCGCTCGACCTGCGGCGCGATGTCGTAGCCGTGCTGCGCGAGCCAGCGGTCGTCCCGATACGTGTCGAGATAGCGATCACCGGCGTCGCAGGCGAGCGTGACGATCGAGCCTTCGACGCCGTCGGCGGCCATCTCGCAGGCGATCTCGAGCGCGCCGCAGAAGTTGGTTCCGGTCGAACCGCCGTAGCTCCGCCCGACCCGGCGCTCGAGCACCCGCATCGCGGCGTAGGACGCGGCGTTGGGCACGCGCAGCATCCGGTCGACGACGCCGGGCACGAACGAGGGCTCGACGCGCGGGCGGCCGATGCCTTCGACGTCGGAACCTTCCGCCGACCGGAGCGACGCGTCGCCGGTGCGCCAGTAATCGAGGAACACCGAGCGTTCCGGATCGACGACCGCGAGCCGCGTCGCGTTGCCGTGGTAGCGGATGTAGCGGCCGATCGTCGCCGACGTCCCGCCGGTCCCGGCGCCCACGACGATCCAGTGCGGCTCCGGGTACGGCTCCGCGCGCATCTGGGCGTAGATCGACTCGGCGATGTTGTTGTTGCCGCGCCAGTCGGTCGCCCGCTCCGCGTAGGTGAACTGGTCCATGTAGTGCCCGGCGAGTTCGCGCGCGAGCCGCTCGGCCTCGGCGTAGACCCCGTCGGCGCGCTCGACCGGGTGGCAGCGGCCGCCGTAGAACTCGATCTGCGCGACCTTCGCCGGCGAGGTCCCGCGCGGCATCACCGCGACGAACGGCAATCCCAGCATCCGCGCGAAATACGCCTCGGACACCGCCGTGCTCCCCGACGAGGCCTCGACGATGGTCGTGCCCTCGCGGATCCACCCGTTGCACAGCCCGTACAGGAACAACGAACGGGCCAGGCGATGCTTGAGGCTGCCGGTCGGATGCGTGGCCTCGTCCTTGAGGTAGAGCCGCAACCGCGGGAACGCCGGCATATCGACCAGCACCAGGTGCGTATCGGCCGAACGCTGGTAATCGCGCTCGATCCGGCGCACCGCCTCGCGGACCCATTCGGACGACATCGGGGACTCTCCGTACGCGTCGCCGGTGCGATCCGCCGTCGCGTGACGCGGGCGCGGCGGCGGCCCGCAGTCTCGCACCGGTCCGCCGAAGCGACAAGCAGCGCGAAAACGCTCATCCGATCGCGGCGCGGGCCCGTGCGCGGCGCGCACGCCGCGGTTGCCCGACCGCGCAGTCGGTGCAAGACTTCGGGTCTTTCCGGCCGGCGGCTGTTCGCGCCGCCCGACAACACGGACTCTCCAGGATGTCGATGGACCATTGGCAACGGGTCGACGCCGCCCTCTCGGGCGCGCCGGTCGACCGTCCCCCGATCGCGCTGTGGCGTCATTTCCCCGACGACGACCAGGATCCGGGGGTGCTGACCGCGCACTCGGTCGCCTGGCAGCAGCGCTGGGACTTCGACCTCGTCAAGTTCATGCCGTCGGGGACCTACGGCGTCGAGGACTGGGGCGCGGTCAGCGCCTACGACGGGCAGGCGAACGGCGCACGCGTCGTCGTCGGCCCGCGCGTGCGCACCACCGACGACTGGCGCGCGATCGGCGACCTCGATGTCAGGCGCGGCAGCTACGGCCGCACCAACGAGGCGCTCGCCGCGACCGCGAAGGCGCTGGGCGGCCGCGTCCCGATCCTGCAGACGGTGTTCACGCCGCTCACCACCGCCCGCAAGCTCTCGACCGACCGGCTCTACGCCGACCTGCGCCGATCGCCGGACGCGGTCCACGCCGCGCTGGAGGCGATCACCGCGGTCACGATCCGGTTCGCGCTCGACGCGCTCGCCGCCGGTGCGCACGGGATCTTCTACGCGACCCAGGTCGCGTCGTATCGCCTGCTCTCGGACGCCGAGCACGACGAATTCGGCCGCCGCTACGACCTGCGCGTGCTGGAGGCGCTCGCCGGGCGCGCACGGCTGTCGATGCTCCACGTGCACGGCGACGACATCCATTTCGACCGCCTCGCCGGCTATCCGGTCGAGATGATCAACTGGCACGACCGGATCGCCCGGCCCACGCTGCGCGAAGCGGCGCAGCGCTCCGCGCGACTGCTGGTCGGCGGATTGAACGAGAACGGCCCGCTCGCCCGCGGCGACCTGGCGGCGATCCGCGCCGAGGTCACCGACGCGATCGACCAGACCGGCGGCCGCCGCCTGATGATCGGCCCCGGCTGCGTCGTGCCGATCCGCGTCGCCGACGCCGCGATCGAGACCGCGATCCGGGCCACGCACGACGCCGCCGGCCGAGCGTAGCCGGTATCGCGACCGCCGACCGGATCATCGACCGAAACCCATGACCCACCGCCCGTACGCCGAGGTTCCCATGCGCCACCGCCATCCGACACTCGCGGCCGCCGCCGCGCTCGCATTCGCCGTCGCCACCGTCCCGTCGATCTCGACCGCCGAAGACTGGCCGGCCGGCAAGACGGTGCAGATCATCGTGCCGGCACCCGGAGGCGGAGGCACCGGCGACTCGATCGCGCGCGTCGTCGCCGAGGAACTCGGGAAACGGCTGAAAACCCCGGTCGTCATCGACAACAAGCCGGGTGCGAACGGCAACATCGGCGCCGCCTACGCGTCGACACAGCCGGCGGACGGCTACCGCCTGTTGTTCTCGTGGGCCGGCACGCTGGCGGTGAATCCGAGCCTGTACAAGAACCTGAGCTACGACTCGCAGAAGGACTTCGTGCCGATCGGACTGGTCGCCGACGTGCCGAACATCCTCGTCGTCAACAACGACCTGCCGGCGAAGGACCTCGCGGAGTTCACGCGCTACGCGATCGCGAACCCGGGCAAGCTCAACTACGGGTCGACCGGCAACGGCAGTTCGATGCACCTGGCCGGCGAGCTCTTCATGCGCGAGACCGGCGCGAAGATGGTGCACGTCCCGTACAACGCGCCGGGGACGGCGACGACGAACCTGATGGCCGGCGACATCCAGCTCATGTTCCAGCTCATACCGGGGATCGTCGGACAGGTGAAGGGAGGCAAGGTCCGCGCGATCGCGGTGATGGCGCCGGCTCGCTCGCCCGCGCTTCCCGACGTGCCGACGACCGTCGAACTGGGCGCGCCGAAGCTGCAGTCGTCGACCTGGTTCGCGCTGCTGGCGCCGAAGGGTACGTCCGCCGCGATCGTCGCCCGCGTCAACGCCGAGTTGAACGAACTCCTCAAGGACCCGGCGGTACGCAAGCGCCTGTCCGACATGGGCGCGACGACCCTCGGCGGCTCGCCGAAGGACCTCGCCGACCACCTCGCCGCGGAGGCCGTGAAATGGGCGGGCGTCGTGCGCGCCGCCAACATCCAGATCCAGTAGCGGCTTCGCGACGGGTTCGTCCGACGTGACCGCGGCGCGCCCGACCGTCGGCTGGATCGGCCTGGGCGCGATCGGGTCGCCGATGGCCCGGCGCGTGCTCGCCGCCGGGTTTCCGCTGGTCGCGTGGGCGAGGCGCGCCGACGCGGCGTACGCGCTGGCCGCCGACGGCGCGGTCGTCGCCCCGTCCCCCGAAGCGCTCGCTGCGCGCGCGGACGTCATCGCGACGATCGTCGGCGGGCCGGACGACGTGCGCGCGCTGCACCGCCGGCTGATCCCGGCGGCCCGGGCGGGAACCCTCGTGGTCGACATGACCACCTCGGCACCCGACTGCGCCGGCGAGACGGCCGCGCTCGCGCACCGGTGCGGCTGCCTGGCGATCGACGCGCCGGTGACCGGCGGCGTGGGCGGCGCCGAGCGCGGCACGCTCACGGCGTTCGTCGGCGGCGACCCGGCGGCGATCGAGCGCGGGCGGCCGGTGCTCGAGGCGTTCTGCTCCCGCATCGTCAGCTGCGGCAGCGCGGGCGCCGGATACCGGATGAAGCTCGTCAATCAGACGATCGTCGCCGGCACGCTGCTCGGCCTGGCCGGCGGAGCGGCGCTCGCCCGCGCGTACGGTTTCGCCAGCGCGTCGGTCAAGGACGCGCTGGGCACGGGCACCGCCTCGGGGTTCCTTTTCGACAGCTACGTCGCGCGGATGATGGAGGCGGGTGGCCCGACCACATTCACGCTCGGACTGCTGCGCAAGGACCTCGCTCTCGCGCGCGACGAGGCGGCACGGTGCGGGTCGCCCACCGCTTTCGTCGACCTGGCGCTGGGCGCGGTCGACGCCGCCCGACGCGAGCACGGGGACGGCGCCGGCGTCCAGGTGCTGGGCAGCCCTGATCCGGGGTAGAATGCACGATCGTCCCCCGCCGGGGGACGGCACCGCGAAAGGCGAGACGGTCCCCACCCCCGGGCGGCCGGAACGAAAGGGATCGGTTATGACACCGCGAACGCGTCGTTGCCCGAGGTAACCCCCGACGAGCCCGCTCGCCGGCCGGCCCTGGCGCCGGCCCCCGAAGAGAACGCGGCTCGCCCGCGTTTTTTTTCGCCTCCGGAGTCGTGCATGTCCGCCATCGCCATCGAACTGCCCGACGGATCGGTCCGTCGGTACGACCAACCGCAATCGGTCGCACAGATCGCCGCGTCGATCGGTCCGGGTCTCGCCAAGGCGGCGCTCGCCGGCAAGGTCGACGGGAAGCTCGTCGACACCTCGCATGTCGTCGATCGCGACGCGAAGCTCGCGATCGTCACCGACCGTGACGCCGAAGGGGTCGAGATACTGCGCCATTCGACCGCGCACCTGCTCGCCTGGGCGGTGAAGTCGCTCTATCCCGACGCGCAGGTGACGATCGGGCCGGTCATCGAGGACGGCTTCTACTACGATTTCGCCTACAAGCGGGCGTTCACGCCGGACGACCTCGCGGCGATCGAGCTCAGGATGGGCGAGCTCGCGCGGAAGGACGAACCGGTCGTCCGATCGACGATGCCGCGCAGCGAGGCGGTGACGTACTTCGAGTCGATCGGCGAGCGCTACAAGGCCGAGATCATCGCCTCGATCCCGTCCGACGAGCCGATCTCGCTCTACCGTGAAGGCGACTTCGTCGACCTGTGCCGCGGACCGCACGTGCCGTCGACCGGACGCCTGAAGGCGTTCAAGCTGACCAAGCTCGCCGGCGCCTACTGGCGCGGGGATTCGCGCAACGAGATGCTCCAGCGCGTCTACGGCACCGCCTGGGCGAAGAAAGAGGACCTGGACGCCTACCTGCGGCGCATCGAGGAGGCCGAGAAGCGCGACCACCGCAAGCTCGGGCGCGCGCTCGACCTCTTCCACCAGCAGGACGAGGCGCCGGGCATGGTCTTCTGGCATCCGAAGGGCTGGTCGATCTGGCAGTCGGTCGAACAGGCGATGCGCCGCGTCTACCAGGACAACGGCTACCAGGAGGTCCGCGGCCCCCAGATCATGGACCGGTCGCTGTGGGAGCGGTCCGGCCATTGGCAGAACTACAAGGACAACATGTTCACGACGGAGTCGGAGAAGCGCGACTTCGCGATCAAGCCGATGAACTGCCCGGGGCACATCCTGATCTTCAACTCCGACCTCCGGAGCTACCGCGACCTGCCGCTGCGCTACGGCGAGTTCGGCGCCTGTCACCGCAACGAACCCTCGGGCGCGCTGCACGGGATCATGCGGGTCCGCGCCTTCACGCAGGACGATGGTCACATCTTCTGCGCCGAGCACCACATCGAGCCGGAGTGCACGGCGTTCCACAGGCTCGCCTTCGACGTCTACCGCGACTTCGGCTTCACCGACATCGACGTCAAGATCGCGCTGCGCCCCGAGAAGCGCATCGGCAGCGACGAGCAATGGGACAAGGCCGAGCAGGCGCTGCGCGGCGCGCTCGCCGCCTGCGGGGCCGCCTGGACCGAGCTCCCCGGCGAAGGCGCGTTCTACGGGCCCAAGATCGAATACCACCTGAAGGACTCGATCGGCCGCGCCTGGCAGGTCGGGACGATGCAGGTGGACTTCCAGATGCCCGGTCGCCTGTCGGCCGAATACGTCGCCGAGGACAACACGCGCAAGGTGCCCGTCATGCTGCATCGGGCGATCGTCGGGTCGCTCGAGCGGTTCATCGGCATCCTGATCGAGCACCATGCGGGAGCGTTCCCGGCCTGGCTCGCCCCGATCCAGGCCGTGGTCATGACGATCACCGACCGCCAGGCGCCCTACGCCTCCCAGGTCGAGGCGAGGCTCCGGGCGGCCGGGTTCCGGGTCCGGGCCGATTTGCGGAACGAGAAAATTAACTATAAAATACGGGAACATAGCCTCCAGAAGCTCCCGTACCAGCTGATCGTCGGTGCCAAGGAGCAGGAGGCGGGACAGGTGGCCGTGCGGACCCGCGGCGGCGAGGACTTGGGGGCGATGCCCCTCGAGTCGTTCGTCGCTCGCCTCGCGAACGAGGTGGCCGAACGGCGGTAGCGTCGCAGGACGCGCCGCCGAACGTGGCGGTTGCACGGTCTTTTCGTTGACCGGACGGAGACATTCCACTGGAACTCAAGCACCAGCGCATCAATCGCGAAATCACGGCCCCGCAGGTTCGACTCGTCGGACTCGAGGGTGAGCAACTGGGCATCGTCAGCATCGTCGAGGCGCTCGCGAAGGCCGAGGCGGCGGAAGTCGACCTGGTCGAGATCGCGCCGCTCGCCGAGCCGCCGGTGGTCCGGATCATGGACTACGGCAAGTTCAAGTACCGCGAGTCCAAGCGCGCCCACGAGGCCAAGCTCAAGCTGAAGCAGATCCAGGTCAAGGAAGTGAAATTCCGGCCCGGGACCGACGAAGGCGACTACCAGATCAAGCTGCGCAACCTGACCCGGTTCCTCGGCGAGGGCGACAAGGCGAAGATCACGATGCGTTTCCGCGGGCGCGAGATGGCGCACCAGGAGTTCGGCATCCGCCTGCTCGAGCGCATCCGCAACGAACTGGAGCCGTACGCGCAGGTCGAGCAGTTCCCCAGGCTCGAAGGCCGGCAGATGGTGATGCTGCTGGCCCCGAAGAAGGCCCAGGTGCAGGCGCCCAAGGCGCCGGCGCCGCAGCCGCAGTCGCATCACCCCAACAAGCCCGAGGCCGGTAAGGTGCAACTCGCCAAGGAAGCCTCCCCGGCGCAGAAGCCGGAGAGCACCGCCGTGGGCAGCAAATAGGAAACGGCACCATGCCGAAGATGAAGACCAAGTCGGGCGCGAAAAAGCGCTTCCGCGTGCGCGGAAGCGGCTCGGTCAAGCGCTCGCAGGCGTTCAAGCGCCACATCCTGACCAAGAAGTCGACCAAGAACAAGCGGCAGCTGCGCGGCTCCGCCGGCGTCCACGCGACCAACGCGGCGTCGGTGGCGGCGATGCTGCCCTACGCGTAAAGGGAGCCGACGATGCCTCGAGTCAAACGCGGAGTCACGGCGCGCGCCCGCCACAAGAAGGTGCTCGCGCAGGCCAAGGGTTATCGCGGCCGCCGGAAAAACGTCTTCAAGATCGCGAAGCAGGCGGTCATGAAGGCCGGGCAGTACCAGTACCGCGACCGGCGCAACCGCAAGCGCGAATTCCGCGCGCTGTGGATCGCCCGGATCAACGCGGGTGCGCGCGAGCTGGGCATGACCTACAGCGTGTTCATGAACGGCCTCAGGAAGGCCGCCATCGACATCGACCGCAAGGTCCTCGCGGACCTGGCGGTCCACGACAAGGCGGCTTTCACGAAGATCGCGGAGCAGGCCAAAGCATCGCTGGCCTGACGGAGCGACCTCAACGAAGGGAGGCGACCGGCGCCTCCCTTTTTTTTCGCCCGACGTTCCCGACACCGGCTCACATGTCCGACCTCGATTCGATCGTGCAAGCCGCGCTCGCCGACTTCGCGGCGGCGGGCGATCCCGCGGTGCTGGAGAACGCGAAGGCCCGCTACCTCGGCAAGGCCGGGGCGCTGACCGCGGCGCTCAGGACGCTGGGCACGCTCCCGGCGGAGGAGCGGCGCGCGGCGGGCGCCCGGATCAACACCGCGAAGGAGCGGCTCGAGGCCGCGCTGGTCGCGCGGCGCGACGCGCTCGCCGAGTCGAAACTCGCGCACGCGCTCGCGGCCGAAGCGCTCGACGTGTCGCTGCCCGGGCGCGGCGCGGGAACCGGCGGCCTGCATCCGCTCTCGCTCACGCTCGAGCGCGTCGAGGCGCTGTTCTCGACGCTCGGTTTCACCGTCGCCGACGGGCCCGAGATCGAGGACGACTTCCACAACTTCACCGCGCTCAACACGCCGGAGAACCATCCGGCGCGGTCGATGCACGACACGTTCTACGTCGACGGCGGCCTGCTGCTGCGCACGCACACCTCGCCGATCCAGGTCCGCTGGATGGAGACCCATCCGCCGCCGATCAAGATCATCGCGCCGGGCCGCGTCTACCGCGTCGACAGCGACGCGACCCATTCGCCGATGTTCCACCAGGTCGAGGGGCTGTGGATCGACACCGACGTGTCGTTCGCCGACCTGAAGGGAGTCGTCGCCGAGTTCCTGCGCCGTTTTTTCGAGCGCGAGGATCTCGCCGTGCGTTTCCGCCCGTCGTTCTTCCCGTTCACCGAGCCCTCGGTCGAGATCGACATGAGCTTCGGCGAAGGCTGGCTGGAGATCGCCGGCGCGGGCCAGGTGCACCCGAACGTCCTGTCCGCGGTCGGAATCGATCCGGAGCGCTGGCAGGGATTCGCCTTCGGCATGGGGCCGGACCGGCTCGCGATGCTCCGCTACGGGGTCGACGACCTGCGGCTCTTCTACGAGAACGACCTCGCGTTCCTGCGGCAGTTCGCCTAGCGACCAGGATGCCACGATCATGCGCGTGTCCGAACACTGGCTGAGGACCTTCGTCGACCCGGGACGGGACACGGCCGAACTGGCCGAGCGGCTGACGATGTCCGGACTCGAGGTCGAGTCGGTGGAACCCGCGGCGCCGCCGTTCTCCGGCGTGGTCGTCGCCCGGATCCTCTCCGTCGTCCCGCATCCGAACGCCGACCGCCTCCGGCTGTGCACGGTCGATGCGGGCGACGAGCCGCTCGCGATCGTCTGCGGCGCTCCGAACGCCGCCGCGGGCATGACGGTGCCCTGCGCGCGCGAGGGCGCGACCCTACCCGGCGGCGTCACGATCCGGCGCGCGGCGGTTCGCGGCGTCGAATCGCGAGGCATGCTGTGCTCGGCGAAGGAACTCGGGCTCTCCGACGACGCGTCGGGGCTGCTGGCGCTCGATGCGTCTCTCGCTCCCGGCCGGGATCTCCGCGACGCGCTCGCGCTGGACGACGCGATCCTCACGCTCAAGCTCACGCCCAATCGCGCCGACTGCCTGTCGATGACCGGCGTGGCGCGCGACCTCGCCGCCGTGACCGACCGGCCATGGACCGCGCCGGACTGTTCGCCGGTCGCGGTAGCGTCGGCGCGCGTGCGCGAGGTGCGGATCGACGAGCCCGAAGCCTGCCCGCGGTTCGGCGGCCGTCTGATCGAGGGCATCGATCCGTCGCGGCCGACGCCCGGCTGGATGAAGACGCGCCTCGAGCGCTCGGGCATCCGCTCGATCAGCGCGCTCGTCGACATCACCAACTACGTGATGCTCGAACTCGGCCAGCCGATGCACGCCTACGACGCCCGCCACCTCGACGGCGCGATCGTGGTCCGCTTCGCACGCGAAGGCGAGAAACTGACGCTCCTCAACGGCGACGTCCTCGATCTCGAGGGCGACCTGCTCCTCGTCTGCGACCGGAACAAGCCGCTGGGCCTCGCCGGCATCATGGGCGGCGAACACTCCGGCATCGCGGCGGACACGACCGATGTCTACCTCGAGGCCGCCTGCTGGAATCCGGCGGTGATCCAGGGGCGGATGCGCCGGCTGGGTTTCTCCAGCGACGCGGGATACCGGTTCGAGCGCGGCGTCGATCCCGAACTCGGTCCGGCGGCGATCGAGCGCGCGAGCGCGCTGGTGCTCGCGATCTGCGGCGGTCGCGCCGGCCCGCGGACCGACGTGAAGGCGCGGCTTCCCGAGCGCAGGCCGGTCCGGGTGCGCAGCTCCCGGATCGCACGGCTGCTCGGGGTCGGCGTGCCCGCCGACGAGTCCGGGCGGATCTTCGCGCGGCTGGGGCTCGAACCGCGTCGCGACGGCGACGACTTCACGGTGACGCCGCCGTCGTGGCGCTTCGATCTCGCGATCGAGGAGGATTTCGTCGAGGAAGTCGCGCGCGTACGCGGCTACGAGCGGATTCCCTCGACGCCGGCGGCGCACGTCCAGACGATGCTCCCGCGGCCCGAAGGGCGGCGCTCGGCGTTCGCCGCGAGGCGCGCGTTCGCGGCCCGCGACTGGCAGGAGATCGTCACGTTCGGGTTCGTGTCCTCCGACGTGGAGCGGGCCCTTTCGGGCGACGCGGCGGATCCCGCGCCGGTGCGCGTGCTCAACCCGATCGCGGCACAGCGCGACGTGATGCGCACGACGCTCGTCCCCGGCCTGATCGAGACCCTCAGGACCAACGCCGCCCGGCGCGAGACGCGGGTGCGGCTCTTCGAGGTCGGCCGGGTGTTCCGGCGCGGACCGGACGGCGTCGCGCAACCGATCCGCGTCGGCGGGCTCGCCTGGGGCGACGCCTGGCCGGAGCACTGGGGCGGGCCGCGCCGCGCGGTCGACCTCTACGACGTCAAGGGCGACCTCGAGGCGATCCTCCATCCGAACCGGTTGCGCACCGCGGCGGCGGCCCATCCGGCGCTGCATCCGGGACGCTCCGCGTCGATGAGTGTCGGCGGCCGCGATTGCGGCTGGCTGGGCGAGCTGCATCCGCGGCTGGTCCGGACATTCGGCCTCGCGACGGCGCCCGTCGTGTTCGAAATCGACCTGGACGCCCTGGTCGAGCGCGCGGTGCCCGCCGGCCGGCCGGTGTCGCGCCAGCCGACGGTTCGCCGCGATCTCGCGCTCGAGCTCCCGGATCAGGTGCCGGTCCAGATGCTCCTCGATGCGCTGGACGCCGCCAGGCCGCCGTTCGTCGTGACCATCCGGCCGTTCGACGTGTTCCGCGGCGGTTCGGTCGGCCCCGGACGGACAAGCGTTGCGATTCGGGTGCTTATGCAGGATACTGCACGTACTTTGACCGCCACCGAGATCGACGGGGCGATGGCCGCGCTCGCGGGTGTCGCGCAACGGGAGTTTCGAGCGACCCTTCGCAGCCAGGAACCTCCGCGATGACGTTGACCAAGGCCGAGCTGGCCGATCTCCTCTTCGAGCAACTCGGGCTGAACAAGCGCGAGGCCAAGGACATGGTCGAGCGCTTTTTCGAGGAGGTGCGGATCGCACTCGAGGCCGGCGAGAGCGTCAAGCTCTCGGGCTTCGGCAACTTCCAGCTGCGCGAGAAGCCGCAGCGTCCGGGACGCAATCCCAAGACCGGCGAGGAGATTCCGATCACGGCCCGCCGTGTCGTGACCTTCCACGCCAGCCAGAAACTCAAGGCGATGGTGGACGCCGCGAACCATGGCGGAGCCCAGCCGGCCTAGAACCGACCTGCCGCCGATCCCCGCGAAGCGGTATTTCACGATCGGCGAGGTTTCCGACCTGTGTGCGGTGAAGCCGCACGTGCTCCGTTATTGGGAGCAGGAATTCACGCAGCTCAAACCGGTCAAGCGGCGCGGCAACCGCCGCTACTACCAGCACCACGAGGTGCTGCTCATCCGGCGCATACGCGACCTGCTCTACGAGCAGGGGTTCACGATCAACGGCGCGCGCCACCGGCTGGAGCACGATACCGACGAGGCGCGCGCGGCCGCCGCCCGGCCGACCCCGTCGACCACCAGCGTGCCGGCGCGCCCGCCGGGCGCCGGTTCCGCGGGAGCCGGCGGACCTGCCGCCTTGCGGCAGGAGCTGGCGGAAATCCGCCAGCTCCTCGACCCGTCCCGGTCATGAACCCGGTCCACCCTGGGTCGCGTCGGACAGCTATAATGCAGAGTTTCGGTCGGGGCGTAGCGCAGCCTGGTAGCGCACCTGCATGGGGTGCAGGGGGTCGGAAGTTCGAATCTTCTCGCCCCGACCACACCGGATCCGTCGACCGACCCGCGAGCCGCCAGGCCGCCGGTTCGGATGCCTCGAGCGGATCCCGGAACCCGGAAATCCGCCGCGATCGTCGTCGGCGCGACTTTTGCTTGGGTTCCAGTTCCCCCTGCGTACGCCCGAGGGCTTCGCCATGACGCCGCCCGCCCAGCTCCGCACGACCTCCGGTCCGGGTACCGTGTCCGAGATCGCGTTCGCCCGCGCGCAGCGCAACACCGTCCTGATCGTCGACGACCTGTTCTCGAGCCGCCTGCTGCTCGCGGAGATCGTCCGGCAGATCGACGGCAAGCTCAACCTGGAGCTGTTCGACACGCCCTCGCGCGCGCTCGAGTTCGCCCGCAACAACCGCGTCGACATCGTCCTCACCGACTACAAGCTCCCCGAGTTCGACGGCATCGAACTGGTCAAGCAACTGCGCGCCCTCCCCCACTGCGTCGACGTCCCCGTCGTCGTCATCACCGT
>JADZDA010000161.1 GCA_020851255.1 Burkholderiales bacterium | reverse complement strand
GTGACCGGGCCGACCGGCTCGGGCAAGACGACGACGCTCTACTCGACGCTGCGCCAGGTCGCCACGGCCGAGGTCAATGTCTGCACGATCGAGGATCCGATCGAGATGATCGAGCCGGCGCTGAACCAGATGCAGGTGCAGCCGTCGATCGGCGTCGACTTCGCCAGCGGCGTGCGCACGCTGCTGCGGCAGGATCCCGACATCATCATGGTGGGCGAGATCCGCGACCGCGATACAGCCGACATGGCCGTGCAGGCGGCGCTCACCGGCCACCTCGTGTTCTCGACGCTGCACACCAACGACGCGCCCACCGCGGTCACGCGGCTGCTCGATCTCGGCGTGCCGGCGTATCTCATCAACTCGACGCTGCTCGGCGTCATGGCGCAGCGGCTCGTGCGTACGCTGTGTCCGCACTGCAAGAAGCCCGGCGAGCCGCCCGAGGACGAGATCTGGCGGATGATGACCGCGCCGTGGCGCGCCGAACGCCCGGCCACCGGGTTCATGGACCCGGTCGGCTGCCTCGAGTGCCGGATGACCGGCTACCTGGGGCGCATCGGTCTCTACGAGATCATGTTGAACTCGCCCGGCGTGCGCAAGCTCGTCGACGACCACGCGGACGACACCAAGATCCGCGAGCAGGCCTACAAGGACGGCATGCGCCCGCTGCGAGTCTCGGGCGCGATCAAGGTCGCCGCGGGACTGACGACCGTCGACGAGGTCATGAAGGTCGCGCCGCTCGGCTGAGGGTGCGAACGCGGACCGGCAGCCGTCGGCCCCTGTGCGGATGAGCGAGACGCCGCCGCGACTGCGGTACGAGACCCGTGCGAGCCTCCCGCCGCTCGCCTGGTGCGCGGACGCACGGCCCGGCGTACCGGTGCGCGTGATCCACGGCGCGCGGGTGGAGACGCGAGAGGAGGGATTCGTCGAGGGTGCGTGGGACGGCGACTTCGGCGCCTGCGACTTCGACCGCGGTGCGGTTCTCGCCGGTTCCGGCGCGCGGCGGCGGGGCGGGAAGCTCGTTTTCGTCTCGCCGTTCCATCCGCTCGAGCGGCTGTTCGTGCTTCGGGACGGTGGTGCGGTCCGGATCTCCAACTCGCTGCCGTTCCTGCTGACCGAATCGGACGACGGGCTCGACCTCGGGCACCCGGACTATTTCTTCGATTTCGTGCGCCACGTGCGGCGCGGCATCGCGCCGGTGCCGGCGACGCTGCCTTGCGCGTCGGGACGCCGCGTCGAACTGCAGGTCGGTGTCGACCTCGCGCTCGGCGCGGACGGCGCGCTCGTCACCGTCGGCCGCCCGATCGGCGAGCCACCCGCCGACTATGCGACCTACCGGTCGATGCTCGCGTCCACCATGTGCCGCATCGCAGGCAATGCGGCCGATCCGCGACGTGCGGCGCGCTATCGTCTGGTGGCCGCGTGCTCGCGGGGCTACGATTCGACGGCGTCGTCGGTGGTCGCGGCCGAGGCCGGCTGCCGCGAGGGTGTCACGTTCGTCGAGAGCGCTACGCCCTCCGGCCATCCGATCGCCGGCGTGACCGAGTCCCGAGGCGACGACAGCGGCGCCGACACGCTGCGCAGGCTGGGGATGCGGGTGCGCGAGTACGACCGGCGCGCGCTCGCCGCGCTGCCCGGTCATCCCCGCGCCGAGTTCTTCGTCTCGAGCCCGGCGGCGATCACCGATGCGACGGCCCGCGTGATGGAGGACGTGCTGCGCGACTCGGTCTTCGTTTCCGGACGCCATGGCGAACGGTACTGGGGACCGACGCGACGCTGCGCGCGCCTCGATTTCCGCGAACGCGACGACTGCCATCTCTCCGGACAGGCGCTGGGCGAGTTCCGCCTGCGGGCGGGATTCATCCATCTGCCGCTGCCGTACATCGGGGCGCGCCACGGTCCGGCGATCTGGCGGATCACGCGTTCCGGGGAGATGCGGCCCTGGCGATTGGGGACCGGCTACTACGACCGCCCGATCCCGCGGCGGATCGCCGAGGAGGCGGGCATCCCGCGCGAATCCTTCGGCCAGCGCAAGCTCGGTGCCGGCATGCTCTCGCGCGAGCTGTCGCCGGAGAGCGAGCAGGACTTCCAGGCGTTCCTGAAGTCGCAGGTGCCGCCGGACGTCCTGGCGACGCTCGATCCGCGGCCGGTCGCCGCGCGGCTCGTGAATCACCGCCGGCTCGCCTACCTGCGTTCGATCTATTCGCATTGGCCACCGGTGGGCTGGGCGCTCGACCACCTGGGCTCCGACCGGCTGCACATGCTGTGGCGGTCGACGGCGCTCTACCACTTCCACTGGGGGTACGCGAAGACGCGGGAGCGCTACCTCGTCCGCTGACGGGTCGATGGACGCCGAGCGGCGCGCCGCGTCGGGGCGCCGCGGCACGGGCTACGCGGACTGCTCGCGCGTGAGCCACCAGCCTCCATGCGCCGGCTCCACCGTTTCCGCGTCCGCGGGCGCTGCGAGCGGGTGACCGTAACGGAGGGAGTAGCCCGCCGAGGCGTAGCGGCGGAGGACATCGCGCGTCTCGAGGCCGCGGTCTTCGATGAACCAGGGGTGCAGTTCGAGGAAGATGCGCTCGAGCCGGGTGAACCGGGACCAGTCGGCGCGCGAGAGTTCGAACTCTCCGCCTTCGATGTCGATCTTGGCGAACGTCGGGTGCTCGTCGACGAACGCCAGGACGTCCACGAGCCGTCCGTCGAGCGCAGGTATCGCGGGGTCGATCTTCTCCAGCGTGCGGGCGGTGGCCAGCGGCAGCCGGATGTCCGTCGTGCGGTCGCTCAATCCGACCGCCAGGGTCGTGACGTTGTCGACGAAATTGAGCCGGCAGTTGTAGTGCGTCGCCAGCGCGTTCCAGGGAAACGGGTCGAACGCGAGCACGCGCCCCTCCGGTCCGACCTGAAGGCCCAGCCAGACCGCGATCAGCCCCGCGTTGCATCCGACGTCGAACGCGACGTCCCCCGGTCGCACGAACGCGTGCTGGCGGTAGAGGTCCAGCGAATGGTCGCCGCCACCGCCGCCATACCACGCTTCGGACTCCCGGTGATAGACGATGATCTCGAATTCGTGGCCACCCGAACTGTGATCGACCAGGTAGGGGTCGATGCGCTCGTAGGAGCCGGTCATCGGTGTGCGGGATTCCAGCGCGTCGAGATCCCGGGAGAATCGGTCGAGCAGCCGCTGCTTCGCGCTCTTGAGCTTGTGCATGGTCCGGAGCATAGGTCGCCTCGCGCGGGAAGGCAAAGCGAGCGGCGAGTTGCTCGTGCTCGTTGCGCTGCTCGCCCGGGGGTCGCTGTCCGTCCCCGGCTACTGGCGGCCGATCCTCGCGGAGGTGCGCCGTCTGCCGGACGCGTTGTCCGCGCGACTCAAGGCCTGACGCCGCCCGGGAGGGTCCGCCCGCCGGTATGATGGCGCGGTCCGGCGCGGGCGGCGGCACGCGCGTCGCCGGTCTCGCGTCCGCCGATGCAGACTTCCTTCTCCGCCGACCAGCTCCGGGATCCGGCGATCGCCGACGCCGATCGCGTGTTGCGAACCTGCGTCCACTACGGATTCTGCACGGCGACCTGCCCGACCTACGTGCTCACGCGCGACGAGAACGACTCGCCGCGCGGTCGCATCGACCTGATCCGCGCGATGCTCGAACGCGGCGGCGCGCCCGAACCCCCGACGGTCCACCACCTCGATCGCTGCCTGTCGTGCCTCGGCTGCCAGACCACCTGCGCGGCGAAGGTCGACTACGCGCGGCTCATCGATGTCGCTCGCGCGCACATCGAGTCGAATTTCCGGCGCCCGCTCGGCGATCGGCTGCTGCGCGGATTCATCGCGCGCACGTTGCCGCACCCGACGCGCCTGCGAGTCGCGCTGCGGCTGGGCGGGTTCGCACGGCCGTTCGCCCGATGGCTGCCCGGCAGGCTCGGCGCGATGGCGGAACTCGCCTCGGATCGCGCGCGTGCCGCTCCCGGCCCCGCGGCCGGCGTGTACGCCGCCGCAGGCGAGCGGCGCTCGCGCGTGCTGCTCGCCACCGGTTGCGTGCCGTCGGTGCTGGGAGGACACGTGCACGCGGCGGCGCTGCGCGTGCTGCGGCGGCACGGATGCGAAGTCGTCGTCGACGCGGACGCCGGCTGCTGCGGCGCGCTGTCGCTGCACCTGGGGCGCGAGCGCGAAGCGCGCGAACTCGCCCGCGCGAACATCGCCGCCTGGGCGGCGCATGCCGGCGACCGCGATGCCGGAGGCGTCGATGCGATCGTCGTCGTCACGTCCGGCTGCGGCACGACGCTCAAGGACTACGGGCGCTGGCCCGGGGGCGAGGCGGCGGCGCGGCAGGGGGCGCTCGTGCGCGACGTGACCGAGTGGCTCGACGCGCTGGGCGTGCGCCCGGACGGGTCGGTGCCCCGGTACCGGGTCGCCTATCACGACGCCTGCTCGCTGCAGCACGGTCAGCGCGTCACCGAGGCGCCCAGGCGTGTGCTCTCGGCCGCCGGGTTCGACCTGCACGAGGTGCCCGAGAGACACTTCTGCTGCGGATCGGCCGGCACGTTCCACCTGCTGCAGCCGGAACTGTCGCGCACGCTGGGCAAGCGCAAGGGTGGGCACGTCGACGCCGTCGGCGCCGACATCGCCGCGGCCGGCAATCTGGGTTGCATCGTCCAGATCAACCGGCACGCCGCGACGCCGATCGTGCACACGGTCGAACTCGTCGACTGGGCGACCGGAGGGCCCAGGCCCGAGGCGCTCGCGGGCATGGCGCTGCGCGCGCCGCGGACCGAGGCGGTCCCGCCGGCACACACCGATCACCCGATCTCGCCGCCGGCGGCCGGCGGCGACGTCGGCGTCTGGTAGCGCGAACGTCCGCCGATCACCGGTTGCCGCAAGAGCCTGCGAATGTCCGCAACCACGAACCGAGCGAGCCCACGATGAACCAAACCAGCCTCGAATCCTTCTTCTCCGACGTCGGGCGCGCGCTCGGCACCGCCGGCGTGAACCGGTCGGCCGAGACAGTGCGCCGCTACGCCGAGCACACGATGGCCTGCGGCGACATCGTGCCGTCCGGCGTCGTCTATCCGGCGTCGACCGCCGATGTGCAGGCGATCGTGCGCGCGGCTGGCAGGCACGGCGTCGCGCTCTATCCGGTGAGCACCGGCCACAACATCGGACTCGGATCGAAGGCCGCCGCGCGGGCGGGGCAGGTCGTCGTCGACCTGGGCTACCGGATGAACCGGATCCTCGAGATCCACGACAAGCTCGCCTACGCGGTCGTCGAGCCGGGCGTGAGCTACCAGATGCTCTACGACGAACTGGTGCGCCGCGGCGACAAGCTGATGCTCGACGTGACTTCGGGTCCGCCGCAGGGCGGGATGATCGGCAACGCGCTGGACAAGGGCGCCGGCTACACGCCGTACTTCGACCACTTCGGATTCTCCTGCGGCCTCGAGGTCGTGCTCGGCAACGGCGAGGTGCTGCGCACCGGCGATGGCGCGCTCGACAGCGCCACGCTCGCGAACTGGCACACGTCGAAGTACAGCTTCGGCCCGATCCTCGACGGCGTGTTCGCGCAGTCGAACTACGGGATCGTCACGCGGATGGGCGTGTGGCTGCTGCCGCGCCCGCCGGTCGTCCGTTCGTTCCATTTCACGTTTCCCGACGACTCGGACCTGGGTACGATCGTCGACCTGTGCCGGCCGCTCAAGATGTCGAACTTCGTGCCGACGCTGTTCCGCGTCGCCAACGATCTCTACCTGTGCGGCTCGGAAGGGGAGAGTCCGGAATACGCGGCGAGCGGCGGCGAGCGCTCGATCAGCGACGAGGGACGGCGGGCGCTGCGCGCGAAGCACGGGCTCGGAGCCTGGACGGTCTCCGGCGCGTTCTACGGGCCGAGCGTCGCCGCGACCGAGCCGATGATCCAGCGGGTCCGCGAACATTTCGGCCAGGGCGGCAAGGCGACCTACATCGACCATGCCGACGCGCCGCGCCACGCAGCGCTGCAGGTGGCGATCAACGCGTTCTCCGGTGTGCCGAGCCTGGGCGAACTGGGACTCCTCAAGTGGCGGCCCGGCGGCGGCAACCTGTGGTTCCTGCCCGGCACGCCGATGGACGGCGCGGTCGCCAACGAGTTCCAGACGATCTGCCGCAGGATCTACGAGGCGCACGGCCTCGACTACATGGTGATGAACGTCTGCGGCCCGCGCTTCGCGCGCGGACTGCACGTGCTCGCGTTCAACCGCGAGTCGGCCGGCGAGCGCGCGCGCGCCGACGCCTGCTATCGCGCCATGTCCGAGGCGGTCGCGGGGCGCGGCGTCTTCGTCGGCCGCGCGCCGATCCAGTACCACGACCACCACATGGCCCAGACGATGGCGTCGTACCGCGACACCTGCGGCGCGATCAAGTCCGCGCTCGACCCGGCCGGCGTGATCGCTCCGGGACGCTACGGCATCGGCTGAACCGGCACGCTCGCGGCTGCGCCGGGCGTCACCGCGCGTTCGCGCGTGATCGCGCCCGAAGCCCCCGCGCGGCAGGCGCCGGTCCGACCGCGTGCGGAGCCGGGCCAGTCGTACGCCGCGCGATCAGCGTCGGTTCGATCGGAACCGATCGAAGTACCGACTCGTGGGCGACGCGCGCGGCGAGGAAGTCCGCCGCGCGCTCGCCCATTTCGGTCGCCGGCACATCTACCGTCGTCAGAGGGGGATCGACGTTCGCCGCCATCTCGAGGTTGTCGAACCCGACAATCGATACTTGCTCGGGGACGCGGACGCCCATGGCTCGCGCCTCGATCAGCGCGCCGATCGCGAGCACGTCGTTGCCGCAGACGATCGCGGTCGGCGGAACGCGCGCTTGCATCAGGTACCGGAAGCCTTCGCGTCCGCTGGCGATCGCGTAGGGCCGTTCGTAGACGGCGTCGCCGCCCAGGGCGAGACCGTGTTCCTCGAGCATTGCCCGAACGCCGGCAACCCGCTCCGACGCCCGGTCATTGCCGGCCGTGGGTGCGGAAATGACCCCGAACGCGCGATGCCCCAGAGACAGCAGGAACCGGGTCACGTCGGCGGAGACCCGCCGGTTGTCGAACCCGACGCACGGGTGCAGACCGTCGGCACGGTAGACATAGGTGTTGACGTAGGGAATGCCGCCCGCTTCGAGGTGTTCATAGAGCTCCGCATGGTGCGTGTCGCCGACCAGGACCAGGCCCTCGACACCGCGCTCGATCAGGAGGCGCGCCCGGTCCTCTTCGGCGGGCAGATCGTACTCGCTGGTTGCGACCAGCAGCGAGTAGCCATGGTGCAGGAGGCGTCGCTGGAGTCCCTCGACCAACCTGGCGTAGATAGCGTAATCGAGAGTTGGGATCACGATGCCCATGATGTGCGTACGCCGCGATCGCAGGGCTCGCGCCGCACTGTTGGGCACGTAGCCCAGTTCGCGCATCGCCTCCTGGACCCTCGCCCGAAGGGCGGGCTTGACGAGGTCGGGCTGGTTCAGCACGCGCGACACCGAGGCGGTCGAGCAGGCGGCGCGGTGGGCGACATCGAGCAGGCTTACCGGTTCGGTAGCCACAGGACGTTGTAAACGTTTTCGTTTTCCGACCATTCCGACGATGCCCCACGCTCTTCGACCGTGCCGCCGCCTACTCTAGCGGTCTTGGGGTCCGGTGCCAACCGCCCTCTTGCATCGGTGCCCGGCCTGACCGGCGGCCGGCGGCGCGCGCCGTTGACCTGAGCGAAAAACAATGATGTAATCCATTACATCATTGCGACCGGCGCCGCAGGTGCCGCCGCGACGCGCCCAGGAGCCCCCGGTGCCGACCACGCCCATCCAGCCTGCTGAATACGAAGCCCGATCATCGAGCCTGCGCCGGAAGATGCGCGATGAGGGTCTCGACGCCTTGATCGTCTTCTCCGACGAGTACCGCTCGGGGCACGGGACCTATCTGACCGGGTACAAGCCGATCAACGTCGTCGAGGAGTCGCCCCAGGTGGTGATCTATGTCGGAGACGCGCCGCCCACGACGATCCTCGGCCGACTCAACCTCTACGCGGCCAGGGACGTGATCTGGTCGAAGGACGTTCGCCCGTACCATCGCGCGCCCGAGTACGTGCCGGATCTGCTCGGTCCAATAGCGGGACGACCTTCGCGGGTCGGGCTCATCGGCGACAACCTCCTGCCGATGAACCTGTTCAAGCTCTTCCGTGAAGCGCTGCCGAAGGCGCTCTTTACGTCGGTGGACCGACTGATGATCGAGCTCCGGCAGATCAAGTCATCCGCCGAGGTCGCGCTGATGAGGCGCGCCGCCGAGATCAACGATGCGGTTCTGAAGGCGGCTGTCGGGAAAATCCGGATCGGCATGTCGGAAATGCAGGTGGCCGGACTCTGCGAGGGACCGGCGCGCGATCTCGACGCCGACATCGGCTCGGCGACCGTTGTCATGTCGGGGCCGAACACCAATTACGCCGCGTGGCGACCGGGTCCGAGGAAGATTGCCGCCGGCGACTTTGTCATGATCGACTTCAATCCGTCGGTCGGCAACTATTGCAACGACGGCGGCATCACCGTGTTGATGCCGGGCGGGTCGCGCGACCAGGTCGCGGCCCTGACCGCGGGATTTCGCATCATCAAGGAGATCGTGCCAAGACTCCGCCCGCGCACCTCTGCGCGCACTGTCCACGACATGATGCTCGAACGTCTGGCGCCACTGGGATACGCGCCGCATTTCACCCCCTACGTCAAGGGGCTGCGCGGGGTCGGTCACGGAGTCGGAGTCGATGTGGTCGAGTCGCCGAACCTGAGCTCCGAGACCGATTACGAACAGCTGCCCGGGATGACGCTCGCGATCAAGCTCGACTTGCACGGAATGCCGGCGGGTGGCTACCGCGTGGAGGTTGTCGTGCATTTCACCGAGGACGGCGTCGTCCCGCTCAACACCATGATCTTCGAAGAGGCCGACGACTTCGCGATCCTGCGATGAGATCGACCGCCCAGTACCGCCGAAGTCTCACCCGCCACGCCAATCGGAGGAAACGCCATGAAAATGTCGCTTAGGACGGCCGCTCTGGCCGGATGCGCGTTCGGTCTCGGGCTCGCCTCGTGGGCCGCTCTCGCGCAGGACATCAAGGACCGGAGCTTCAAGGTCGCGTTCGTCCAGATGAAGGACCATCCGCAAGGCCTGTCACTCGAGCGATTCGCCGAGGTCGTGGCTGCGAGGAGCGCAGGGAAGATGAAGGTGAGATCGTTCCCTGGCGGCCAGCTCGGCGGTGACGCCGCGGTCATCCAATCGTTGCAAGGAGGCACGATCGAGATGACACTGGTCGCGACGTCACTGCTCGGAAGCCAGATCAGGGAGTACGCGATGCTGGACCTCCCGTACCTATTCAACGACTTCAGGGAGGCCGACGCCGTGCTGGACGGGCCGGTGGGCCGCAAGCTCAACGACAAGCTGCCCGAGAAGGGCCTCGTCGGTCTCGGATACTGGGACCACGGCTTCCGTAACATGACCAACAGCCGTCGGCCGATCGTCCGGCTCGAGGATTTCCAGGGGCTCAAGATCCGGGTTCTGCAGCTGCCCCTCTACGTCGACATGTTCACCACGCTCGGCGCGAACGCGGTTCCGATGCCTTATCCGGAGCTGTACTCCGCGATGGAAACGAAGGCGGTCGACGGTCAGGAGAACACTTTCTCCTCGATCGAAACCGCCAAGTTCTACGAGGTGCAGAAGTTCGTGTCGACGACGCGCCACGTCTACCAGCCGCTGATCCTGCTTTTCAGCAAGAAGGTCTGGGATCAGCTCTCTCCTGATGAGCGGAAGATCCTGGTCGACGCCGCGGCCGAGACCCAGCCGTACAATCGCAGGCTTTCGCGCGAAGCCGACGCGAAGTCGCTAGAAACGCTGCGTACCAAGGGGCTCACGGTCACCGAGTTCCCGGCGCCATCGGTCGCCCAGCTGCGCGAGCGGCTGAAGCCGGTGGTCGAAAAGTACTCGCGCGAAGCGGGGGAGTCGCTCGTGAGGGAGATGTTGAGCGAAATCGACAAGGTGCGCACGCGCAAATGACCGCACTTGAGGCGCGGAACGCGTGGTCGGGCGACACGCCCGGGCCATGACGCGGACGATTCACGCGCGCCTCCGGCTCGCCGTGTCGCGGCGGCGCGTCGGATCGCCCGCCGCGGGATGGGTGCGTCGCATGGCGCCGCCGGCGCCGACGCGGGGCGGCCCGCGCCCCCGCCCGGCGAAGCTCGACTGTCCCGGCCTCCGGTGAGCCGGCTCGTCGACGCGGTTTTCGGCGGTCTCAAGATCGCGATGGTCGCATTCCTCGCGTTGATGGTCGTGCTGGTCTTCGGAAACGTCGTGCTCCGCTACGGATTCAACCGGGGGATCACGATTTCCGAGGAGATGTCCCGGATGCTGTTCGTCTGGCTGACGTTCATCAGCGCCATCGTAGCGATGCGCGAGCGCGCCCACTTGGGCATGGACACACTTGTCCGCCGACTGCCACCCGCGGGCAAGAAGGTCTGCTATGTCGCCAGCCACGCGCTGATCCTGGTCGCGTGCCTGCTTTTCCTGCAAGGGAGCTGGGAGCAGACGCTGATCAGCTATCGGGTCGGCGCGATCGCTCCGGTGACCGGAATGTCGATGACGCTGTTCTACGGGACCGGCGTGCTGTTCAGTGTTTGTGCCGTCGCGCTCACGTCCGTCGAACTCGTACGACTGATGGCTGGGCGCCTGCGCGACGATGAACTGGTCAGTGTTCGCGAGGCCCTGGAGGTTGCCCCCGACAGCGCTGCCTCGGGCGGGGATGGGGAGGCGCGCAGGGACGCGACGACCGGCGGCAGCGATCCCGGCACTGACCACCGACGATGACAATCGCGATCTTTCTCGGTTCGCTGCTGGGCGCCATGGCGATCGGAATGCCGATCGCGTTCGCGCTGATCCTGTGCGGCATCGCGCTGATGATCCATCTCGATAATTTCGACGCGCAGATCATAGCGACCAATATCATCAACGGCGCCGACAGCTTCCCGCTGATGGCGGTGCCGTTTTTCATGCTGGCCGGCGAGATCATGAACGCCGGCGGTCTCTCACGACGGATCGTCGCCTTCGCGATGGCTCTCGTCGGTCACGTGCGCGGCGGGCTTGGATACGTCACCGTCGTCGCCGGTTGCCTGCTCGCCACGGTGTCAGGGTCCGCGGTAGCGGATGCCGCCGCATTGTCATCGCTGCTCGTGCCCATGATGGTCGCGGCCGGGCACGACAGGAATCGGTCCGGAGGGCTGGTTGCCGCCAGCGGGATCATCGGTCCCATCATTCCGCCCAGCATCGCATTCGTCCTCTTCGGAGTCGCCGGCGGCCTGTCGATCACCAAGCTTTTCCTCGCCGGGATCGTCCCCGGATTGATGCTGGGTGCCGCGTTGGTGCTCGCCTGGTGGTGGATGATGCGCGGTGAGTCGGTCGTGGTGCAGCCGAGACGCTCCGGACGGGACGTCGTGCGCGCGCTGATCGATGGATTCTGGGCACTGATGCTCCCGGTGATCATCATTGTCGGACTCAAGTTCGGTGTATTCACGCCTACGGAGGCGGCCGTCGTCGCCGCGGTCTACGCATTGTTGATCGCGACCTTTGTCTACAGGGAGATCTCGCCGCGCGGGCTCTACGACGTCTTCCTGTCGGCGGCCCGGACGACGGGTGTGATCATGTTCCTGGTCGCCGCCTCGCTCGTCTCGGCGTGGCTCATCACCGTTGCGGAGCTGCCGGCGAAGCTGGTGGAACTGCTGTCACCGTTTATCGACCGACCGATCCTCTTGATGGCGCTGATGATGCTCGCTGTACTCGTGATCGGAGGGCCGATGGACATGGCGCCGACGATCCTGATCCTCACGCCGATCCTCCTGCCGGTCGTCAAGGAGGCGGGAATAGACCCGATCTACTTCGGCGTCTTGTTCGTCATCAACAACGCGATCGGGCTCATCACGCCGCCTGTAGGCACTGTTCTCAATGTCGTCTGCGGTGTCTCGAAGATCAGCATGGACGATCTGCTCAAGGGTGTGATGCCGTTTCTCCTCGCGGAGATTGCCGTGCTGTGCCTGTTGATCCTGTTCCCTCCATTGGTAACCGTTCCCCTCGGGTGGTTCCTGGGGTGACGGACGAGGAACGGATGCGCACCGAGGTCGTCCGCCTCGACCCGCGGCGTTTTGCCACCCGCATCGACAACGTCCCGATCGGGCTGCACACTATCGGCAACGACCGGGGTATCGCGGTTGCGGTCACGAACTACGGCGCGCGGATCCTTCAGATCGTCGTCCCGGACCGCGAGGGGCGCCCCGGCGACATCGCGCAAGGATACGAGTCGATCGAGCAGGTGCTTGGCGGCCAGCCGTCGATGGGTGCGTTCATCGGGCGCTACGCGAATCGGATCGCCGCGAGAGCCTTCGAGATCGACGGTGAGGTCCATGTGCTCACGGTCAACGAGACGGTGACGGACCCGGCGCGGCCGCGTCGCAGCACGTTGCATGGCGGGACGCGCGGATCGCGCCACCGGTCGTTCGCCGTGACTCGTGTGGCGCCGGATTCGCTGCGGATGGAGGTCCGATTCCGGGATGGCGAAGACGGATTCCCGGGCGACCTTGCGGTTGACGTCGAGTATTCGGTGACCGGCGAAGATGAACTCGTGATCACCTACGAGGCGGTCGCCGGTGCGCGCGCGACGGTCGCCAACTTCACCGTGCATACGTTTTTCAATCTCTGCGGCGATCCGGGCGCGACCGTCGGACCCACACGGCTCGTGATTCCCGCGACGAACGTGCTCGAGGTCGATTCGGCTCTCTTGCCGACCGGGTCGCTGCGTGCGGTCGAAGGTACGCCATTGGACTTCCGGCGTTCCCGCGCGATCGAATCCCGGATCGATATCGCGTGCGATCTCCTCGCGGCCGGTGACGGCTACGACCACTACTACGTGATCGATCAAGCGGTGCCCGGGGAACTCGTGTTGCACGCGCGCGCGTACGACCCGCGCTCGGGACGCGTGCTCGACGTTCGGTCGACCGAGCCGGGAATCCAGTTCTATTCGGGGAATGGCCTCGACGGAAGGCGGTCGCGCGACATCGGCAAGGGCGGGGTGGTCTATGGGCGCCGCACCGCATTCTGTCTCGAGCCTTCGCATTACCCGGACTCGGTCCATCATCCGGCGTTCCCGACGACGGTCCTCGCTGCGTACGAACGATACCGGGGCGAAATACGCTACCGGTTCTCGACCGATCGGATCTGAGCGTGTAGGCGGGCTCCCTCCGGATCTTCCGGTAGGGCCGAGGTCGACAGGTCCCTGACCCGACCCGTCGGAAATATCCCGCTTCGGCGTACGGCGCGTGCGCCTCGACGCGCCCGGTGCCCCGCCGCGCGAGGTCGATCGTCCGGTACTCGCCGTGGACGTTCCGCTCGGCGTTCGCGCGGCCGGGGCGATCGGGCCGTATCGGAGTTAGCGCGGGATCGCGAACCTGTGCCCGAGCGATCCGGCTGAGGTCAGCGAGGACGTGCGGCGCAGGCCGAGGTCGATGCTGCGCTGAAGTCCGATGATTCGTTCGTTCCGGCGTCGAGCGGAACCGGCCTTGCGGTCACTGCGAGCGCCGAAGTAGCCGTAGCCACCGAGGACGAGGACCGCTTCGCGCCGTCGGCCCTGAAGTCACCTCCTATCGAGTCCTCCGCGCGCCACGTCGATCCTGCGTCAACGCCTCGCGCGCACGCGCCTCCTCGGCCACGTCGAGGAACCGGGTGTCCCGGAACCGCGATTCGATGACCGCGGCGGACAACAGGCCGCTGGCGAGCCCCGCGCGAATCCATTCGCGGTCGCGCACGTCGCAGCGCGCGTACTTGGACACGGCGGCGTCGTTCGGGTCGAGGAAGCTGACGACGATCCCGTCGTCGAGCGGAACGCGGATCAGCCGGTGCTCCCACGGGTCCGGCAGAGTCGGGAGGTTCGGCGAGATCGGGTCGAGGTAGTAACCGTGCTCGGCTTCGAAGGAGCTGCCCTGGCCGAGCGTCCTGGCGAGTTCGAAGATGCGCTCCGCATCCGGCCGCGTGTAGCAGTCGACGTCGATGGACATCAGCATCCGCGCCGGGATCTCGGCCGCGCGCTGCACGACGCCGAGAATCGACAGACTGCCCACGACCACGAACTCGGTCTGCCCGCCGAGCCTGCGGGCTTCGCTGAACAGCGTCTGCAGCCGGCTCAGGTCCAAGCCCAGGACCAGGGTGTGTTCTGGAAGAGCGCGTCTTCCCATTCGCCGAGCAACGACATCTCGCGCGCCAATACGCGCGGCGGTTTCGCCAGCAGCGTCGACCAGCGCTCGATGTAGTAGGGACTGCAGGCGTTCTTCGCGCGCCACAGCGCCACGCGCTCGCGCGCCTTCGCGACCTTCGCCTTCGCGGACGCGCCGTCCGTCGCCAGCTCCAGCGCGAGCCGCAGATGCCGCTCGCGCTGCTCGCGCCGCCGCACTTCCTGTTCCAGCCGCGCCAGCCGGCGCGTCGCATCGAGCGCCGCCGCATCGAGCGCCGGTCGAACCTCCAGCGCCGCGAGCAGCCGGTCGATCGTGTCCGATTGCACCGGCACCGGCTTGCACCGCTCCAGCCGCGAGAGGATCGCCCGCGAGACGCGCGCCTTGCCGGCCAGCGCCTCCTGCGTGAGTCCCCGGCGGGCGCGTTGTTCGCGGATCAGTTTTCCGTAGACGTCGATCAGCATGGCGAGGGCACTTTATAAAGGACAATGTCCACTATAAAAGACATTCCTCGATCGAGGCAAGTCTGGACCGGCGATGCGCAACCCCCGGGTCTTGTTCGATGCGTGGATGCGGCGCGATCAAGACCGCGCTCGACCCGGCCGGCGTGAGCGCGCCGGGGCGTTACGGTATCGGCCGAACCGGCCCCGGCCGGAAACGTCGTCCGCCGGTCACAGGATGCCCGCTTCGGCGTACGGCGCGTTCGCCTCGACGCGCTCGTAGCCCAGCCGCGTGAGGTCGATCGACCGGTACTCGCCGTGGACGATCAGTTCGGCGATCGCGCGGCCGGCGGCCGGCGCGTGCATCATGCCGTGGCCCGAGAAACCGGCGACCGTGCAGACATTGGCGAGGCCCCGGGTCCAGCGGCCGATGACCGGGTTGCCGTCGAGCTCGCACTGCTCGTACAGGCCCGACCAGGTTCGATGGCAGCGCGCCGCCTCGAAGCCGGGGAAACGGTGCGCGAGCGCGGGCCAGACGACCCGCTCGAAATAGTCGTGGTCGACGGCGAAGTCGTAGCCGCGCCGCGCGTCGCTGTCGACGAGTCCGCCCGAGTAGCCGACGCCCTCGGAGCGGAACGCGAGGCGCGCGGTGTCCTTGACGTACGGCAGCCGTCCGACCGGACCGCCGGCGGTGAAGTAGTGCTCGTAGCGTTTGAGCGGAACGACCGGCAGCCGCATGCCGTAGAGCGCGGCGACGTCGCCGGCCCAGGCGCCGGCCGCGTTGACGACGATCGAAGGCCGGATCGTGGCACCACTCTCGAGCCGCAGGCGCCGGACGCGATGCGGATCGCATTCGGCGCCGACCACGCGGTCGCGGACGGCCGTCGTTCCCAGCGCGATCGCCTTGCGGCGGACGCCGGCGAGGAGCCCGTGCGGGTCGCACCAGCCGTCGTGCGGCGTGTGCGCGCCACCGCCCAGGTCGGCGACGTGCATCGTCGGGAAGCGCTCCGCGAGCTCCGAGGGCGTCAGCAGATCGACGGTGCAGCCGTGCGCGCGCTGGACCTTGACGTTGGCTTGCAGCCCTGCGAGATGCTCGGGCGGCACGATGAACAGGTAACCGCCGTCGACCCAGTCGGCGTGCGCTGGCGCGTCCGGCAGCGACATCCGCTCGGCGAACGTCCGGATGAAGTCGATGCCGAACTTCGACATCTCGATGTTCTCCGGGCAACTGAACTGGACCCGGCATCCGCCCGAAGCGCGCAGCGTCGAGGCGAACTCGTAGCCCGGGTCCGGCTCGATGACGGCGACGCTGGGCGCGGCTGCGGCCGAGCGCAGGAAGTACGCGACGCAGCAGCCGACGATGCCGCCGCCGATGACGGCGACGTCGACGGAGGTTTCGGTGGCGGTCATGCGGAGCGTCGGGTTCGGGGGGGCGGGCGTCGCGGGCCGCGTTGGTCCGGCGCCGGCGGCCGGTCAGGGCGGAGAGGTCGTGGTGGAAGAGGTGGGATTCGAACCCACGAACGGGTTACCCCGTTGCCGGTTTTCAAGACCGGTGCCTTCAACCGCTCGGCCACTCTTCCCCGGCGCCCGGCGGCCGTCACGGTCGGCCAACCCCGTCGGCGGGGGGCCCTGTCATGGCGAGCCGGGAGGACGCGGCAGGCGCGATGGTACCGCGCGGGCGCCGGGGCACCGTTCCGGCACGGCTCGGGCGCTCCGGGGCAGGGTCGTGTCCCGCCTGCCGGCCTTGAAACGCGCGTCCGCCGCCAGCAAATCAACCAGGGAATGCCCGGATGGGCACCGGGGCTTTAACTGATTGAAACCGGTGGCCTTTCTGCTAGTCTAAGACCCTGAACCGGCCGATCCCGGCCGCTGTGGAGGACGAATGGACCCCAAGCTCCAGCCCGTATCGATCACCGGCCGGCCGATGCCGCTGCCGGGCGCGACCGACTCGCTGGCCCCGGACCGCCAGCGCGTGCTGCGCAACACCTACTGGATGCTCGCCCTGTCGCTGCTGCCGGTGGTCGGTGGCGCGTGGCTAGGCATGCAGATGAATTTCGTGGCGCTGTTCAAGTCGGCGCCGATCATGACGCCGCTCCTCATGTTCGGCGCGATGCTCGGCATGTTGTTCGCCGTATCGGCGTTGCGCAACAGTGCCTGGGGCGTCGCCGCGCTCTTCGGCTTCACGTTCGTGTCGGGCGTGTTCCTGACGCCGATCCTGTCGGTGGCGGCGGGTCTCAGGAACGGCGGTCAACTGGTCGCGCTCGCCGGCGGGATGACCGCGGCGATCTTCTTCGCGATGGCGGCGATCGCCACGGTGACCAAGCGCGACTTCAGCTTCATGGGGAAGTTCCTGTTCATCGGCCTCGTGCTGCTGGTCGTCGCCTCGCTCGCGAACCTGTTCTTCCAGGTTCCTGCGCTCTCGCTCACGATCTCGGCGATCGCGGTGCTGCTGTTCTCGGCGTACCTGCTGTACGACATCTCGAACATCGTCAACGGCGGCGAGACGAACTACGTGATGGCGACGCTCAACATCTTCCTGAACCTGTACAACATCTTCATCAGCCTGCTCAACCTGCTGATGGCGTTCTCCGGCCAGCGCGACTGATCGCGCGGGTCCGGCCGTGCCGACGGGGCGAGGCGACTCGCCCCGTTTTCTATTGGTGCGGGCCTACGCGAGGTCCGCCGCCGTGACGAGCGCGATCGACTCGACGTGCGAGGTGTGCGGGAACATGTTGACGACACCGGCCGCGGCGAGCGTGTAGCCGTGCTCGTGGACGAGCACCGAGGCGTCGCGGGCCAGCGTGGCCGGGTTGCAGCTCACGTAGACGATCCGGCGCGGTGCGCGCGCGTCGAACGCCGGCGGCAACGCCTTGACGAGCTCGACGGCGCCTTCGCGCGGCGGGTCGATCAGCACGCGGTCGAGAGGGAGCAGAGGCTCGATCGACTCCGGCGTCGCCGCGAACAGGTTCGCGACCGCGTAACCGGCGCGCCCGTCGAGCCCGTTGCGTCGCGCGTTCTCGCGGGCGCGGGTCACCAGCGCGTCGCTGCCCTCGATGCCGGTGACGCTCGCCCCGCGGCGCGCGATCGGCAGCGTGAAGTTTCCCAGGCCGCAGAAGAAGTCGGCGGCCCGGTCGCCGGGCCCCGGATCGAGGAGCGCGATCGCGCGGGCGACCAGCGCGGTGTTGATCGCCGGGTTGACCTGGGTGAACTCGGTCGGCGAATACGGCATGACCACGTCGAAGTCCGGCAGCGTGTAGGCGAGCGACGGGTCGGGCGGGTGGAACGGGTGCGCGGTGGTCGGACCGGCCGGCTGCAGCCAGAGCGACACGCGATGGTGGTCGGCGAACCGGCGCAGGGCGTCCTCGTCGGCACCGGTCGGCGGCTCGAGCACGCGCAGCACCAGCACGACGGCCTCGCCGCCGGTCGTGTCGTCGCGCACGCCGACCGCGACTTCGATCTGCGGCAGGCGATCGCGGATCGAGAGCGACCCGACCAGCGCGCGCAGCGGCACGAGCAGCGCGCTCACGCTCGGCGGCAGCACCGGGCAGACGCGCATGTCGGCGACGTAGCTCGACTTGCGTTCGTGGAAACCGACCAGCACGCCGCCCTTCTTCGGCACGTGGCGCACCGACAGCCGCGCCCGCGCGCGATAGCCCCAGGACGGGCCGTGGACCGGCGGCAGCAGCAGCGACGGCGACACGCGGCCGATGCGCGCGAGCGCGTCCTCGAGCGTGCGCTGCTTGGCCGCGACCTGCAGCGTGACGCTCGCGTGCTGCAGCGAGCAACCGCCGCAGACGCCGAAATGCGGACAGCGCGGTGCGACCCGGTCCGGCGCGGCGCGCTCGACAGCGGTCGCGCGCGCGAGCTCCCACGATGGCTTGCGCTTGAGGATCTCGACGGAGACGCGCTCGCCGGGCAGCGCGCCCTCGACGAACACGGCCTTGCCGTCGATGCGGGCGATCCCGCGCCCTTCGGAATCGAGGGATTCGACGTCGACGACGGGTGGCGAGGCGGCGGTCACGCGCCGATTCTACCGGGGCGAGGACGTCCGCCGCGCTAGAATGCGCGCCGTGCGCCTGCTCGCGATCGACACCTCGACCGACGTGCTCTCCGTCGCCTGCGGCGACGGGTTCGAGTTCGTCGTGCGCGAGGAGCGCCTGGGGCCCGCGCACGCCGAGCGCGTGCTTCCGCGGATCACCGAGGTCCTCGCGCAGGCCGGCTGGACGCTCGCCTCGCTCGATGCGATCGCGTTCGGTGCCGGACCGGGCGCGTTCACCGGCGTGCGGATCGCCTGCGGCGTGGCCCAGGGACTCGGCATGGGTGCCGACCGGCCGCTGGTCCCGGTCGGAACGCTCGCGGCGCTGGCGCAGGAGGCCTGGCGGATGCATGCGGTCTCCCGCGTGTGGGCCTGCCTGGATGCGCGGATGCGGGAGGTCTACCTCGCCGATTGCCGGCGGGAGGACGACTCCGGATGGCGCTGCCTGCGCGGGCCGGACGTGCTCAAGCCGGACGACATCGAGACGGCGCCCGGCGATGCGTTCGGCGCGGGCGACGGATACGCCGCCCATCCGGCGCTGGTTTCGCGGCTCGCTCCGGGACGCTGCGATCCGGCGCTGCGGCCGACCGCGCGCGCGGTCGGCGAACTCGCCCGCCTCGAGGTGCTCGGCGGACGCGCGGTCGCGGCGAACGCGGCGCATCCGCAGTACGTCCGCCATCGCATCGCGCTCACGTCGGCCGAGCGCGCGGCCGGCGCGACGCTCTGATCGGCGATGGCCACGCTCGCTCCTCCGTCGCGCCTGGCCACACCGGTGGTCTGGCGCCCGCTCGCCGCGGACGACCTCGCCTACGTCGCGGCGCTTGAAGCGCAGATCCACGCGGTGCCCTGGACGCTCGGCAACTTCCGCGACGCGCTCGCGGCCGGCTACTGCGCACTCGCCGGGGAACGCGACGGCCGCATCGTCGCCTTCGGCGTGCTGATGCTCGCGCCCGGCGAGGCGCAGGTGCTGAACGTCTCGGTCGTTCCGGACTCGCGCCGCGCGGGCCTGGGCCGCACGCTCGTGCGCAAGCTCCTGGACGTGGCGGCCGCGGCACGCGCCGAGCAGTGTTTCCTCGAGGTGCGGGTGTCCAACCTGGCGGCGATCGCGCTCTACGAATCGGAGGGTTTCGGGGCGGTCGCGCGGCGCGAAGGCTACTATCCGGCCACGGCGAAGTCCCCGCGCGAGGACGCGCTGGTCCTGCGCCGCGCGCTCGGCGTCCCGACCGGATCCGGCTGATGGCGACCCGCGACGAGATCCTGCGCGAGCTCAGGATCGCGCCCGCCTGGCGGCTCAAGGTCGATGCCGCGGCGAACGGTGCGCCGGCGCGGGTCGAGCCCGCCGACCGTGACCGGTCGCGCGGGGCGGCCCCGGCGTTGCCGGCGGCGGCCGCGTTCGACGCCGAGGATCCGGCCGCCCGTCGCGCGCGGATCGCGGCGCTCGAGTGGAACGCGTTCGATGCCGATGTCGCGGCCTGCCGGGCCTGCAAGCTCTGCCGGACGCGCGACAAAGTGGTGCCCGGCGTCGGTGACCGCGAAGCCGAGTGGCTGTTCGTCGGGGAGGGGCCGGGCGCCGACGAGGACGCGAAGGGCGAGCCCTTCGTCGGGCAGGCGGGGCGCCTGCTCGACGCGATGCTCGCCGCGCTCGCGCTGCGCCGCGATCGCAACGTCTACATTGCCAACGTCGTCAAGTGCCGGCCGCCGAACAACCGGACGCCGGAATCCTCCGAGGCCGACGCCTGCCGCCCGTACCTCGAACGGCAGATCGCCTTGATCCGGCCGAAGGTCATCGTCGCGCTGGGCAAGAGCGCCGCGTCGCTCCTGCTCGCCACCGACGCGACCATCGGCAGCCTGCGCGGTCGCGAACACCGCTACCGCGGCACGCCGCTGGTCGTCACCTACCATCCGGCCTATCTGTTGCGCACGCTCCCGGACAAGGCCAAGGCGTGGGAGGACCTGCTGTTCGCGCGGCGTGTCGCGGCATCCGCACCACCGGACGGGGCGTCCGTCGGATGACCCCCTTGCGTCCGGATCGGGGCGCCCGCATAGTGCGTTGCGCGCGCGGCCGGCAGCAACGGCGCCGCCCGCCTGCCATCGACGGAGGGACCATGCTGAAGAGGATCGCCACGATCGCCGCGGTCGCCGCCACGCTGACGCTGGGCGGTTGCGGCTACAACACGCTGCAGTCCCAGGACGAGCAGATCAAGGGGGCGTGGTCGGAGGTCGTCAACCAGTACCAGCGCCGCGCGGACCTGGTCCCCAACCTGGTCAACACGGTCAAGGGCTACGCCGCGCAGGAGCGCGAGGTGCTCGAGGCCGTCGTCAATGCGCGCTCGAACGTCGCGGGCATCAAGGCGACGCCGGAGCTCGTCAACGATCCGGCGGCGTTCCAGAAGTTCCAGCGCGCGCAGGGCGAGCTCTCCGGCGCGCTGGGGCGATTGTTGCTCGTCGTCGAGAACTATCCGCAGCTCAAGTCGGACGCGCTGTTCCGCGACCTGCAGGCGCAGCTCGAGGGCACGGAGAACCGGATCACCGTCGCCCGCAAGCGCTACATCGACAGCGTCCAGGCGTACAACGTGACGGTCCGCCAGTTCCCGACCAACCTGACGGCGATGCTCTTCAAGATGGACGTGAAGCCC
>JADZDA010000160.1 GCA_020851255.1 Burkholderiales bacterium | reverse complement strand
GGCCCCCGCACAGCACGACCTGCTCGCCGAAGAGATCGGTCTCGGTCTCCTCGCGGAAGTTGGTCTCGATGACGCCGGCGCGCGCGCCGCCGATCGCGGCCGCGTAGGAGAGCGCGATGTCGCGCGCCTTCTTCGTCGCGTCATGGTGGACGGCGATCAGCATCGGCACCCCGCCGCCGGCGGCGTAGGTCGAGCGCACCGTGTGCCCCGGAGCCTTGGGCGCGATCATGATGACGTCGAGGTCGGCGCGCGGTACGACCTGGCCGTAATGGATGTTGAAGCCGTGGGCGAACGCGAGCGCGGCGCCCTTCTTGATGTTCGGCTCCACGTCGGACTTGTAAACGGCGGCGATGTGCTCGTCGGGCATCAGCAGCATGACGACATCGGCGCCGGCCACCGCGTCGGCGACCTCGGCGACCTTGAGTCCGGCCTTCTTCGCCTTGTCCCACGACGCGCCGCCCTTGCGCAGGCCGACGGTGACCTTGATCCCGGAGTCGTTCAGGTTCTGCGCGTGCGCGTGGCCCTGCGAGCCGTAGCCCACGATCGTGACCTTGCGGCCCTTGATCAGCGACAGGTCGGCGTCCTTCTCGTAGTACACCTTCATCGGAGTTTCCTCGGTTCGTCGTTTCGGAGGGTATGCGGGCGGGCGCCGGGCGTCCGCGCGGCCGGGGTCAGATCTTCAGGATGCGCTCGCCGCGCCCGATCCCCGACGCGCCGGTGCGCACCGTCTCGAGGATCACGCCCGGCTCGATCGCGGTCAGGAACGCGTCGAGCTTCTCGCCGGTGCCGGTCAGCTCGATCGTGTAGCTCTTGTCGGTCACGTCGAGCACGCGGCCGCGGAAGATGTCGGCGAGCCGCTTCATCTCGTCGCGGTCCTTCCCGGCGGCGCGGACCTTGACGAGCATGAGCTCCCGCTCGATGTGGTTGCCGTCGGTCAGGTCGACGACCTTGACCACCTCGACCAGCTTGTTCAACTGCTTGGTGATCTGCTCGATGACGTCGTCGGACCCGACGGTGACGATGGTCATCCGCGACATCGTCGGATCCTCGGTCGGCGCGACCGTCAGCGACTCGATGTTGTAGCCGCGCGCGGAGAAGAGCCCGGAAATGCGCGAGAGCGCGCCCGCCTCGTTCTCGACGAGGATGCTCAGGATGTGTCGCATGGGTCAGTCTCCCCCCGAAATCGCTACGCGATCTCCCCCCTCGGGGGGGCGAACGCCGGTGTATGCTCCCCCCGCAGCCCGCTGCGAGAGCCTTCCCCCCGGGGGCTGCGCGCCCTCGATGCGCCCCGGCGGGCGCGTGGTCGTCCCGACCGACATCCCCAACCCTGCTCCCGCGGAGCGGGAGCGGGGAGCGAGTGTTTCCCGTCTCCGCCAGCGGAGAGGGGCGGGGGTGAGGTGGGCGCTCACAGCTCCTCCGCCAGGATCATCTCGGTCAGCCCCTTGCCGCCGGGCACCATCGGGAAGACGTTCTCGGTCTGGTCGGTGATGAAGTCGAGGAACACCAGGCGCTCCTTCTGCGCGAACGCCTCCTTGAGCGCGCCCTCGACGTCGCCGGGCTTCTCGATCTTGATGCCCACGTGCCCGTAGGCCTCGGCCAGCTTCACGAAATCCGGCAGCGCGTCGACGTAGCTCTGCGAGTAGCGGTTGCCGTAGAAGAACTCCTGCCACTGCCGCACCATGCCGAGGTAGCGGTTGTTGAGGTTGACGAGCTTGATCGGCAGGTTGTACTGCTTGCAGGTCGACAGCTCCTGGATGCACATCTGGATCGACGCCTCGCCGGTGACGCAGGCGACGGTCGCTTGCGGGTTGACGAGCTGCGCGCCCATCGCCGCCGGCAGTCCGAATCCCATCGTGCCCAGGCCCCCGGAGTTGATCCAGCGACGCGGCCTGTCGAAACGGTAATACTGCGCCGCCCACATCTGGTGCTGGCCGACGTCGGAGGTGACGATCGCGTCGCCGCCGGTGACCCGGTAGAGCGCCTCGATCACCGCCTGCGGCTTGATGAGCGCCGAGCCCTTGTCGTAGCGCAGGCAGTCCTTGCGCTGCCACTCCTTGATCTCGGCCCACCAGGTCTTGAGCGCGGCCGGGTCCGGGCGCGCGGGAGATCCCTCGATCAGCTTGAGCATCTCGTCGAGCACATCCCCGACGTAGCCGACGATCGGCACGTCGACCTTCACGCGCTTGGAGATCGACGAGGGGTCGATGTCGATGTGGATGATCTTGCGGTCGGACCGGAAGAAGTGCTGCGGGTTGCCGATGACGCGGTCGTCGAAGCGCGCGCCGACGGCGATCAGCACGTCGGAGTGCTGCATCGCCATGTTCGTCTCGTAGGTGCCGTGCATCCCCGGCATCCCCGTGAACTGCGGGTCGGTGCCCGGGAATCCTCCCAGGCCCATCAGCGTCGTCGTGCACGGGAATCCGAGCAGCCGCACCAGCCGGGTGAGCTGCGGCGCGGCGTCGTTGAGGATGACGCCTCCGCCGGCGTAGACCATCGGCCGCTTCGCCTCCAGCAGCAGCTGGACCGCCTTCTTGATCTGGCCAGCGTGCCCCTTGGTCACCGGGTTGTACGAGCGCAGCGTGACGCTCTTCGGGTACGCGTACTCGGCCTTCGCCTGCGTGACGTCCTTGGGGATGTCGACGAGCACCGGACCCGGGCGCCCGGTCCCGGCGAGGTAGAACGCCTTCTTGATCGTCGCCGCCAGGTCGTTCACGTCCTTCACGAGGAAGTTGTGCTTGACGCAGGGGCGCGTGATGCCGACGGTGTCGCACTCCTGGAACGCGTCCTGGCCGATCGCGTGCGTCGGCACCTGCCCGGTCAGCACGACCATCGGGATCGAATCCATGTACGCGGTCGCGATGCCGGTGACCGCGTTGGTGACGCCCGGCCCGGACGTGACCAGCGCGACGCCGATCTTGCGGCTGGATCGCGAGTAGCCGTCGGCGGCGTGCACGGCGCCCTGCTCGTGGCGCACCAGCACGTGCTTCACCTTGTCCTGCTTGAAGAGTTCGTCGTAGATGTTGAGCACCGCGCCGCCCGGGTAGCCGAAGACGTATTCGACGCCCTCGTCCTGGAGGCAGCGGATGACGATTTCCGCGCCGGTCAGTTGCATGGTTCAAGCCTCGTTTCGGGGAGTTCGCTCAAGTTCGCATGTCCGGCGTTCCGCGCGTCGGGCGCGTCGCCGGGTCTGCAAGAACCGATGCGCGCCAGGAAGGTGTCGGCGCGGGCGTCAAGGCTTTGGGTAGAAGCCGGTTCCGCAAGCCCCCCGGCGGATGCCCCGGCCGCGCTCGTGACGCGCCCGGAGGGGAGGCTGACGGCCGTTATTGCAGTACAACAGCGGGGCCAGCCCCGCCACCCGCCACGGTAGCGGTTCCCCGTCGGCAGGTCAAGACCCGCTGCGGCGCACAACGGAGGGCGCGGCGAATGTGCCTATAATGATTTCGTGCGCGCCTTCCGACGGCGCTTCGAGTCCGACGCTGGCGACCTCCCAGGAAATCTCGGCGTTTCTCGCAGCCGTCGAGCGGCGCGCGTTCAAGCATGCGATGTTCGCGGTCCGCGACGAGGACGCGGCGCTGGATATCGTGCAGGACGCGATGCTCAAGCTCACCGAGCGCTACGCCCACAAGCCCTCCGGGGAGCTGCCGCTCATCTTCCAGCGGATACTGCAGAACACGGTCCACGACCATTTCCGCCGCCAGAAGGTCCGGTCGACCTGGACGACGCTGCTGTCGGCCCTGGGCAAGGGCGACGAGAAGGACGACGACCACGACCCGCTCGAGACGCTGCCGGTGCAATCTGCATCGGGCGTGCCGGTCGAACCGGCGGCGCAACTCGAGCAGCGGCAGATCGTCGGGCAGATCGAAGAGTCGCTGGCGCGGCTGCCGGCACGTCAACGGGAGGCATTTCTCCTGCGTTACTGGGAGGAACTCGACGTGGCGGAAACCGCGGCGGCGATGGGTTGTTCCGAAGGGAGTGTAAAGACTCACTGTTCCCGGGCGATCCACGCGTTGGCCGAGATGCTCTCGGCCAAAGGGGTACGACTATGACCGCCGACGACAAGGAAATCGCAAGGAAAATAACGGCTTACCTGGACCAGGGTGCCGGGGAGCTCAGGAGCGGAACCGCCTACCGGCTGCAGAAGGCGCGGGCCGCGGCCTTGGCGCGCCTGTCCGAACCACGCCGCGCGGCCGAGCTGACGCTCGCGGGGGCAGGCGTCGGCAGCGGCGGGCAACTGGGCGAGCACCGCCCGTTCTACGCGCAGGTCCGGTTCTGGGTGGGGGTCGCGCTGATTGCGGTCGCCGGCTTCGGCTGGCAACAATGGCGGGCCTATCAGCAGGTCGACCAGCAGATCCGCGAAGCCGAGGAGATCGACGCCCAGCTCCTCGCCTCGGACCTGCCGTTCGACGCCTATCTCGACCGGGGATTCCAGGTTTGGCTCAGAACCGGCGCGCCGCGCTGATCGCCGTCTGCGCGGCGGCGCTGGCCGCGCTGGCGCCGGCGATCTCCCACGCCCAGATCGCCCTCAAGTCGCCCAAGTGGTCGGAGCTCACCGCGCAGGAGCGGGAGGTGCTGGCGCCGCTCGCCTCCGACTGGGAGTCGCTCGACGCCCAGCGCAGGCAGAAGTGGCGGGGGATCGCCCAGCGCTATCCGAAGATGTCGCCCGACGAGCAGATGCGGGTCCAGGAGCAGATGCGCCCCTGGGCGAAGCTCACGCCGGCCGAGAGGCGCACGGCTCGCGAACAGTTCAAGTCGATCAACCAGTTGCCGCCGGAGCAGAAGTCCGAGGTCAAGCAGAAGTGGGAGGAGTACCAGAGCCTCCCTCCCGAGAAGCGCAAGGAGCTCGCCTCGACCCCCGCGCCGGCCGGCGGCAAGATCCCGGCCCCGACGCAGTCGCCGCCGGGCGCGAAGCCCGGCCCCGCGGCGCCGCGCGGATGTCCCGGCGCTGACCCAGGCCCCGGCGCCGGACCTGCCGCGCGCCGGCTTGCCAAGACGCATCGCCTCGCTCGGCTACGAGACGCTGCTCGCCGCGGCGATCGTCCTGGCCGGTGGCTTCCTCGCGGCGCCGCTGGTCACCCCGGCCGGCAATGTCCCCGGAAACGCACTGGCCCTGCCCGGCCCCACGGGCCGGTGGGTGGGCTTCGCACTGGTCTACGCGCTGCTGGGCGCGTATTTCGTCCGATGCTGGTCCGGAGGGCGGCGGACGCTGCCGATGAAGACCTGGCGGATGCGCCTCGTCCGCGACGACGATTCGGGCGAGGTCGGCTTCCGCAGGGCGCTCGCCCGATACCTGGCCGCCGGCATCGGCCCGGCGCTCGCGGCCGCCGCGTACGCCTGGGCGCCGTCCGCCTGGGTCGGGGCGATCGCGGCTGTGGGCTGGGTCTGGGCGCTCGCCGATCCGAAGCGGGCCTTCCTGCACGACCGGATGGCGGGGACGCGGCTCGTCGCCGATCAGCGGCCCGCCGCCTGAGGCGCGCGGGCGAGCGCGACGCCCGCCGCGATCGCGATCATGCCGGCGTACGCCCAGAGGTCGAGCTTCTCGCCGAACAGGAGCCAGGCCTGGATCGCCGTGACCGGCGGCACCAGATAGAAGAGCGTCGCGACGTTCGCCGCCGCGCCGTGGCGCAGCAGGACGAACAGCAGGCTGATCGCCCCGACCGACAGGACGAGCGCGGACCAGGCGAGCGCGAAGAGGAACGACGGCGTCCAGCGGATCGCGTCGGATTCGACGGCCCAGGCGAGGGGCAGGTACACGAGCGCGCAGGCGGTGAACTGGATCGCGGCCCCGGAACGCAGGTCGACGCGCGCGCAGTGGCGCTTCTGGTAGAGCGTGCCCACGCTGATGCTCGCCAGCGCGACGAAGATCGGCAGGAAGCCGCTCCCGTCCGCGCCCCATCCGATCTTGTCGTGGACGACCATCGCGACACCGGCGAGCCCCAGGACGAGGCCGACCCACTGGCGCGCCACGACGTTCTCGTCGAGCCAGAAATGGGCGATCAGTACGGTGACGATCGGCTGCAGCCCGACCAGCATCGCGGCGGTTCCCGCGGGCATCCCTCCGCCGATGGCCACGAACACGCCGCCCAGGTACAGCGCGTGCACCATCCAGGCGGAGAGGACCGAGTGCAGCGTCTCGCGGCGCGCCGGGAACCGGGCCCCGCTCGCGAGCGCGACGACGGTCATCAGGACGGCGACCAGCGCGAACCGGACCGCGAGGAACTTGAGCGCCGGGGCGTCGGGCAGTCCCAGCTTGGCGGCGATGAAGCCCGTGCTCCAGAGGAGCACGAACAGCGCGGGGTAGAGCGCCAGCGCGCGGGGCGGGCGCGGACTCAGCGCGGCGCCTTCGCGGACCGGGTGCGCGCGCGCTTGTCGCGCTTGAACCGCTCGACCGAGGCGAGGATCTCGGCGCGGGCGTCCTCGGCCTCGACCCAGTTGCCCACGCGCACCCACTTGCCGGGTTCGAGGTCCTTGTAGTGCTCGAAGAAATGCGCGATCTGGCGCGTCGTGATCTCGGGGAGGTCGCGCGGCGACTTCACCTGCCGGTAGAGCGAGGAGAGCTTGTCGATCGGCACCGCCAGGATCTTGGCGTCGCCACCGGCCTCGTCGTCGAGCTTCAGCATCCCGATCGGCCGGCAGCGGACGACCACGCCCGTGATCAGCGGCACCGGCGACAGGACGAGCACGTCGCAGGGGTCTCCGTCGTCGGAGAGCGTCTGCGGGATGTACCCGTAGTTGCACGGGTAGTGCATCGCCGTCGACATGAACCGGTCGACGAACACGGCGCCGGTTTCCTTGTCGACCTCGTACTTGATCGGGTCCGCGTGCATCGGGATCTCGATGATCACGTTGCAATCATGGGGAATCTCGCGGCCGGCGGGTACGCGGTCGAGGCTCATCGGTCGATGCTCATCGGTCGTGGCGGGCGGTCGTTCGGCGTTCCTGATGCAGCGCCGCATTATAGCCGTCCGGCGGCGCCGGGCCGGCGCGCCCGCGACAACGCGCGCGGCTCGCGGCATACTTGCCCCCGCTTCGCGGCCGCACCCGCCGGACCGCGCGTCCCCGTCGTCCCGATCCCGAGGAGAGCCATGCGCCGGACACCCTGCCACGCCCCGTCGATCGCATCGTCCCTCCCGCGCGCCGCGGCCGCGCTCGCCGCGTCGTTCGCTTTCGTCGCCCATCTCCCGCCCGCGCACGCGCAGCCGGACAAGGGCGTCGCGCGCGTGCCGGCGTTCTCGGCCGCTGCGCCCGGCCCGGTCCCCGCGCCGTGGGAAGTCGCCAAGGTCAACGAGCGCAAGAAGCTCACCGATTTCGACATCGTCGACGACGGCGGGACGCGCGTGCTGCACGCCCGGGCCGACGCGTCGTCGTCGGGGATGGGCGTGCGCACCGCGTTCGACCTCGCGGCGATGCCGAACCTCGCGTGGCGCTGGAAGATCGCGGGCCTGATCGACGGCGCCGACAACGCGGTCGCCGGCAAGGAGGACGCGCCGGCGCGCGTGATGCTCACGTTCGACGGCGACAAGGACAAGCTGCCGTTCTCCGACCGCACGACCATCGGACTCGCCTCGAAGGTCTACGGCCGCGACCTGCCGTACGCGACGCTCATGTATGTCTGGTCGAACGAGCATCCGGTCGGCACCGTCATTCCCAATCCGCACACGCGCCGCATCCAGATGATCGTCGTGGCGAGCGGCAAGGCCGGCGTCGGCCAGTGGCAGAGCTACAAGCGCAACGTCCGCGACGACTACCGGAAGGCGTTCGGCGGCGAGGAGCCGGGCCGGCTCGCGACGGTCGTCGCGTTCACCGATTCCGACAACACCGGGCTCAAGGCCGAGGCCTGGTACGGCGACTTCGTCTTCTCGCCGTAGCCGCGTCTCCGCGGCCTGCCAAGCGTCGATGGAATCGCTCAGACCCAAGCGCACGATCGTCGAGGAGGTCCACCAGGCGATCCTCGAGGCGATCTGCGACGGACGGCTCGAGCCGGGCGAACGCCTGACGCAGGAGTCGGTCGCGGCGAAGCTCGCGGTGTCGCGCCAGCCGATCGGGCAGGCGCTGCTGCTCCTCAAGCAGCAGAAGTTCGTGATCGAGGCCGGCCGTCGCGGCCTGATGGTGGCGCCGGTCGACCGCGACTTCATGCGCTGGATCTACGAGCTGCGGCTGGGCATCGATCCGATGGCCGCCGCGCTCGCCGCCGTCCACGCCGACCCGGCGGCCGTCGAGCGCGGCCAGGCGCTGCTCGACGCCGGGCGCCATGCGGTGCGCGCGGGCGCGGTCGCCGAACTGATCCGGGCGGACATGGCGTTCCACATGCACATCTACGAGCTCTCGGGCAACCGGCTCTACGTCGACGTGATGGGCCAGCTCTGGAACCACCTGCGCCGTGTGATGCGCGAAGTGCTGCAACACCGCGGCACGCGCAAGACGATCTGGACCGAGCACGAGCAGATCCTGCGCGCGATCGGCGAGGGGGACGCCGAGGCCGCCGCCACGCTCTCGCGCGCGCACCTGGTCAACGCCGCCGCGAACGTGAAGCTCGCGCTGCCGCGGCTCCCGGCGGCCGGTTCGACGGTTCAGCCGGCGGTCCGGTAGGCGCGCGCGTAGCCGACGTAGACCTCCACCCCGCGCG
>JADZDA010000159.1 GCA_020851255.1 Burkholderiales bacterium | reverse complement strand
TGAGGAGCTCGCGCGCGACGACGATCGTCGCCGCGACCGCGACGGTCGCCGCCCACTCGCCCGCGGTGAGCGCGGTCGTGCCGAACGCCGCCTGCATCGCGGGGACGTGGATGACGGCCACTTGCAGCAGGACCGCGAGAGCGATCGCCGCCCACAGCCAGCCGTTCGACCAGAGGCCCTCGCGAATCGAGGCCTCGTCCGAGCGTATGCACAGCACGTCGAAGAGCTGGTAGAGAACGAGCGCGTTGAACGCGAACGTGCGCGCGTGCGTGAGGTCGCGCTCGCCTTCGATCAGGCCGCCCGGCAGCGCGGCGTCGAGGAGTAGCAGCGTGCCGGTCGCCATGACGACGGCGGCGACGCCGATGCCGATCCACATCCGCCGCGAGATCACACCCTCGTGCATCGCGCGCGGCGGGCGGTGCATCAGCGAGCGGTCGAGCGGGTCGACTCCCACCGCCAGCGCCGGGAACGAGTCGGTGACCAGGTTGATCCACAGGATCATCGCCGCGGTCAGCGGCAGCAGCATCGCCCCGCCGGTGCCGGTCCCGAGTCCGAGCGGCGCCACGAGCACGACGCCCAGGAAGAGCACCAGCACCTCGCCGAGGTTCGTCGACAGGAGGTAGCGGAGGAACTTGCGGATGTTCGCGTAGATCGTCCGGCCTTCCTCGATCGCGGCGACGATCGAGGCGAAGTTGTCGTCGACGAGGATCATGTCGGCGGCCTCCTTCGACACGTCGGTGCCGGTGACGCCCATCGCGATGCCGATGTCGGCCGCCTTGAGCGCCGGCGCGTCGTTGACGCCGTCGCCGGTCATCGCGACGACCGCACCGGTCGCCTTGAGCGCCCGGACCAGCCGGAGCTTGTGCTCGGGCGAGGTGCGCGCGTAGACGTGGCGTTGCGCGGCGACCGCGGCCAGCGAGGCGTCATCGAGCGGATCGAGATCGGCGCCGGTCAGCGCCTCGGTCTCGCCGGGCGGGGCGATGCCGAGCTCGCGGGCGATCGCGGCGGCCGCGCGCGGATGGTCGCCGGTGATCATCAGCACGCGCACACCGGCGGCCTGTGCGCGCGCGACCGCTTCGCGCGCCTCGGGCCGCGGCGGGTCGATCATGCCGGCCACGCCCAGCCACACGAACGCCTGCTCGTGCCCGGCGTGCGGATGCTCGACCTGGTCGGCCGGCATGACCCGGCCGGCGATGCCCAGCGTGCGCAGCGCCTCGCCGGCGAGCGAGTCGATGCGCGCGCGGATCGCCGCGCGCCGGGCATCGGTCAGCGGCAGGTAGGCGCGGCCGACGCGTTCGTGCGTGCAGCGCGCGAGCAGGAGATCGGGCGCGCCCTTGCAGAAGAGCACGGCGCGGCCGGGTGCATCGCGGTCCTCGTGGGTCGTGCTCATGAGCTTGCGCTCGGACGAGAACGGCACCTCGCCCAGGCGCGGAAAGCGCCGCGCGATCTCGGACTCGAGCCCGGCCTTCTCGGCGAGCACCTTGAGCGCGCCTTCGGTCGGGTCGCCCTGCACCGACCAGCAGCCGCCGCGCTGGACTAGCCGCGCGTTGTTCGCGAGCGTGGCGCCGGCGATCGCCGCCTCAATCTCGTCGGCGTGATCGCCGAATGCGATCGGCGCACCGTTCGCGCTGAGCGCGCCGACCGGTTCGTAGCCGGCGCCGGCGACGTCGGCGCGCCCGCCCGCGGTGACCAGCGCCCGGACGGTCATTTCGTTGCGGGTGAGCGTGCCGGTCTTGTCGGTGCACACGACGCTGGTCGCGCCGAGCGTCTCGACCGCGGCGAGCTTGCGCACGATGACGTTGCGCTTCGCCATGCGCTGCATCCCGAGCGACAGCACGATCGTGGTGACGGCGGTCAGGCCCTCGGGCACGGCCGAGACCGCGAGCGCGACCGTGTACAGCAGGATCGCGATCAGCGCCGGCATCGAGAAATCGCGGTACATCGCGAGCAGCGCCAGCGCGACGACGACGGCGATCGCGATCACGACCGCGCCCAGCACCCGACCGGTGCGGTCGAGCTCTCGCTGCAGCGGCGTGGTCTCCTTCGGCGCGGCGGCGAGGTACGAGGCGATACGCCCCAGCTCAGTCGCCATGCCGGTCGCGGTGACGACGGCGAGGCCGTGCCCGTAGGCGACGCTGGTGCCGGCCCAGACCATGTTCGCGCGGTCGGCGAGCGCGGCTTGCGCCGCCACCGGATCGGGGTCCTTGTCGACCGGCGCGCTCTCGCCGGTCAGCGTGGCCTCGGCGCAGCGCAGCGACACCGACTCGACGACGCGCGCATCGGCGGCGATCGCGTCGCCTTCCTCGACGACGAGCACGTCGCCGGGCACGAGCGAGGTCGCGTCGATGCGCTGTCGCTCGCCGTCGCGCACAACGGACGCGCTCGCCGCCGACATCCGCTTGAGACTCGCGACCGCGGCCTCGGCGCGCTCTTCCTGGACGAATCCCAGCACCGCGTTCGCGGCAACGATCGCGAGGATCGCCAGCGCCTCGTACGGCACGCCATGCGCGCCCTCGACCAGCCAGACCGCGAGCGAGACGCCGCCGGCAGCGATCAGCAGGAGGACGAGCGGGCTCTCGAACTGGGCGAGCCAGCGGCGCAGGTGCGAAACCGGTGCGGGCGGCGCGAGCGCGTTCGGTCCGGCGGCGGCGAGGCGGCGCGCGGCTTCGTCCGCGTCGAGTCCGCGGTCGGGGTCGACGTCGAGCGACGCGCAGACGGCGTCAGTGCTCGTTGCGTGGGGCGCGGCTGCAGCAGCGGGGAGCCCATTCCAGGCCATTGGGAATTGGGGTCGGACTCGGGCAATTGGTAATTGGGGTCAGACTCGAATTTCGCCACTAAATTGGGGTCGGACTCGGGGAATTGGGGTCAGACTCGGGTAATTGGGGTCAGACTCGAATTTCGCCATTTGGCGAAATTC